>NZ_BCRS01000157.1 GCF_001552715.1 Mycolicibacterium vaccae NBRC 14118 = CIP 105934 | reverse complement strand
GGGCGGCGTCGGTCCGGGCAGCGCAGGTCCGGGCTTCGGTGTGGCGCCCGCCGCCCTGGGTTCCGGCGGTCTGGGTTCCGGTGCCGGCTCCGGGGAGTTCGCCGCGTTCACCCGTCCCGACAGTGCGGAGACTCCGGACGCGGCGTCGTTCGGTGAAGGCGTGGCCGTGCGACTGCCCGACGGGACGGTCGTGATGGCGCCCAACGCGGTGGCGGCCGGCGCCGTCCGGCACGCGCTGACCCAGCTCGGCGTGCCCTATCAGTGGGGCGGCACCACGCCGGGGGTCGGCCTGGACTGCAGCGGGCTGACGCAGTGGGCGTATCGGGAGGCGGGCCTCGACCTTCCACGGCTGGCCCAGGAACAGGACGTCGGGGGCGCGGTCGCCGCGGGATCCGTGCTGCCCGGAGACCTCGCGGTCTGGGACGGCCACGTCGCGATGATCGTCGGCAACGGCATCATGGTCGAGGCCGGGGATCCGGTGCAGTTGTCGCCCGTTCGCACCGCCAATGCCGGTCAGGGATTTCAGGGCTTCTGGCGGCCCACCGCCTGACCCACCCGCCCGCCGAAATCGCATTCCACGCGGTCGGCACCCGCATTTCGCCACGCGAGATGCAATCTCGGCGCAAAGGTGAGCGCGGTCAGGTCAGGTGCGTACCCGCATCCACTTGCCGGCCAGCTCGGAGATCCACGCCTCGGCGGCGATGGGATCCGCGGGCGGGGAGGCGACGAGCACCAGCTCGTCGATGCCGGCGTCGGCCAGCCGGCCCGAGTCTGCGGGCACCGGGTCCTGCAGCGAGACCGCCAACCTCAGGTCGGCCGGGTCGCGGCCCACCTGCCGGCACAGCGCCCGCAGCTTCGACGCCCGCGAGGCCGCCTCCTCCACGTCGGCCAGGTGGAAGCCGTACCAGCCGTCACCCCACTCGGCAACGCGGCGCAACGCCGCGTCAGAGTTGCCGCCCAGCACGATCGGGATCGACCGGCCGTGGGGTTTCGGATTCACGCGCACCCGGTCGAAGGACACGAACTCTCCGGAGAACGACGCGACGTCGTCGCGCCACAGGGTGCGCATCGCCGCGACGTATTCGGCCAACCGGCGTTCGCGCCCGTCGAACGGCGCGCCGAGGGCGTCGTACTCCTCCTTCGACCACCCGATGCCGACGCCGAGCGACAGCCGGCCGCCGGTCATCCGGTCCAGCGACGCGGCCTGCTTGGCGGTGATGACCGGGTTGCGTTCGGGTAGCGGCAGCACCCCGGTGGCCAACTCGATGCGGTTGGTCGCCGCCGCGGCGAAGCTCAGCGTCACGAGTGGGTCCAGCCAGTCGGTCTGCGGGGAGATCGTCAACTGGCCGTCGTCGCTGTAGGGATAGGTCGACTCCGGCTCGTCGACCATCACCACATGCTCACCGACCCACAACGTCGCGAAGCCCGAACGCTCGGCCGCCGCCGCCACCGCATCGATGACGGTGCGCTGCGCACCCGCACCGATACCGAGGCCGTGCAGGCCGAGTCTGGTCATCCGGCGATCATGGCAGGCTTGACGAACATCCCAAGCGTCGAACGGGTTGCGGTACGGCAACGGTGCGACGCGCCCGGGGCAAAGCACAGCCATGCCCACGAGGCCCCCAGACCAGGTCGTTAGGCTGTGCCGCATGGCTGCTGACATCGTGCCGATCGGGCTGACGCTGACCAAGGGCGACGTGTACACACTGTGGGCGCCGCGGTGGCGCGCCGACGGCGACGAGTGGGAGGCCTTCCTCGGCAAGGACGAGGACCTCTACGTCCTCGAGTCGGTGGCCGACCTGACCGCATTCGTCCGCACCAGCACCGACAACGACCTGGTGGACCACCCGGCGTGGCAGAAGCTCACCGAGGCCAACGCCCACCGGCTCGCACCGACCGAGGACCACACCCACGACCTGGTCGTCCTCGAGGAGTTGCTCGCGCACAAGCCGACCGAGGACAGCGTGCGGGCGCTGCACGGCGCGCTGGCGGTGGTGTCGTCGATGGGTTCGGTGTGCGAGCTTCCCGCGGTCACGAAGTTCTTCAACGGCAACCCGATGCTGGGCACCGTCGGCGGCGGCGTCGAGGCGTTCGCCGGTCGCGCCGGCCGCAAGCGCTGGGCCGAGATCGAGAAGATCATCGCCAGGGGCTGGGACAAGGTCATCGAGGCGCTCGACGCGATCATCACCATCCCCGACGTGGACAGCGCCGCGGTGCAGAAGGCCCAGGCCGAGCTCGACGAGCCGGCACCGGAGCCCGACGAGGACGACCTGATCATCGACGACATCGTGGACACCGAGGAGGAGTCCGACTCGCTGGCCGCCGAAGCCGCGACCAAGGTGCTGGGCAGCGACAAGGACTTCTGGGCGCGGGTCGGCATCGACCCCGTCCGGATCATGACCAGCCGCGGCACGTTCTTCACGCTGCGCTGCTACCTCGACGACCACCCGATCTTCCTCGGCCGCAACGGCCGGATCAGTGTGTTCCCGTCGGAGCGCACGCTGGCCCGTTACCTGGCCGACGAACACGACCACGACCTGTCCGACCTGGCCACCTACGACGACATCCGCACCGCGGCGACCGACGGCTCGCTGCGCGTCGAGGTCACCGACGACAACATCTACGTGCTCACCGGCATCGTCGACGACCTGGCCGAGGGCCCGGACGCGCTCGACCGCGACCAGCTCGAGCTCGCCGTCGAGCTGCTGCGCGACATCGGCGACTACTCCGAGGACACCGGTGTCGAGGCCAAGCTCGCCCCCGACACCGCGCTCGGCAAGGTGATCGCCCACGTGCTCGACCCCGCGAAGCCGCGGCCGAGCGGGCCGTACGCCGACGCGGTCGCGCAGTGGGAGTCGCTGGAGTCGTTCGCGGAGTCCCGCCTCCGCGAGGAGTGAATCCGGCGCGCCCGGTTCGCTAGCCGACCAGCACGGCGTAGCGCGGCTTGATCACCTCGTCGATGATCGCCAGCCGCTGGTCGAACGCGATGAACGCCGACTTCATGGCGTTGATCGTGAAGCGTTCCAGATCGCTCCACCCGTATCCGAACGTCTCGGCCAGGCGCAGCATCTCCATGCTCATCGTGGTGTCACTCATCAGCCGGTTGTCGGTGTTGACCGTGACCCGGAACCGCAGCCGGGCCAGCTGATCGAACGGATGCTCGGCGATGCTGGCGACCGCGCCGGTCTGCACGTTGGAGCTGGGGCACATCTCGAACGGAATCCGCTTGTCCCGCAACAGTGAGGCCAGCCGGCCCAACTTCGCGTTGCCATCGGCGTCAAGTTCGATGTCGTCGACGATGCGCACCCCGTGGCCGAGCCGATCGGCCCCGCAGAACGCGATCGCCTCGTGGATGGAGGGCAGGCCGAACGCCTCGCCTGCGTGAATGGTGAAGCGTGCGTTGTTGCTTCGCATGTACTCGAACGCGTCGAGGTGACGGGTGGGCGGGTAACCGGCCTCCGCGCCCGCGATGTCGAACCCGACCACGCCTTTGTCGCGGAACCGGATCGCGAGTTCGGCGATCTCGCGCGACCGTGCGGCGTGCCGCATCGCAGTCACCAGACAGCGCACGGTGATGGTGCGGCCGTCGGCAGCGGCGGCCTTCTCGCCGTCGGCGAACCCGGCCAGCACGGCGTCGACGACGGCGTCCAGGCTCAGCCCGCCGTCGATGTGCAGCTCGGGGGCGAACCGGATCTCGGCGTAGACGACGTTGTCGTCGGCCAGGTCCTCGACGCATTCGCGGGCGACGCGGTGCAGCGCGTCCGGGGTCTGCATGACGCCGACGGTGTGGGCGAACGGCTGCAGGTAGCGCTCCAGCGATCCGCTGTGCGCGGCGGTGCGGAAGAACGTGGCGAGGCCGTCGACGTCGGTGGCCGGCAGGTCCTCGTAGCCGTACTGCTCGGCCAGGTCCAGCACCGTCGACGGTCGCAGGCCGCCGTCGAGGTGGTCGTGCAGCAGCGCCTTGGGTGCGCGCCGGATGTTGTCGAACGTCAACGGTGTCGTCACGACAGGGCCTTTCTCACGACGGAGCCTTTCTAGATGCTGATCCGATCGATGATGAGCGGACGTCCGGGCGGGGGGTGATCGGCGACGCTCCACGCGCCGTCGAGTTCGGCCGCTGCGCCGGCGAGCCGTTCCGGGGTGTCGGTGTAGAGGGTGAACAGCGGCTCACCAGCGGCGACGGGCTCCCCGGGTCGGCGATGGATGCGCATTCCGGCGCCGAACTGCACCTGTTCACCGGGGGCCGAGCGGCCCGCTCCCAGCCGCCACACCGCCAGTCCCACCGCCATCGCGTCGATGTCTCCCATGGTGCCACCGCGCGGGGCGCGCACGGTGTCGGAATGCCTACCCAACGGCAGAACGTCGGCGGAAAGTTTGGTGACGTCTCCGCCCTGCGCGGCGACCAGCCGGCGGAAGCAGTCCATCGCGGTGCCGTCGCGCAGCGTCTGCCCCGGATCGACGCCGTCCAGGCCCGAGGCCTCACACATCTCCCGGGCCAGCGCCAACGTCAGCTCGACGACGTCGTCGGGACCTCCGCCTTCGAGCACCTCCAGCGATTCGACGACCTCAACGGCGTTGCCGACGGTGCGGCCCAGCGGGGTGTTCATGTCGGTCAGCAGCGCCCGGGTCGGCACACCGTGCTCGGCGCCGAGGTCGACCATGGTGCGCGCCAGTTGCCGGGACTCGGCCTCGGTGGCCAGAAACGCCCCGGAACCGACCTTGGTGTCGAGCACCAACGCACGGGCGCCCTCGGCGATCTTCTTGCTCATCACCGAGCTCGCGATCAGGGGCAGCGACTCCGTGGTGGCGGTGACGTCGCGCAGCGCGTAGATCTTGCGGTCGGCCGGGGCGAGCTCCCCGGCGGCGAAGATCGCCGCGCCGAGCTCGCAGAGTTGTTGGCGGATCTGGCCTTTGGGGATCTCGGCGGTGAATCCGGGGATCGACTCCAATTTGTCCAGCGTGCCGCCGGTGTGACCGAGGCCCCGCCCGGCCGCCTGCGGCACGGCGCCGCCGCAGGCCATCACCACAGGCACCAGCGGGATCGTGATCTTGTCCCCCACACCGCCGGTGGAGTGTTTGTCGACGAGCCTCAGCGGTTTGCCGTCCCGGCGCAGGTCGCGGAAGTCCAGCCGCTCCCCCGAGTCGATCATCGCGGCGGTCCAGCGGGCGATCTCGCCGTTGGTCATGCCGCGCAGGAAGATCGCCATCAGCAGCGCCGACATCTGCGCGTCCGCCACGCGGCCGTGGGTGTAGCCGTCGATCACCCAGTCGATCGCCGCGTCGGACAGCACACCGCCGTCACGCTTGGTCCGGATCACCGTCGGCGCGTCCAGATGTGACATCCCGGATGTGAGGCCGGTCACGGTGTTTCCTCGGCGGGCAGCCGATTTCGGGCCAGATCGTCGGGGCCGAACGCGTCGGGAAGCAGTTCGCGCAGCGGCCGCGGGCCGAGCGGATGGTCGATCAGCATGTCGGGCCCGCCGTGTTCGAGGAGTAGCTGGCGGCACCGTCCGCAGGGCATCAGCAACTCCCCGTCGGGCCCCACGCACGACAGCGCGACCAGCCGTCCGCCGCCGCCGGAATGTAGGGCACAGACCACTGCGCACTCGGCACAGAGACCTAGGCCATATGAGACATTTTCCACATTGCAGCCGGCGACCATCCGCCGATCGTCGACCAGCGCGGCCGCGCCCACCCGGAATCGCGAATACGGCGCGTAGGCGTGCTCCGACGCATCGATTGCCTTGCGGCGCAATATGTTCCAGTCGATATTCGGCGTCACGTCACGCCACCCGAGCCGACTCTGAATCCATTCCGAACACCCCGTCCCGTGACCCGAAGTCCCAGATAGGCGACCCTAACTTCTACCCTGGAAGCAGGGCATACGGCCTCACGCTAGTTCGTTCCACAGCACGTAGGGGATTAGAGTCGCCCCGAGGTTTGGGGCTCCGGTCAGCAGGGGCGAGCTTCAGACGTCCACCGATGGCGTTGGAGGGTCACATGAGTACGGCGACATCCGCTGATACCGACATACCGGCACCGCGATCACACCCGCAGCGCCGCCGCACGTTCTACCGCGGCGACCCGGGCATGTGGTCGTGGGTGCTGCACCGCATCTCTGGTGCGACCATCTTCTTCTTCCTGTTCGTGCACGTGCTCGACACCGCCCTGGTGCGGGTGAGCCCGCAGGCCTACAACGAGGTCATCGAGACCTACAAGACCCCGATCGTCGGGCTCATGGAGATCGGCCTCGTCGCCGCCGTGCTCTTCCACGCACTCAACGGAGTTCGGGTGATCCTGATCGACTTCTGGCAACACGGACCGAAGTACCAGCGGCTGATGCTGTGGGTGATCGCCGGCATCTGGCTGGCCGTCATGATCGCCTCGCTCGGCGTGATCGGTATGCACATGGCGGAGCGGTTCCTGTGACCGCCGCCGGACGGGCCGAGAACCCGTACGACCACGTCTCCGAGCGTGGCGGGCCCGCACCCGTCATGCAGCGCAGCTACGACCGGCCCGCCGGCCTGGACAACCCGCGCTCGCCGCGCCGCTCAGGCGGGATGCCGAACTTCGAGAAGTACACCTGGCTGTTCATGCGGTTCTCGGGCATCGTGCTCGTCTTCCTCGCACTGGGCCACCTGTTCATCATGTTGATGTGGGAAGACGGCGTCTACCGCATCGATTTCAACTACGTCGCCGAGCGCTGGTCGTCGCCGTTCTGGCAGACCTGGGACCTGCTGCTGTTGTGGCTGGCCCAGCTGCACGGCGGTAACGGGATGCGCACGATCATCGCCGATTACACCCGCAAGGACTCGACCAAGTTCTGGCTCAACACCTTGCTGGCGCTGTCGATCGTGTTCACCCTGGTCCTGGGGACCTACGTGCTGCTGACGTTCGACGCGACGATTTCCTGACCGGAAAGGCCGAGTGATCCAGAAATGATCATTGAACACCGCTACGACGTCGTCATCGTCGGCGCCGGTGGAGCAGGCATGCGGGCGGCCGTCGAGGCCGGCCCCCGGGTCCGGACCGCGGTGCTGACCAAGCTCTACCCGACGCGCAGCCACACCGGCGCCGCGCAGGGCGGCATGTGCGCCGCGCTGGCCAACGTCGAGGAAGACAACTGGGAGTGGCACACGTTCGACACCGTCAAGGGCGGTGACTACCTGGCCGACCAGGACGCCGTCGAGATCATGGCCAAGGAGGCCATCGACGCGGTGCTCGACCTGGAGAAGATGGGGATGCCGTTCAACCGCACCCCCGAGGGCCGCATCGACCAGCGCCGCTTCGGCGGGCACACCCGCGACCACGGCAAGGCGCCCGTGCGCCGCGCCTGTTACGCCGCCGACCGCACCGGCCACATGATCCTGCAGACGCTGTACCAAAACTGCGTCAAGCACGACGTCGAGTTCTTCAACGAGTTCTACGCCCTCGACATCTCGCTGACCGAGACGCCGTCCGGCCCGGTGGCCACCGGCGTCATCGCCTACGAGCTGGCCACCGGCGACATCCACGTGTTCCACGCCAAGGCGATCGTGTTCGCCACCGGCGGCTCGGGCCGGATGTACAAGACCACCTCGAACGCGCACACGCTGACCGGCGACGGGCTCGGCATCATCTTCCGCAAGGGACTTCCGCTGGAGGACATGGAGTTCCACCAGTTCCACCCGACAGGTCTGGCAGGCCTGGGCATCCTGATCTCCGAGGCCGTGCGCGGCGAGGGCGGCCGGCTGCTCAACGGTGACGGCGAACGCTTCATGGAGCGCTACGCGCCGACGATCGTCGACCTTGCCCCACGTGACATCGTGGCCCGCTCGATGGTGCTGGAGGTGCTGGAGGGCCGCGGCGCCGGACCGAACAAGGACTACGTCTACATCGACGTGCGCCACCTCGGCGAGGACGTGCTGGAAGCCAAGCTGCCCGACATCACCGAGTTCGCCCGCACCTACCTCGGCGTGGACCCGGTCAAGGAGCTGGTGCCGGTCTACCCGACCTGCCACTACGTCATGGGCGGCATCCCGACCACCGTCAACGGCCAGGTGCTCTCGGACAACACCACAGTCATCCCCGGCCTGTACGCCGCCGGTGAATGCGCGTGCGTGTCGGTGCACGGCGCCAACCGACTGGGCACCAACTCGCTGCTGGACATCAACGTGTTCGGCCGCCGCGCCGGCATCGCCGCGGCGAACTACGCGCTGGGCCACGACTTCGTCGACCTGCCGGAGAAGCCCGCGGACATGGTCGTCGGTTGGGTCGGCGACATCCTGAGCGAGCACGGCAACGAGCGCGTCGCCGACATCCGCGGTGCGCTGCAGCAGTCGATGGACAACAACGCCGCGGTGTTCCGCACCGAGGAGACCCTCAAGCAGGCGCTGACCGACATCCACGCGCTGAAGGAGCGGTACTCGCGAATCACGGTGCAGGACAAGGGCAAGCGCTACAACAGCGACCTGCTCGAAGCCATCGAGCTGGGCTTCCTGCTGGAGCTGGCCGAGGTCACCGTGGTGGGGGCGTTGAACCGCAAGGAATCTCGCGGTGGACATGCCCGCGAGGACTACCCCAACCGCGACGACACCAACTACATGCGCCACACCATGGCGTACAAGGAGGGCACCGATCTGCTCTCCGACATCCGATTGGACTACAAGCCCGTCGTCATGACGCGGTACGAGCCGATGGAACGGAAGTACTGATGAGCGCACCTGTTCTGGACAAGCAAGAGACGCCCCCCGTGCCCGAGGGCGCGGTGATGGTGACGCTGAAGATCGCCCGGTTCAACCCGGAATCGCCCGACGACGCCGGCTGGCAGAGCTTCCGGGTGCCGTGCCTGCCGAGCGACCGGCTGCTGAACCTGCTGCACTACGTGAAGTGGTACCTGGACGGGACTTTGACGTTCCGCCGGTCCTGCGCGCACGGCGTGTGTGGCTCGGATGCGATGCGCATCAACGGCGTCAACCGGCTGGCGTGCAAGGTGCTGATGCGCGACATGCTGCCGAAGAACCCGAAGAAGCAGCTCACCATCACGATCGAGCCGATCCGCGGCCTGCCCGTGGAGAAGGACCTCGTCGTCGACATGGAGCCGTTCTTCGACGCGTTCCGCGCGATCAAGCCGTACCTGATCACGTCGGGCAATCAGCCCACGCGGGAACGGATCCAGAGCCAGACCGACCGCGCCCGCTACGACGACACCACCAAGTGCATCCTGTGCGCCTGCTGTACCACCAGCTGCCCGGTGTACTGGAGCGAGGGCTCTTACTTCGGGCCCGCCGCGATCGTCAACGCCCATCGGTTCATCTTCGATTCGCGGGACGAGGGCGCCGCCGAGCGGCTGGACATCCTCAACGACGTCGACGGTGTGTGGCGCTGCCGCACCACCTTCAACTGCACCGAAGCCTGCCCCCGTGGCATCCAGGTGACCAAGGCGATCCAGGAGGTCAAGCGCGCACTGATGTTCGCGCGCTGACCAGTGAATTCGGCGCGCTAGGCGACACCTTGTGTCGCATAGCGCGCCGAATTCGCAAGGGGGGATGACATGTCGATACTGTCCCGGCCGCCCGTAGCCGACGCGCTGGCCCGCGTCTTCGCCCGGGTGGTCAGGCCCGCGCCGAAACCCGGTGTGCGCTTCCCCGACATCGAAGGCGACCGCAGCGACGACGTCGTCGTCACCCGCCACGGACCCACGCCGGTGACCATCTACCGGCCTCCGGCCTCGGGGACCATCTACCGCCCGCGTGCCGACACCACCGACCGACCCGCCGTCTACGTCAACGTGCACGGCGGTGGCTTCGTCGTCGGGCACCCCGAGCAGGACGACCCGTGGTGTCGGTACCTGGCCGCGCACGCCGGCGTCGTGGTCGTCAACGTCGACTACGTGCTGGCGCCCGGCCACCGGTTTCCCGCCGCAGCCGAACAACTGCTCGACGTGGTGCGCTGGGCGGCCGATCCGGACCGGGACTGGGACGGCGCACGCCTGTGCGTCGGAGGCCAGAGCGCCGGCGGCAATCTGTCGGCCGCCGTCAGCCGCATGGCGCTGGAGCAGCACGGCCCCGCCATCGCTTTGCAGGTGCTGCACTACGCACCGCTGGACCTGGTGACCCCGACCGCGGAGAAGGCGTCGCCGCTGGGCAGCCGGGCGGTGCTCAAACCGTGGATGGGCGAGGTATTCGACACCGCCTATATCCCCGATCCCGCGCACCGCAGGCACCGGCTCGCGTCGCCGGCATGGGGAACCAACGCCGACGACATCGCAGGGATCGCACCCGCCCTGGTCATCACCACCGAATACGACCGGCTACGCGACGAGGGCGCGCGGTACGCGGCGAAGCTGGATGCGGCCGGAGCGCTGGTCCGCCACCACGACGTCACCGGCGTCGACCACGGCTACAACGTCATGAGCGACAACACCGAGGTGACCCGCTACATGTACGACCTCATCGTCGCCGAGGTGCGCACCGCGACGGCACCGCGTCAGCCGTGAACCCGGCGCACTAGGCGTCGACCGCTTCCTCGGCATCCTCGGCGTCGTCGTCCTCGTCCTGTCCCGGCTCGGGTTCGGCGAGGTCCTCCCCCGTGGCCGCGGCGACCTGCTCGTCGTAGTAGCGCAGCACCACCGCGACCGCCGCGGCCACCGGCACCGCCAGGAACGCGCCGATCACCCCGAACGTCGAGGCGCCCAGCATCACCGCCAGCAGCACGAGCACCGCGTGCAGCTTCATCGACCTCGATTGCAACCACGGCTGCAGCACGTTTCCTTCGAGTTGCTGCACCGCCAGGATGATGCCGAGCACGATCAGCGCGTTCACCGGACCGTTGGCGACCAGCGCGATCAGCACCGCCAGACCGCCCGCCACGAACGCGCCGACGATCGGCACGAAGCCGCCGATGAACGTGATGATCGCCAGCGCATACGCCAGCGGCACCCCCAGGATCAGCAGCCCGATCCCGATGAGCACCGCGTCGACCAGGCTGACCAGCGCCTGGGTCCGGATGAACCCGCCCAGCGTCGACCACACCCGCTCCAGCACCGCGGCCACGTGCGGCGCGGCCGGCATCCCCACGCTGCGCCGCAGCCACGGGATGAACGCCGGACCGTCCTTGAGCAGGAAGAACGCGACCACGATCGTGGTGAAAAACGTGACCAACGCCGACGTCGCCGCTCCCACGCCGGTGAAAAGGCCCGACGCGATCTGCGCGCTGCTGGAGTTCAGCGTGTCGTTGATCGCCTCGACCGCCGAATTCAGCTGGGCCTCACTGATGTTCAGCGGCGGCCCGTCCAGCCAGTCCCGCACCTTGACCACGCCTGCGGTGGCCTGTTCGGCCAACTCGGTGGCCTGGTCGACGACCGCCGGCGCCACCGCGGCGACCACCCCGGCGACCACCCCGAGAGCCATCACGAGGACCAGCAGCACCGCGGCCGCCGGCGGGACCCGACGGCTGCGCAGCCAGCGCACCGGGGGCCAGAGCACCGTGCACACGATCAGCGCCAGCAGCACCGGCAGCAGGACCACCCAGGTCTTGCCGACCACCCAGGACAGCACCCACAGGGCCGCGGACACCGCGAGGAACCACAGCGCGACGGTCGCACTCGCCCGGAGGTGGCTTCGGTAGATCGATCCGCGGCTGGGGTTCGCCGGCGTCGTAGCGTTCACCCGCCTCTTCTACCCCACCCCGGCCCGGTTCAACGGGTGTTTGCGGGGTGAGAATCATCGCCCGGCGACGACGGGCACGCCGGGATCACCGCAGCCGACGGGACAGGAAGTCGCGGATCAGCGCGATCGTCTGGGTCGGCGCGCTCTCCAACAGGAAATGGCCGCCGTCGAGCAGGTGGATCTCGGGGTCGACGGCGTCGTCGGCGAACGCGCGGGCGCCGTCCGGCCCGAAGAACGGATCCTTGTCGCCCCACACCGCGAGCAGCGGCACCGCGCTGGCGCGCAGGTAGTCGTGCAGCGCCGGGTAGATCTTCGGGTTCGTCGCGTAGTCGAGGAACAGCTTGAGCTGGATCGCGTCGTTGCCGGGGCGCGACAGCAGCGCGTAGTCGTGGTGCCAGGTGTCCGGGCTGACCACGGACTCGTCGGGCACGCCGGCCAGGTACTGCCTCCTGGTCGCCTCGAAGGTCAGCATCCCGCGCAGCGCCGCCGCGGTCTCTGGGGTCTGTTCACGCTGGTAATCCCACACGGGCACCCAGCCGTCGACGACGAAGCCGGCGTCGTAGCCGTTGCCGTTCTGCGTGACGATCGCGGTGATGGCCTCCGGGTCGCGCAGGGCCAGCCGCCAGCCGACCGGCGCGCCGTAGTCCTGGACGTAGATCGCGTACCGGTCGACGCCCAGTTGACTCAGAAGGCCGGCCACCGAGTCGGCCAGCGCGTCGAAGGTGTAGTCGAACTCCTCGACCGGCGGTGCGTCGGAGTAGCCGAAGCCGAGGTAGTCGGGTGCGATCACGTGGTAGCGGTCGGCGAGCTCGGGGATCAGGGTGCGGAACATGAACGAGCTCGTCGGGAAGCCGTGCAGCAGCACGATCACCGGGTTCCCGGGCGTTCCGGCCTCACGGTAGAACAGCCGGCGGCCGGCGACGGTGGCGTAGCGGTGATGGACGTCGATCATGACTAACTCCTTAAATTGTTTTACTGGTTAGTCGCATTCAACGCCGGAAGCTGTAACCTGTCAACAGACGTTTGGAGGTTAGTGATGGATGTGTACGCGACCACCCCCGAGGACGAGGCGTTCCTGCTGGCGTTGCTCAACACCACCCCCGTCGTCGACGGCGTGCCGACCGACGCGCTGCCCGACCTCGCGACCGCCTCGTCGTGGATGCGTGACCACGGCGTCCCTGCCACCGAGGCCGAGTGGGGCCGGCTGACCGACGCCCGCGCCCGCCTGCAGGCGGTGATCCGCGGCGAACGGACCCCGGCCGTGCTGCAGCGGTTTCTGGCCGACGCCCGACTCGTCCCGGCGGCGGACCGGTCCGGCGTGCACTGGCGGCTCGACAGCGACGCCTCCGGTGCGGTGCGCGCAGTGCTGGCCTGGGACGGGTTGCGGCAGACCAGCCCCGGGCGGCTGCGCCCGTGCGCGAACACCGAGTGCCGGCTGTTCCTGATCGACCGCAGCAAGCCCAACACCGCCCGCTGGTGCTCGATGGCGATCTGCGGCAACCGAATGAAGGCCCGCAGGCACTATCAGCGCACCCGCGGTGAATGAGCTCTCACACCGAAACCGTGTGTGCCTCCACGATGTCGGCGCCGCGGCGCATCCCCCCGGTCGCGGCGAAGCCCGCGGCCACCTCGGCCGCACCGGCCGACATCGTCATCGCCGAACGCACCGCGGCCTGTAGCCGCTGGGCGCTGAGTCGCCGCGCCGGCAGCCGGACCCCGCAGCGCGCCACCTCGATGCGGCGCGCCACCTCGAACTGATCCCGCCCGAAAGGCACCGCGCAGACCGGTATCCCGCGACTGAGGGCCTTCTGCGTGACCCCCATGCCGCCGTGGGTGACCACACAGACCGCACGGTCGAGCACCGGCGAATGCGGAACGAACCGGGTCAGCGTGACGCGCCGGTCGCGACGCAGCAGGCCGTCGCCGTCGGCGGGCAGACTCGCCACCACATGCACCGGAGCGTCCTCGAACGCGCGCATCGCCGCGGCCACCAGTGCCCGGTCGGCCTGACCGACCGACGACGTGGTCACCAGCACGATCGGCTCGGCGATGTCGTCGAGCCAGTCCGG
>NZ_BCRS01000156.1 GCF_001552715.1 Mycolicibacterium vaccae NBRC 14118 = CIP 105934 | reverse complement strand
CTCCGCTCAGGCGCGGGCGGGCGGGGGTGTGGGCGCCGCTGCCCGACGCCGTGCGCAGCGCGCCCCCGATCCGTGCGGTCACCTCCGGGGGGACCTCGGGCGCGCTGTCCGGATCGTCGCGGAGGTCGCGCAGCGCGCGGGTCACCTCGGGGTGGCGGTCCGGATCCGCGCCGCTGTCCATCCCGCTCCCGATGACCTAGGCCCGACAGATCGTTCGAGGCTAACCGACGCGGGTCACTCCGCGGTGGCGGCGAAGTAGTGCAGCGACGTGGCGAGTTTGGACCGGGCCCGCGAACACCGTGACTTCACCGTGCCCTCGGCGACCCCGAGCATCCGGGCGGTCTCGGCCACGCTGTAGCCCTGCATGTCCACCGCGACGACCGCGGCGCGTTGCTCGACGGGCAGCCGCATCAGCGCGCGCTCGACCACGATGGCGGTTTCGACGTGCCCGGTCGGGTCGACAGTGCCGCACGCCTGGTCGTCGAGCTCCTCACAGAACCGGGTCCTGTTGCGCCGCAGCCGATCCAGGCATGCGTTGACGACGATGCGATAGAGCCAGCTGGTGACCGCCGAGTCGTGCCGGAACGCCGCAGCGGTGCGGTGTGCGGCCAGCATCGCGTCCTGCAGGGCGTCGGCGGCGTCGTCGGGGTCCCTGCTGGTCAGCTGCGCCAGCCGGTAGAGCTGGCGGTGGTGGCGGTAGAAGAGTTCCTCGAACGCGTAGCGGTCACCGCCGACGTGGGCGCTGAGGAGTTCGGCGTCGGTGCGCGGTTCGGCGGACCGACCCGGCGAGTCCCCGAAAATCCCCACAGCCGAACACTAATCGGCGCGGCGGGGAGGCCCCGACACCAGTTTCGGCGCAGGGCTCAGGACGTGCCGTTGAGCGTGATCTCAGCGATGTCCGAGCGGCTCTGCCCGTTGACCTGACCCAAAGTGGACACCCACACCAGCACGTACTCGGTCGGCTCGGCGTCGGAGATCTCGATGGTGTTGGAGCCGGGCTTGAGCGCGGTCGGGTCGGTCAGCGCGGTGGTGGAGTCCAGCGACGACGGCGACGCCGAGGTGGCCGAGCGGATCTGCACCGAGGTCCCGGTGCTGTTGAGGTTCACCGTGACCGAGCTCAGCTTCGTCGGTTCCGGCAGTTGCAACATCAGGCCGACGCCGTTCTTGAAATTCGGGAACGGCACGGCGTCGCTGTAGGTGTCGATCGGCCACACCGTGGACGGGTCCCCGTCGATCGCGAGGTCGGCCTGACCGGGCGCGTCGGCCTCGCCTTCGGGGGAGAATACGGTCACCCCAACGGGTTTGACGACCGAACCGCTCTCCGACGGTGACGCCTCCGACGACGAGGACGGCGGCGTGTTCAGGCCCAGTTCGTCGCCGCCGAGCCCATTGCCGACGTCACCGAAGATGCGGCTCAGCGCCGTGCCCAACAGGATCACCGCCACGATCGCGATCACACCCGCCGCGGACAGTCCGACGATCAGACCCTTGCGGCGCCGCGCCTCGGCCTCCGGATCGGCAGCCGCGTCGGCGGCACTGTCGCCGGCGCCCCGGGACGGGTCGTCGACGGGGGCGATGTGGTCAGTGCGGTCGGCGATCGCGGTGGCCTGCTGGAGCAGGTTGAGCAGGGTCGGTGCGCTGCGGATGCCGCCACCCTCCTCGACCGCGCGCGCGGCCGCCGCCGAGATCTGGAACGGGATGTCACGGTCCACGGCCTTGGGTTCGACGGGTTGGCCGGCGGCGTCGAGGTCGGCGGGCTCGAGCCCGCTGGGCGCCCCGGTCTCCGGCAGCGGCCAGCGGTCGACCAGCAGTGCGTAGAGCGACGCGCCGATCCCGCGGATGTCGTCGTCGGGGGACGCGTCGGGCAGGGTGGCCGGGAACGCCAGCGCGACGTCGCCGTCGATGCTGACGCGGATGCGGCCCGGGTGGTCGATGGACAGCGCCACGCCGTTGCGGTGGGCCACCTCGGCCGCGGCGGCCAGCGACTGGATGGCGCGCGCACCACCGATCGGGGAGGGATTGGTGTCGGCGACCTCGGCCAGCGAGCCACCGCGGATCCACTCCGAGACCACCAGGCCGCCGCGCCCGTGGCGGCTGACGTCGAGCACGCGGGCCACCCCGGGCATGTCGATGCGGCTTAGCCGCTGGGTGCGGTCGAGGATCTCCTGCACCTGCCCTTCGGGCAGTGTGCCGTCCGGGTCGACGAACGTCAGCGCGACCTGGCGGTCCAGCGCGGTGTCGAGGGCCTGCCAGAACTGCAGCCGCGGCGGCCCGCCGTGGAACACCAGCAGCCGGTACCGCCCGTCGACGACCGTCGCACCCGGCACCAGGTGGACGTCGTCCGGCGCAGCCGGGTCGGGGGTCGGCTCGCGCACCGGTTCCGGCCCGGACGGGATCGCGGTGGTGGCGGCGTCCGCAGCGGGCGCCGTGGTGGACACGTCTGATTCCGGCACGTCAGGCTGGAAGTCGTCGGGCGAGGGCCGTTCGAACCGCGTGGTGGCCAGGGAGTCGTGCTGGGATTCGTGGTCCGCATGCGAACCGCCGGTCGGTTTGTCGCTCACCGCGAATCCTTTCCGCCTCCCGTCGCCGGCTGCCTCGGCCGCTGGCCCCCGGGCCGCCGACCTGGGAAGCTGACGTCGGCGTAACGAGGACTGATTACTGGGATCAGGGTACGTGAGCGCTCCGGCGGCCACCGTCGGCTTGCCGGTACCGAACCGGCGCCGCACCGTAGCCAGCGCGGCCAGAGCGTCCGGGACGCCGCCGCCGATCATCACCCCGGCGATGATCGGCACCATGACCAGCCCGAGCGCCAGCAGCCGCAGCAGCGAGCCCGCGGCGCCCCAGTGCGTGGTCAGGTTCTCCAGCCCGGCCAGCTGATCGACCACGTGCGCGGTCAGGCCGGCCGCCAGGGACGCGGTGATGGTGACCAGGATCGTGCGCACGACCTCGGTGCTGAGCAGTCGACCGCCCGGCGGGTTCAAGCGGGCCCGCAGCAACAGGTGGCCGACGACCGCGCCGGCCAGGAAGCCGAGCCCGTTGGCCAGCCCGAGGTAGCCGGCGACCATTTCGGGGTCGTCGGTCAGGTGCGGCGCGGCCAGCGACGCCGCGATCTTCACCGCGGTGATCACCAGGATCAGCACGATCGGGGTCCACGGCTCCTGGCGGGCGTAGAACACCCGCAGCTGTAGCAGCACCAGCGCGTAGGGGATCAGCGTGAACGCCGACAGTGTGATCGCCATGCCGAGATAGCCGGCGTCGACGGCGCCGAAGTTGCCGTAGGCGAACAGCGCGCTGCCGATCGCCGGCCCGCCCACGGTCATCATCGCGACGATCGGGATCAGCGTCAGCATGGTCAGCCGGGTGGCCAGCGACAGGTCGGCCAGGACCGCGGGCCCGTCGTCGGCGGCGGCGTTGCGCGACAGCCGCGGCATCACCACGGTCAACACGGTGACGCCGATGATGCCGAACGGCAGTTGCAGCACCAGCCACGTGTAGTTGTAGATGGCCGGACCGGAGGCCGCGGACGCGCTGGCGACCTGGTTGCCGACGATCAGGCCGACCTGGCTGACCAGCACGTAGAGCACCATGGCCAGCGCCATCATCCCGAACTTCTTCAACCGGTCGTCGATGCCCCACAACGGCCGCAGGCTGATGCGCTCGCGTCTGAGCGCGACGAACAGCACCGCGGCCTGGGCGACGACACCGAGGGTGGTGCCGATCCCGAGGACCAGCAGCTTGGCGTTGCCCATCTCGACCGGGTTGATCGAGAGTTCGCCCGGCACAAGCACATACAGCCCGAGGGTGAGGATCGCGACGACGTTGTTGACCACCGGCGCCCAGGCGGGTGGCCCGAAGATGTTGCGGGTGTTCAGGATCGCCATGAACACCGAGGACAGACCGTAGAAGATGATCTGGGGGAGCAGCAGGAACGCGAACGCGGTGGTCAGCGGCCGGTTCACCAGCGGTTCGGAGCCCAGCATCAGGTCCACCAGCAGCGGTGCGGCCAGCGTCGAGACAACGGTCACGACCAGCAGCAGCGTGGTGGCGAGCGTGAGAAGCCTTCGGACGAAGGCGGTGCCGCCGTCGGGGTCATCGCGTTCGGCGCGAGCCAGCACCGGGACGAAGATCGCGGTGAAGGTCGCCTCCAGCACCAGCGCCGCGATCAGGTTGGGCAGCTGATTGGCCACGGTGAACGCACTCGACAGCGCCGCGCCGAGGATCGCCGCGAGCAGCACGATGCGGGCGAACCCGGTGAGGCGGCTGACCAGCGTCGCCACCGCCATGCCCCACGACCGGGACACCACCGCGGAGTCGGACAGTTCGGCGCGGGCAGGCGGCCGGTCCGGCGACGGGCGGTGCGGCCCGGCGTCACGCCCGGATTCACGCATCGTCGCTCCCCGGGGAGGTGCGGGCGGGTCGGCCGGAGGGCTTCGCGGCGGACCCGCCGTCGTCGCGGTAGGCCAGTGCCACGTCGACCGGGTCGGGCCGGGTCGGGTCGGCCTCCAGGTCGGCCCGGTCGGGCTGACCGCGGAACCGGTGCCACAGCCGGCGCCCGACGAGCAGGACCAGAACCGCGCCTCCGGTCAGCGTGATGATGAACAGCACCTTGCCGTAGGCGTTGGAATGCACGGACAGGCGCACGGGTTCGCCCAGCGGCAGCCCGTCGACGGTGCGCAGCGTGACGTCGACGGCCACCCGCTGGGTGAAGTGCACCTCGATCGGCACCTTCAGCGGCAGGAAGCCCGGCGGCAGCACGATCTCGCCCATGTCGGTGACCGTCATGCCCGGCGGTGCGTCGATGTCCAGGCGCACCCGGATCGGCACCGGCAGGTTGTTGCGCAGGGCCAGCGGGATCGGGCTGCGCTCGGTGGCCAGCGTGTAGGAGCCGCCGGGGTTGACGATCGTGACGGCGTTGAACAGATCCTCGACCGTGCGCCCGACGCGGGTGAGCCGCTGCTGGGCCAGTCCGCTGCGGGCGTCCGGCGGCACCGACAGGCTCAGCGCGCGCAGCAGATCTTCGCGCAACGGGGCGGTGTACTGGTCGCCGGTCAGGCCGGTGCGTTCGTCGGTGGCCAGCGCCGCGGTGAAGCCCCACAGCCGGCCGGTCACCGCCGAGATCCCCGACACCACCCCGTCGTCGAACCGTCCGCGCGGGTTGCCCAGCTGGCCCGACGGCATCGGGGAGTCGCGCGCGGTGGCCCTGACCTCGTTGACCAGAGCGGCCAGCGGACGCGGCACCGCGAGCCCGGCCCGGATGCTGGTGGCCACCGCCGACAGCACGGCCTGCGCGTCGGTGGGGGTCACGTTCCACATCAGCGGCGGCATCAGGATCTGGGAGCGCGGTTCGATGGCCGGGTCCAGGCTGCGCCACAGCATCGCGCCGAGCGCGTCCTGACGCCGCGCGACCTCGGAGTCCTGTTCGACGGAGACGTCGAGCGCCGGGTCCAGGTAGGACGGGACCTTCGGTGTCGGACCCATCGCGGCGAACGCGGCGCCGACCGCCGGGTCGAAGGGGGCGGCGACCACGCCTGGGGTGTAGCGCAGCGGCGCGGTGTCCGCGGTGCCGACGGCGCCGTCGGCAGACTCGCCGGACCCGGCGAGGTTCGCGGCGGCGATCGCCACCGTGGGTCCGCGGCCAGTCAGCAGCTGGATCGCCGGGTCGGTCAGCGGCCCGTCGCCGACCAGACTGACCTGGCGGTTGGAGACCACCCCGAGGATCTGGTCGACGATCCCGGCCGCGCCGGTGGTGGCGATCGAGGACAGGCCGGGGTCGGCGACGCGCTGGAGGGCGTCGAGATCCGCCTGGGCGTACACGGTGGGGGCGACGCACATCCGCTGGGCCAGGGCCTTGAGCCGGTTGAGCCAGTCCACCGCGGCCTGCGTCCCGGTGCCGGGATGGGTGGGGGTGCCGGGTCCGGCGTCGGCGGCGTCGTTGACGACGTAGCCGGTGGTCATCGCGTTGACGGTGACCAGCAGATCCGGGTCGACGGCCAGGCACACCGTGCGCGCCACGTCGCCGCCGGGATCGACCTCGGGGCCGGTGGCGAAGTCGATGGCGCTCAGCAGGGTGTCGAGGCGTCCGCCGCGGGCCAGCGAGCCGGCGAGCTCGTCGTCGATCAGCCGGACCGGGGCGGTGCCGCCGGGAGCGCCCGCGGCCAGCCGGGGGCGGTCGACCAGCGGCCAGAACAGCGTGAGCCCGACGGGCCTGGTGGTGTCCGGAGGGACCGCGGAGTCCACCGCGTCACCTGCGGTGTCCGATTCGCTCTCGGGCGGCACCCCGAGCACGGGCAGCAGGAATCGCGAGTCGTCGAGGCGGGCCGGTGCGCCGTAGTCGGGGGTGCCGTTGACGTTGATCATCAGCGGGTAGACGCCGGGCTCCTCGATCCGCAGCGACGGCTGCTGGGTGGAGCGCAGTGGGTAGGCCAGCCGGAACGGAACCTGTTCTCCGCGAGCGAGTTCCGGTGCCGCGGTGATGAAATCGGCGACGGGCTGGTACTGGTCGACGTTGCCGGCCAGGTCGGTGCGCAGCGTGCTCGAGGAGGTGGCCGCCGGGGCGTGTTCGAGCCGCACCACCACGTCGCGCACCGACCGGTCACCGACATTGCTGATGGTGCCGGTGACGGTCACCATCGGGTCGCTGGTGGTGGTCACGACGTCGGGGGAGACGGTGTCGATCTGCACGCGCAGGAACGTCGCCGAGGACGGCTGGGCGGTGGCGAGGGGTGAGGTGGCGGCCGGTGCGACGGCCAGCAGCAGTGCGAGGACCGCGACGACCAGGCGTGCGGGCCAGGCGGGGCCGGTCACGGTCCTTGACCGCATCCGTTCGTCCGCCGGCCGGGCTGGGGTTGAGCGGTGGGGTCAGGTCGGCGGCGCCTGGTGTGGGAGTGCGTCTGCCCCCGGCGGCGCGGCGCGGAGTGCGGTAACGGCGGCAGCGCCCCCGGCCCGTCGGTGTGCAGTTTGTCGATCAGTTCGTCGGCGACCTCGGCGAGCCGGCGTTCGTCGGCGTAGGCCAACCGGGACGGCAGTTCCTTGACCGGCACCCAGGCCACCTCGGTGACCTCGACGTCCTCGTCGGAGAGTTCACCGCCGGAGAACCGCATCAGGTAGTGGTGCACCGTCTTGTGCACGCGCCTGCCCTCGGTGACGAACCAGTAGTCGATGCTGCCGAGCGCGGCCAGCACGCTGCCCTGGATGCCGGTCTCCTCGGCCACCTCGCGGATCGCGGTCTGCTCGGCGGTCTCACCGCGCTCGATGTGGCCCTTGGGCAGGGACCACAGCATCCGGCCGCGCCGGTCGATGCGCCCGATCAGCGCCGCCACCTGGTCGTCCTTGGGGCCGTCGATGCCGTCGATGACGAGGCCGCCTGCGGATGTCTCGTGCACGGTGCGCAGCCGTTCCGGGGGGCGCCGGGTCCTGTTCTTCTGAGGTTTGGGGGGCTGCTCGGGCGGGTTGGACTGCCCGGTGACGGTGCTGGGGGCGGGCTGCTGAGGACGGTTCTGGTTCTGCTCTGATCCGGCTTCGGGGGGGCCTGCCGCGCGTCGGCCCCGGCGACGCCCGCGGCGCCGTCGTGGTTTGGCCTGCTCGCCGTCCGACACCCAAGCGATAGTAGCTGGCATGAACAGCGCTCCTCGCCGCACTCGCCGGACGGTGACATCGCTGTGACCAGTAGGCTCATCGGACGTGTCCGACCCCACCGCCGACGATGACCTGGCCCAGCTGCTGGCCGCTGCGCAGGTTGCGCTGAACGCCCACGCCGCGGTGCTGCGCGACGTCGGCAAGGTGTTCGCCGACAACGGGCACCAGCTGTATCTGGTCGGCGGCAGCGTGCGCGACGCGCTGCTCGGCCGGCTCGGCACCGATCTGGACTTCACCACCGACGCCCGGCCCGACGAGATGCTGCGCTTTCTGCGCGGCTGGGGTGACGCGCTGTGGGACACGGGCATCGACTTCGGCACGGTGGGTGTGGCCAAGGGGCCCCCGGGAAATCAGGACCGGCTGGAGATCACCACGTTCCGCGCCGACACCTATGACCAGGTGTCGCGCAACCCGGAGGTGCGCTACGGCGACAACCTCGCCGACGACCTGGTGCGCCGCGATTTCACCGTCAACGCGATGGCGGTCCGCATCACCGCCGACGGCGCCGCCGAGTTCCTGGACCCGCTGGACGGACTGTCCGCGCTGCGCCGCAAGGTGCTCGACACCCCGTCCGCACCGGAGGTGTCGTTCGGGGACGACCCGCTGCGGATGCTGCGCGCGGCCCGGTTCGTGTCGCAGCTCGGCTTCGACGTGGCGCCGCGGGTCCGGCAGGCGCTGGAGGAGATGGCGCCGCAGCTGGGCCGGATCACCGCGGAACGGGTGGCCGCCGAACTCGACAAGATGCTGCTGGGGGCGGACCCGGTCGCCGGCGTGGACCTGATGGTGCAGACCGGCCTCGGTGAGGTGGTGCTGCCCGAGGTCGGCGCGATGCGGATGGCCATCGACGAGCACCACCAGCACAAGGACGTCTACCAGCACTCGCTGACCGTGCTCCGGCAGGCGATGGACCTCGAAGGTGCGGGCGGGCCGGACCTGGTGCTGCGGTGGGCGGCGCTGCTGCACGACATCGGGAAGCCGGCCACCCGCAGGCACGAACCCGACGGGGGAGTGAGCTTCCACCACCACGAGGTGGTCGGGGCCAAGATGGCGCGCAAGCGGATGCGCGAGCTGAAGTACTCGAAGCAGATGATCTCCGACGTCTCCCAGCTGGTGTATCTGCATTTGCGGTTCCACGGGTACGGGGACGGCCGATGGACGGACTCGGCGGTGCGGCGTTACGTCACCGACGCGGGCCCGCTGTTGAGCCGGCTGCACAAGCTGGTGCGCGCCGACTGCACCACACGCAACAAGCGACGCGCGGCGCGGCTGCAGGCCAACTACGACGATCTCGAGCGCCGGATCGAGGAGCTCGCGGCCAAGGAGGACCTGGCGCGCGTCCGGCCGGACATCGACGGCAACGAGATCATGAAGATCCTGGGTATCCCGCCGGGCCCGCAGGTCGGGCAGGCGTGGAACCACCTCAAGGAGCTGAGGATGGATCGCGGCCCGCTCGACCACGACGAGGCGGTGGCCGAATTGCTGCGGTGGTGGAACGAGAAGGCCGGCCCGAGCGTCTGATCAGGTATGGAGTACTGCCTGGGTGAGTCCGACGGGTCGGTGACGTGGTGGACCGCCGGTGCGGACCACGATCTGGACGGCGACGGGGTGCTGGATTCGGTCGGGCTGGATCTCGACGGCGACGGGCTGACCGACGACGTGCTGGCCGACCTCGACGGTGACGGCACCGCCGAGTTGGCCGCCAGGGATCTCGACGGGCACGGCGGCGCGGAGTCCTTCTTCACCGACGACGGGACCGGCACGTGGACGGTCGCCGCCGAGCGTGGCGGCGCGGCGTTGCGATGGTTCGGTCTGGACGGCGTCGAGCACCCGGCGGGTGCGGCGCCCGCCGACCTGGACGGGGACGGCACACCCGAGCGCCTCACCGACACCGACGGTGACGGGCTGGCCGACCGGGCGTTCGGTGCCGGGCAGGCGTGGGTGGACACCGACGGCGACGGCCGGTGGGACGTCCGGCTCGCCGACGCCGACGGCAACGGCACCGCCGACTCGGCCGAATACCTCTAGTCGGTACCTCTAGTCCGAGGCCCGGCCTGCGCCGGGCGGCCCGGCGAAGGCCTGCGCGATGGTCAGCCACTTCTCGGCGTCGGCGCCCACTGCGACAAGGTCGAGCACCGACCGGGGGCGACGCTGGGTGACGAGCATGCAGAAGTGCTCGGCCGACCCCGTCACCCGTTGAGTGGCGTCCTCGGGCCCCCACGTCCAGTGCGGCTCGTCGGTACCGGCCGGCGCCGATAGTTTCACGTGGAACAGTTCCGTCGGCGGGGTGAGCCCGTGCAGGCCGAACGCGAAATCGCGGGTGCGCACGCCGATGTGGGCGATCGACCGCAGCCGCGCGGTCGGCGCCCGCGTCACCCCGAGGGTGTCGGCGACGTCGAGCCCGTGCGCCCACGTCTCCATCAGCCGCGCGGTGGCCATCGACGCCGCACTCATCGGCGGCCCGAACCACGGCAACTTGCGGCCGTCGGCGACGCTGCGCAGCGCGTCGTGCAGCGCGGCGCGCGTGCTGCGCCAGTCCTCGAGTAGCTGCGCCGGCGGCAGGTCTGCCAGCTGCGCGGCCTCGGCGTCGACGAGCGAGGTCGGATGCGGCGACGCCTGCGCCAGGACCTCCGCGAAGGCGGGCTCGTCGGTGACCGACAGCAGCGACACCCGGTCGGTCCACAGCAGATGCCCGATCTGGTGGGCGATCGTCCATCCCGGAGCGGGCGTGGCCTGCGCCCACTGCGCGGGCGGCAGCGGGGCCACCAGCGCGTCGAGGTCGTCGCTCTCGGCGCGCAGGTCGTTCAGCATCGACGCGGCTCCGGCCATGCGGGTCACCCTAGCCGCGGCCGGGCGCGCCGGCCGACGACCGCGTGTACGGCCAGCCCGGCCAGATAGAGGCCGGCACCGGCGACCGCCAGCGCCGCCGAATGCCCGTCGGGCGGAATCACGAACGCCGCGGCCGAGATCGCCAGGATGAACGCCACCCAGAACAGCGAATCCTGCACCGCGAAAAGGTGTCCGCGCAGCGAGTCGTCGACGTCGATCTGCATTGCGGTGTCCGCGCAGAGCTTCACGACCTGACCGGCCGCGCCGAGCAGGAATCCGCACACGATCATCACCGGCAGGTGCAGCGTCGCGCCGAACAACTGGACGACCGCGGCGAAACCCAGCGCACCGTTCGGGGCGGCATACCGGCCCCAGCGTTTCACCAGTGCGGGGGTGAACACGGTCGCCAGGAACTGGCCGGCGCCCCCGGCGGTGACGAACAGCACGGTCGTCCCGAGGCCGGCCACGGTCGCCGCCTCAGTGTGGCGCACCATCACGAGCACGAGCAGGGTGTTGATACCGAAGGCCATGCGGTGGGCGGCCAGGCCGGACAGCGTCGAGGCGACCGACGGGACGGCCCGCGCCGTGCGCGCCGCGTGCAGCCAGCCGGTGGCGACCGCGTAGACCACCGAACCGGAGACGGTGAGCGCGCTCTCGTCGGGTCCGAGCAGCCGCGGCGGGAAGCGCATCGACAGCCACAGCGCGACCGCGACGGGTACCAGCACCAGGAAGATGATGATCGCCGCCCCGGAGTCCCCGGCCCCGAACCACCAGCGTGGCAGCAGCATGAACATCGCGCCGGCGAACGCCGCGACGGACGTGGTGGCGGTGGCCACCGAGTTCATCGCGATCACCTGTTCGCGGGGTACCACGTGAGGCAGCGCCGCGCTCAGCCCCGAGGACACGAACCGGGTGAATCCGTTGGCGAGCAACGCGCTCAACAGGATTGGGACGTCGGAACGCCCGGCGGCCAGCAGAGTGCCGACGACGAGGATGACCACCAGCCGCCCGATGTTGGCGCCGATCAGCACCAGGCGCCGGTCCCAGCGGTCCAGCAGGGCACCGGCGAACGGGCCGAGCAGCGAGTACGGCAGGAACAGCACGGCGAACGCGGCGGCGATCGCCCACGGCTCGGCCTCGCGTTCCGGGTTGAACAAAATCGCCCCGGCGATCCCGGCCTGGAAAAGGCCGTCCCCGAACTGGCTGACCGCGCGCAGCTCGAGCAGCCTCCGGAACTGGGGTAGCGCGCGCACCGAACGCCACAACGTGCGGGATACGCGGTCGTCGGGCACAGATGTCACGTCCTGGTGGCGGGTCGGGTCGGGCGTCGAAGCGTCGTCTCGTCGCCCGCGTCCTCGTCGAGCGACCCGACCCACAGTACAAATGTCGCTCTGCGGTGTGCTCTCGGCCACGATCGTGTGGCGGTGGTGACATGATGGTCCGATGGCGCAACCCGAAGACCCGGAGGACTTCGTCGCACCTGCGGCACACCGGGTCCGCGCGGGCACGCTGCTGCTGGCCAACACCGATCTGCTCGAGCCGACGTTCCGCCGCAGCGTGATCTACGTGGTCGAACACAATGACGGCGGAACACTCGGTGTGGTGCTGAACCGGGCCAGTGAGACCGCGGTGTACAACGTGCTGCCTCAGTGGGCGAAGCTGGCCGCCAAGCCGAAGACGATGTACGTCGGCGGCCCGGTCAAACGTGATGCCGCACTGTGTCTGGCCACCGTGCGGGTGGGCGTCGACCCGTCCGCGGTGCCGGGGCTGCGGCATGTGCAGGGCCGGGTGGCGATGGTCGACCTCGACGCCGAACCGGACTCGATCGCCCCGGCGGTCGAAGGGGTGCGGATCTTCGCCGGCTACTCAGGCTGGACCATCGGTCAGCTCGAGGGCGAGATCGAGCGTGACGACTGGATTGTGTTGTCGGCGTTGCCTTCTGACGTGCTGGTGGAGCCGCACGTGGATCTGTGGGCCCGGATCCTGCGCCGGCAGCCGCTGCCGCTGTCCCTGCTGGCGACGCACCCGATCGACCTCAGCCGCAACTAGAGCTGTCGGTCGCACTCCTCAACGCGGCTCGTGCCTCGCCGCTTGATCGTCGCGCAACTGGACCTATCGGTCGCAGGACAGCGTGCAGGTGCCGCAGCCGCTGCCCCCGCTGCCGCCACTGCCGCAGCCACCGCCGGTGACCGCGGCCTGTTGGGCGTTGCGCCGGGCGACGGCCGTCGCCGCCTGCCAGCAGCCTGCCGCGACCGTCCCGATCGCGCCGGCCACGCAGACGGCGAGGATTACCACAGACATCGGCGCCGTGGCCGACAACGCGACCACCGCGCCGGCACCGAGCATCACCGCGGCGGCCAACTGGGTGGGGGCCACCGCGCGCAAAACCTGCTGGACGTAGTCGGTGGACGGGCGGCGCATCAGCGACCATGCGCCCAGCGCCGCGGTCACCACCGCCGCGCACAGACTCAACACCGCGGCGACGAACATGGGCTTCAGAATACGGTGTCAGAAAGGGGCCGTCGTCCCCCGGGCGCCAGGCTTCGCCCGGGGGACGACGACGTCTATCCCTGCAGTCCCAGCAGCTGTGGCGCGGGCGCCACGGCGGGAACAGCGGGAGCCGGGGGTGGTGCGACGGCCAGCGGCAGCGCCGGGGCGCCGGGGGCGGGCGGGACACCGGGGGCACCGGGTGCAGGTGGCGGTGCGGCCGGAGCCGGACCCGGAACGCTGACCTTGAAGCCGTTGACGATCGCGTCGGTGGCGTCCGCGGCGGCCACGACCTGGTCGACGCTGGTGGTCACCGACAGCGACACCAGGTAGTGGTCGGGCCCCGCGGTGGCGATGACGTGGCGCCGGGACGTGTTCAGCGTCATGTTGTTCTCGCGGTAGGTGCCCTCGATCAGCGAGGACGGCATTCCGCCGAAGTCGGCCAGCGACGCGTCGGTGGAACGCCACGCCGGCAGCTTCTGGCTGTCGACGAAGCCGTGGCTGATCGCCTCCTTGGGGTCGAACTCGCCGACGAGTTTGTAGACCACCACCTGGGCGTTCGACGAGTACAGGCCGTTGCCGCCGACCCGGTCGGCCAGCACCGCGAACGCGTCCGGCACGTTCGGGTCCGGGATGTGCTCCCAGCCCCGCGGCTTCGGCAGCACGATGTTGAGGGCGCGGAAGTCGCGGCTGGACTGCGGCTCCATCGTGACGCCCTTGGCGGCGAAGAACTCGCTGAGCGTGCCCGAGGTGGCCGGGGCGATCGTGGACACCGGGCGGGCGGGCAGCGCGGGGGCCGGCGCGACCGCCGG
>NZ_BCRS01000155.1 GCF_001552715.1 Mycolicibacterium vaccae NBRC 14118 = CIP 105934 | reverse complement strand
AGCGCGTTTTGACCTGCGCCGATAGCGGCAGGTAAGCTGCGTCGTTGGCGTGCGCCGGCCCTCGGGTCGTCGGTCGCCTCGGGTCCCCGCCGGTCGCCGAGGTTATGTCGATGCGCACGCCTGACCGGCACCCCCGGGTCGCATCCCGGGATCCACCCGAGAAAGAGAAGGTAAGCGCTGTGCCTACGTACACGCCGAAGGCGGGTGACACCACGCGTTCGTGGTACGTCATCGACGCCACCGACGTGGTGCTCGGCCGGCTCGCCGTCGAAGCAGCCAAGCTGCTCCGCGGCAAGCACAAGCCGACATTCACGCCCAATGTCGACGGCGGTGACTTCGTCATCGTCATCAACGCCGACAAGATCGCCGTCAGCGGCGACAAGCTCACCAAGAAGTTCGCCTACCGCCACTCGGGTTATCCCGGCGGTCTGCGCAAGCGCTCCATCGGTGAGCTGCTGCAGAAGCACCCGACCCGCGTCGTCGAGAACGCCATCACCGGGATGCTGCCGCACAACAAGCTCGGTCGTCAGATCCAGAAGAAGCTGAAGGTCTACGCCGGACCGGACCATCCGCACGCCGCTCAGCAGCCGGCCGTGTTCGAGATCAAGCAGGTGGCTCAGTGACATCCGAATTCGAGACCGAGACCGAGACCGAATACACCGAGACCGCCGAGGTCGTCGAGACCGGCGAGGGTGACTACAGCGTCGAGGTCGACGCAGATGCGGTGTACCGCGAGCCCGTGCTGATCGACCGCCCGATCCAGACCGTCGGCCGCCGCAAGGAGGCTGTGGTCCGCGTTCGCCTGGTCCCCGGCACCGGACAGTTCAACCTCGACGGCCGCACCCTGGAGAACTACTTCCCCAACAAGGTGCACCAGCAGCTCATCAAGGCGCCGCTGGTGACCGTCGACCGCGTCGAGCATTTCGACATCTACGCCCACCTCGACGGCGGCGGCCCGTCCGGACAGGCCGGTGCGCTGCGTCTGGCGATCGCCCGTGCCCTGATCCTGGTGCAGCCCGAGGACCGTCCGGCGCTGAAGAAGGCCGGCTTCCTCACGCGTGACCCGCGTGCCATCGAGCGCAAGAAGTACGGTCTGAAGAAGGCCCGCAAGGCGCCTCAGTACAGCAAGCGCTGATCGATCCACGTCCTGGCGCCCGGTCTACTCGCATCGCGAGTGGCCGGGCGTCAGTCGTTTCCGGCGCGAAGAGAAGGGTTTCGTACGGAATGTGGGCTGTCCCACAGCAGCCATTCCAGGAAATGGCCATACAGCCCTGCACTGCAACGCAGTCGAAATAGTTAATTAGGCACAAAGGGGTATCTGCTTTCGCTCCGCGGCGCGGTTTGAATTCGGCCGATCGGGTACGTAACCCTCGGAACTTGGAGCCAGGGCGCCTGACGGCGTCGGTGAGAATCTCTTGCCCATGGTTCCGCGAATGCAAAGGAGTGATTGATGAACTTCGTCAAGAACGCCGCAGCGGGTGCTTTCCTCGGTGGATCGCTGCTTTTCTCCGCCGGCCTCGGAATGGCGTACGCGCAACCGGCCGACGGTTCGGACGGTCTGGTGAACCTGGCCATCGGCGACGTGACGCTGCTGGAAAGCGCGTCCCCCGACACGGTCGCCTCCGCGGCCGGCGCCATCTGCGGCGCGGTCCCCGCCGACGTGACGGCTGTGGCGACCGAGGTCGACGGCAGCAGCGTCGAGCAGACGGTGTGCTCGGGCCTGCCCGGTGGCGATCTGGTCATCGCACAGAACGTCGCGAGCGGCCCGGCCGAGTCCCCGGCAGCGCCCAGCTCGCCGACGGCGGCCCCGGCTCCGGCCGAGGAAGCTGTGCCTGAGGGCGGTGCCGAAGGTACCTCCGGTACGGGTGAGGGCCTCGGCGCGCCGGAAGGCACCGGGGCGGCTGACGGCGGCTCCGTGCCGCTGCCCAGCGACAGCGAAGGCTAAGCAGTTCCTTCCTCACCGCCCGCATCCTGAACAGGGTGCGGGCGGTGAGTCGTTTCTGCGCTGTCGGCAGACTTGTGACGTGGATAATCACGCGCAGGCGCAATTGGCTCGGGAGCCCAGACCTGTGAGAGGTTGGCACGATGGCTCGACTGTTCGGCACCGATGGAGTGCGCGGCGTCGCCAACCTTGAGCTGACCGCCGAGCTGGCGATGGCGCTGGGTTCGGCGGCCGCCCGACGTCTCGCAACCAGCGGCGAGACCCGCAGACGGGTCGCCGTGGTCGGGCGTGACCCGCGGGCCAGCGGCGAGATGCTGGAGGCGGCCGTGATCGCCGGGGTCGCCAGTGAGGGCGTCGACGTTCTCCGGGTCGGTGTGCTGCCGACGCCGGCGGTCGCGTACCTGACCAGCGCCTACGACGCCGACTTCGGCGTGATGATCTCGGCGTCGCACAATCCGATGCCCGACAACGGCATCAAGATCTTCGGCCCCGGCGGGCACAAGCTGGACGACGCCACCGAGGACCGCATCGAGGAGCTCGTGCAGCAGGGACCCGGCGCGCGTCCGACCGGCGCGGGCATTGGACGGGTGGTCGCCGCGGAGGACGCCCTGGAGCGTTATCTGCGTCACGTCGGTAAAGCCGCGACCACCCGGCTGGATTCGCTGACCGTCGTCGTCGACTGTGCGCACGGCGCGGCCTCGGATGCGGCACCGCGCGCGTACCGCGCCGCGGGGGCGAACGTCATCCCGATCAACGCGGAGCCCGACGGCCTGAACATCAACGACGGATGCGGCTCGACGCACATGCAGACGCTGCGCTCGGCGGTGGTCTCCTACGGCGCCGACCTCGGCCTGGCCCACGACGGCGACGCCGACCGCTGCCTGGCCGTCGACGCGCATGGCCGCGTCATCGACGGCGACGCGATCATGGTGGTGCTCGCCCTGGCCATGCGGGAGGCCGGCGAACTCGCCTCCGACACGCTGGTCGCCACGGTGATGAGCAACATGGGCCTGCACCTGGCGATGCGGTCGGCCGGCATCGACGTCCGCACCACCGGCGTCGGCGACCGCTACGTGTTGGAGGAGTTGCGCGCGGGACGTTTCGCGCTCGGCGGCGAGCAGTCGGGGCACATTGTGCTGCCGAGCTTCGGCACCACCGGTGACGGCATCGTCACGGGCCTGCGGCTGATGGCCCGGATGGCCCAGACCGGTCTGAGCCTGGCCGAGCTGGCCGAACCGATGCAGACCCTCCCGCAGGTACTGATCAACGTCGCGGTCACCGACAAGGCGACCGTGGCCGACGCTCCCTCGGTGCGCGACGCGGTCGCGCGGGTCGAGGCTGAGCTCGGCGACACCGGACGAATCCTGTTGCGGCCCTCAGGAACCGAGCAGGTGGTCCGGGTCATGGTGGAGGCTGCCGATGAGGACACCGCGCGGCAGATGGCGGCGCGGGTCGCGGAGTCGGTCAGCGCACAACGCTGAAATCCGCGGGAACCGGCCGGGCTCGGCCGGCGTCCAATCTCATATGGGTATTGCAGGCGCGGCCCGCGTCGACACGGCGGCGGTGCGCGCGATCGCGCGCGAATACGAGACGGTGGCGGCGATCCTCGACGCCACGGTCCGCACACATCTGAGCGGTCTGGGCTTCGGCGGGGCGACAGCGGGACGCGCCCACGTGGCGCACGGCGATGCGTTGCGCGGCAAGCTTTTCGACGTCATCACCGGGCTGCGGCAGTGGTCGCGTGCGGCCGAGGAGATCGCTGCGGCACTGCGGGGCTCCGTCGAGCGCTACCAGTCCGGTGACGCGGCTGCCGCGGATCGGGTCGGGCGACCGTGATGCCCGAAAGCTTCGATGCTGCAGCGTATCTGGCCACCGGGCGACCCGCGGTGGAGAACCTGCAGAACTATGTGTGGGCGTGTCACCAGCTCGGCTACCACCACCCCGACCTGACGCTGCACCCCGGTCAGCTGCGGGACTGGTACGGCACCGAGGACGGGCTGGACCTCGGGGTGCTCGCACGCGACTGCGCGGCGCTGGAGGACGCGCTGCGCGCATCGCAGGATGCGCTGGCCGGCCAGGACCGGCAGCTGGCCCAGTTGTCCGCGGCCTGGGAGGGCGCGGGCGCCGACGCCGCCACCGGATTTCTGCACCGGCACGCCGAGGCGTCCACGGCGGTCACCGCGATGTTGCGGGCCGCGGCGCACGCGCTGGCCGCGCTCGGTGAGGAGCTGCGGCACGCCGTGGGGGCCAAAGCCGACGCCGCCACGAGCATCGAGGAACGCACCGCCCCCGCACGCACCGAGTGGCTTGCGGCCGCGGCGACGGTCACCACCGGAGCCGGCGACCGCGCCGCCGCCGCCGAGCTGGTCGACCAGGCGGTGAAGCCGTTCGTCGTCGGCCCGGTGGCCACCGAATGGCTGACGGCGATGCAGCACTCCGTGGCATCGGTCTCGGCAGCCTACGAACGCTCGCTGGCCGACATCGGCGGTGACGCGGCACCGGTGTTCGGCGTCCCCGGCGACCTCGGTCCGGTGCGGAGCGCCGCGCGCGAGTCCGACTGCAACGACGAGGTGCGCTGCCGCGAGCCCGCGGCTGCACCTGCCTTCGGGAGCGCACCGGCGGCGCCCAACATGCCCAACATGCCCACCACGCCCGCAGCGTGGAGTGCTCCCGAGCCGCCACCCGCAGCGCCAGTCCCCACGGCATCGGTCCCCACAGCATCGGTCCCCACAGCATCGGTCCCCACAGCGCCGATCCCTACAGCACCAGTCCCCACAGCGCCGCCGCCAGCACCGGTCCCCGGCATGGGAGCCGGCCTACCGGACCTCGGCAGCGGGCTGTCGGGACTGGGTTCGCCATTCGCCGACATGCTGGGTGGCCTGCTGGGCGGGACCGACAGCGGTCTACCCGAACCTGACCTGCCGGGGACCGACCTGGACGAAGACGAGCCCGGCCTGGACGAGCCCGACCTGCGCGAGGACGAGGACGAGCCGGCCGAGGACGAGGACGAGGGCGAGGACGGCGAACCCGTCGACGACATCGCGGCCACGTCCGCACCCGGACCCGCTGAAGAACAACCCTGCGAGTCCCCGGCCGAGCCCGTCGAAGAGACCGCGGCGCCGACACCGGTGCCGGCGCCGCCGCCGGCCGAACCGCTGCCGCCTGCCGAACCCGCGGCCGCAGACCAGACCCCCTGCGAGATCGCCGCCGACGAAGTGCCGCAGGTCGGAGAACCCGCCGGGTAGCGTCAGCCGGCGTGAAGCTGCGAATCCCGGAAGTGGTGTCCCTGTTTCTGCTCGGCGCGGTCGCGGCGCTGATCGGCGACCACAGCCACGTGGCTACCGGGACCACCGTCTACCACACCGACGCGGTGCCGTTCCTGTGGAGCAGCCCGCTGTGGTTCCCGGTCCTGGTCGGCGCGGCCACGGTGTCGCTGGCCGAACTGCGGCTGCATCTGCCCGCGCTGCGGGCGGGCGTGACGGCCCGGCAGGCACTGGGCGGTGTCGCCGCGGTCGTCGGCACCTATGCCACCACCGCGCTGGTGCATTCCGCGGCGGCGGTTCCGGTCACCGCGCTGGTGTCTGCGGCGGCGGTGATCACCTGGTGCGTGCTCGGCGACGGACCGGGTGCGGCCTGCGGGGCGGTGATCGCCGTGGTCGGTCCCACAGTCGAGATCGCGTTGGTGCACCTGGATGTATTCGCCTACCACGCGGATGCGGACGGGCTGTTCGGCGTCGCGCCGTTTCTGGTGCCGCTGTACTTCGCGTTCGGCGTGGTCGCCGCGTTGCTGGGGGAGCTCGTGGTGGTGCGCCGGCCGCTGACCGGCGCACCGGTGTGCGACACCGTCAGCCGCGCGCCAGGTGCCGGCTGATCACCAACCGCTGAATCTGGTTGGTGCCCTCGAAGATCTGCATGATCTTGGCTTCGCGCATGTACCGCTCGACCCGGTAGTCGCGGGTGTAGCCGGCGCCGCCGAGCACCTGGACGGCGTCGGTGGTGACCTTCATCGCCGCGTCGGTGGCCACCAGCTTGGCCACCGACGCCTGCCGGGAGTACGGCAGTCCCGCGTCCCGGCGCCGGGCCGCGTCGATATAGGTCGCGCGGGCGGAGTCGACGGCAGCGGCCATGTCGGCGAGCAGGAACGCCAGCCCCTGGTGGTCGATGATCTTGCGGCCGAAGGTCGTTCGCTGCTGGCTGTAGTCGACGGCCTGGTCGAGGGCGGCCTGGGCCAGCCCGACCGCGACCGCCGCGATACCCAGCCGGCCGGAATCCAGTGCGCTGAAGGCGATCTGCAGACCCTGGCCCTCGGCGCCGATCCGCCGGTCGGCCTCGACGAACGCGTTGTCGTAGTGCGCGGCGGTGGTCGGCACCGCGTGCAGGCCCATCTTCTCCTCGGGCTTGCCGAAGCTCAGGCCCTCGGTGTCCTTGGGTACCAGGAAGCACGAGATGCCCTGTGAGCCTTCGCCGGTGCGGGCGAACAGGTTGTAGAAGTCGGCGATCCCCCCGTGGGTGATCCACGCTTTCGCGCCGGTGATGCGGTAGCCGCCGTCGGAAGCGACGGCCTTGCAGGCCAGCGCGGCCGCATCGGAGCCGGCCTGGGGTTCGGACAGGCTGTAGGCGCCGACGGTGGCGCCGCTCAGCATCTCGGGCAGCCAGCGCTGCCGTTGCTCGTCGGTGCCGAAGCTCATCAGCGGGTGGCAGGACAGGCTGTGCACGCTGACGGCGACAGCGACGGCGGCCCAGCGGGCGGCAAGCTCTTCGAGCACCTGCAGGTACACCTCGTAGGGCTGGCCACCGCCGCCCCACTCCTCGGGGTAGGGCAGGCTCAGCAGCCCCGCCTCGCCGAGGGTCGCGAAGACCCCGTCGGGGTAGGTCTCGTCCTTCTCGTGCTGGTCGACGATCGGGTCGAGGACCTTGTCGCCGATCTGGCGGGCGAGGTCGACGAGATCGCGGGCGTCGTCGGACGGGAGGAGGCGCTCAACTGCCATACGCTGGACAGTACTACAGGACATTTTCCAGTACTGTTCGGTGTTGTGACCAGGCCCGCCTTCGCCACCCGGCGCCGCACCGAGCTGTTCGACGCGCTGACCGCGCTGTTCCTGGCCGAGGGATTCGCGCATCTGACCCTCGACGAGATCGCCGCGCGCCTGCGCTGCTCGAAATCGACGCTGTACACGCTGGCCGACAGCAAGGAGCAGTTGGTGCGTGCCGCCACCGTGCACTTCTTCCGGTCGGCGACCGAGTCGGTCGAGGCCCGGGTGGCCGTGGTGAGCGGGGCCCGGGACCGGATCGCGGCGTACCTGAGCGCCGTCGGCGCCGCGCTGGATCCCGCCTCGGACCGGTTCATGGCCGATCTGGATGCGTTCGCCCCGGCGCGCGACATCTACGAGAAGAACACCCGGATCGCCGCCCGGCGGGTGCAGGAGCTGATCGCCGAGGGCGTCGCCGCGGGGGAGTTCCGTGACGTTCACGCCGCCTTCGCCGCCGACCTCGTCACCACGGTGATGGTGCGCATCCAGCAGCGGGTGGTGCGGGACAACACCGGCCTCGACGACGCGCGTGCCTACCGCGAGCTCGCCGCGATCCTGACCGGCGGCATCCAGGCCTGAGGTGCCGTCAGTCCGCGCCGTCAGTCCGCGAGGTTGAACGCCGCGATCACCTTGGTCGGGGCCAGCCGCACGATCAGCTCGCCGGGCACCCCGTTGCGCCGGCCGAACTCCTCGGCGCGGTCGGCACCCATATAGCGCCCGCCGATCCGGGTCGCGGTCGACAGCAGCTCGGCGGGATCCTCGCCGAGGGTCGCGGTGCCCTGGATCTGCACGAACGAGAACGGCGGCCGCTCGTCGTCGACGCAGACCGTGATGCGGGGGTCGCGTACCAGCGCACGACCCTTGGCGGTGTCGCTGCCGGTGTTGAAGACGATCTGGCCGTCGTCGACGACGAACCACACGGGCGCGACGAGCGGTCTGCCGTCCGCGGCGAGGTAACCCACCTTGGCGGTGCGGGTGCCCTCGCTCAGGAAGGCGATGACGTCGTCGGACAGCTCCGTCATAGAAGCGACTGTAACTCCTCGACGAACTTGATGGTCTCGCGTCGATCACCGGAGAGCGGATGGACCAGCATCGTGGTCACGCCGGCCTCGGCGAACGCGGCGAGGCGTTCTTTGACGAACCCGGCGGGGCCGACCAGCGACACCTGGCGGACCAGCTCGTCGGGAACCGCGTCGATGGCCTCGGCCTTCTTGCCCGCCAGGTACAGATTCTGGATGTGGTCGGCCACCTCGCCGAAGCCGTAGCGGGTGGCGAGGTTGTGGTAGAAGTTCTTCCCACGTGCACCCATGCCGCCGATGTAGAGCGCCAATTGTGGCTTGGCCCAAGCCAACCGGTCGTCGACGTGGTCGCCGATCGCCAGGCTGGCGCTGACCATCACGTCGAGCGGGCCCAGCGCGGGATCGCGCCGGGACGCGCCTGCGCGCAGCGCGTCACCCCAGACGTCGTCGGCTTTCTCGGGGTAGAAGAACACCGGCTGCCAGCCCTCGGCGATCTCGGCGGTCAGCTCCACGTTCTTCGGCCCGAGCGCGGCGATGGTGATCGGGATACGTTCCCGGACAGGATGATTGATGAGCTTGAGCGGCTTGCCCAGGCCGGTGCCCTTCTCGCTGGGCAACGGAAGCTGGTAGTGCTTGCCGTCGAAGGCGAGCCGCTCGCGGCGCCACACCTGCCTGCAGATCTCGACGACCTCGCGGGTCCGGCCCAGCGGGGCGTCGAACGGGACGCCGTGGAAGCCCTCGACCACCTGCGGGCCCGAGGTGCCCAGGCCGAGCCGGAAGCGCCCGTCGGAGATGTAGTCCAGGCCCGCCGCGGTCATCGCCATCAAGGCCGGGGTGCGGGTGTAGATCGGCACCACGCCGGTGCCCAGCTCGATCCGCGACGTTCTGGCGGCCAGGAAGCCGAGCTGGCTGATCGCGTCGAAGGAGTAGGCCTCGGCCACCAGCGCGATGTCGACGCCGATCTTCTCGCACTCGACGACCTCGTCGACCGCTTCCAGAAACCCGCCGGCGTAGCTGAGGAATATCCCGGTCCGCATCCGTCAGGTATAACACCCAACCGGTTGGTTGGGAAGCGCGGCTACGGTTTGAGGAGCGCGACGACCTTGTTCTCCAGGTCCACCGGATCCTCGGCGAACGGGTCCATCACGGCCGCCTTGGGCAGCTCGGCCTCCGCGTCGGCGAACATCCGGTAGGTCTTGTCACCGGTCAGCGTGTACAGCAGGAAGCCCGTCATCAGCGCCCGCACGATCCGCTGGGTGTTCTTGTCGGCACCCGGCAGCCCCACCACGGTGGCCAGCCGTCGGCCTTCGACGAGTCCGCCGGACTTGGTCTTGGAGGTGGTCCGCAACGTCGCGGACTTCCACGCCCGCGCCAGTTCCACGGCGTTGGAGCGCAGCGTCATCGGATCGCCGGGATCGGTCAGGATCAGTCCCGGGACGGTCAGGCCCGCCGCGGGCGCCTCGGCGGCCGGACTGGAGACCGTGGGATAGGCCGCGACGACCCCCTTCGGCTTGACCGGGAGCCCGGCGGCGGCGAACACCACCGCCGACGCCCCAAAGCCGTGGCCGGCCAGGCCCAGCTTGTTCGGATGCACGCTGATGTCACCCTGGCCGAGCCGCACCCCGGAGATGATGTCCAGCGTCGTGCCCAGGTCGAAGGCCAGATTGAGCACCGACGGCGCCAGGCCGGTCTCGGTGTCGGGCGCCGCGGCGACGATGCCCCAGGACGCCAGATGTTCCAGCGTCCCGTGGTACCGGCCGGCCGATGTGATCCAGTCGTGGGCGAACGCCACACCGGGCAGATTCTTGCCCTCCGCCGGGGTGTAGACAATGCCTGGTTGACCGGCGAAGGCCAGGTCACCGCGCAGAACCCGGTGCGGTCCACGACGAGTCAACGCGGCAAAGAGCTTCTTCGGGCTGGCCACCCGATGACCGTATCCCAACCCGGTCAGGGGCGTCTTCTGCCGTACCCTGGATCCCTATGTGCGGAATCGTCGGCTATGTGGGGCAGCGTTCTGCCTGCGGCATCGTCGTCGACGCGCTACGCCGCATGGAGTACCGAGGGTACGACTCCGCCGGTGTCGCGCTGGTCGACGGCCAGGGCGGGCTCACCGTGCGCCGTAAGGCGGGGCGGCTGGCGAACCTGGAAGCCGCGCTTGCCGAGAGCGGACCGGACCACCTGGTCGGGGCGACCGGCCTCGGTCACACCCGGTGGGCCACCCATGGCAGGCCCACCGACCGCAACGCGCACCCGCACCGGGACGCGTCCGGGCGGGTCGCCGTCGTGCACAACGGCATCATCGAGAACTTCGCGCCGCTGCGCAGTGAGCTGGAGGCCGCCGGGGTCGAGTTCGCCAGCGACACCGACAGCGAGGTCGCCGTGCACCTGGTCGCCCGCGAATACGTCGAAGGCGAGAACGCCGGCGACTTCCCCGCCTCGGTGCTGGCGGTGCTGCGGCGCCTGGAGGGGCACTTCACCCTGGTCTTCGCGCACGCCGACGACCCGGGCACCATCGTCGCCGCCCGCCGGTCCACCCCGCTGGTGCTCGGTGTCGGGGACGGCGAGATGTTCGTCGGCTCCGACGTCGCGGCGTTCATCGAGCACACCCGCGAGGCCGTCGAGCTCGGGCAGGACCAGGCCGTCGTCGTCACCGCCGACGGTTACCGCATCACCGACTTCCACGGCGTCGACACCCAGGACTACCGCGAGTTCCACATCGACTGGGACACCTCGGCCGCCGAGAAGGGCGGCTACGAGTACTTCATGCTCAAGGAGATCGCCGAGCAGCCCGCCGCGGTGTCCGACACGCTGCTGGGGCACTTCGCCGACAACCGCATCGTGCTCGACGAGCAGCGCCTCTCCGACCAGGAACTGCGCGACATCGACAAGGTCTTCGTGGTGGCCTGCGGCACGGCCTACCACTCCGGGCTGCTGGCCAAGTACGCGATCGAGCACTGGACCCGACTCCCGGTCGAGGTCGAGCTCGCCAGTGAATTCCGTTACCGGGACCCGGTTTTGGACAGCCACACCCTGGTGGTGGCGATCTCCCAGTCCGGTGAGACCGCCGACACCCTGGAAGCGGTCCGGCACGCCAAGGAGCAGAAGGCCAAGGTGCTGGCGATCTGCAACACCAACGGCAGCCAGATCCCCCGCGAGTGTGACGCGGTGCTCTACACCCGCGCCGGACCGGAGATCGGCGTCGCGTCGACCAAGACGTTCCTGGCCCAGATCACCGCGAATTACCTTGTCGGACTGGCGCTCGCGCAGGCGCGAGGCACCAAGTACCCCGACGAGGTGGCCCGCGAGTACCACGCCCTGGAAGCAATGCCCGACCTGATCTCGCGGGTGCTCGAGACCTCGGAGCCGGTCGTGCAGCTGGCCAAGAAGTTCGCGGCGTCACAGACGGTGCTGTTCCTGGGCCGCCACGTCGGCTATCCGGTGGCGCTCGAAGGCGCGCTGAAGCTCAAGGAACTGGCGTACATGCACGCGGAGGGCTTCGCCGCCGGCGAACTCAAGCACGGCCCGATCGCGCTGATCGAGGACGGCCTGCCGGTGTTCGTCGTGATGCCGTCACCGAAGAACGCGGCGATGCTGCACTCCAAGCTGATGTCGAACATCCGCGAGATCCAGGCCCGCGGCGCCGTCACCATCGTGATCGCCGAGGAGGGCGACGACGCGGTGCGGCCGTACGCGGATCACCTGATCGAAATCCCCGCGGTGTCAACGCTTTTCCAGCCGTTGCTGTCGACGATCCCGATGCAGCTGTTCTCGGCGGGGGTGGCCCAGGCCCGCGGTTACGACGTGGACAAGCCGCGCAACCTCGCGAAGTCGGTGACCGTCGAATAGCGCCCCGGCGAGTTTCCGGACCGGAATTGCTAACGCTTTGCGTGACTCGGCCGATAAGCCGGGTAATGAACCGTTGTGCAGCAATCTCCGTCGGCATGGGCCGTATTGACGTGGCTTCCAACAGGGCGAGCCAGCGACTTCGCAGGTAATGCGCGTTGCTGCCGTGACAGAGCCGGGGGACGGCAATGATTTCGACTGGACAGACGCGCAGTGGCAACTTCACCGTCACACCGCGGCGCGAGGGTGACGTGCTGGTGCTCTACGTCAGCGGCGACCTGGATGTGCTCACCGCGCCTACGCTGAGCACCCACCTGGACGTGGCACTGACCGATGCGCCGGCGGTGGTGATCGTGGACATCACCGCGGTGACGTTCCTGTCGTCGGCCGGGATCGGTCTGCTCGTCGAGACCCACCGACTGACCGAGCGGGGCGGGATCTCGCTGCGGGTGGTCGCCGACGGTGCGGCCACCAGCCGGCCGCTGCGCATGATGCGGATCGACGAGGTGATCGACCTGTATCCGACGACGGCCGAGGCCCGGGCCGGCCGGCGGTCGTGAACGGGTCTCAGCCTCTGCGCGACTGCTGATACAGCACCAGGGCCCACCGGTCGGCGCGGCGGTGGTACACCGAGGACATCGCGCCGACGAACGGCTCGTCCTCGCCGTCCCGCCAGCCGGTGCCGGTGTACACCAGTGCCGCGTTGTCGTCGTCGATCTCGACCACGTGGACGTCGCTGATCTCGTACCGCGCCCACGGCGGCGACTGGCCCAACGCCGAGACGACCGTCGGGCGGTCCATGACCATGCCGTTGGCGAGCACCATGACTGCGTCGTCGGTCATCAGCCCGCCGTAGAACGTGTCGCCGGTGCCGTCGCACAGTGACTTCCACCCGGCATTTTCCAGTTCAAGGAGTTCGTCGCGTAGTGCCATGAGCGCTGAGTACCCACGTACCGTGAGTCGGATGCGGTACTTCTACAGCGCAGATGCCATCCGCGACGCCGAAGCGCCACTGCTGGCCTCCCTGCCCGACGGTGTGCTGATGCGCCGGGCGGCGTTCGGGCTGGCCACCGTGATCGCCACCGAGCTCGGCACCGTCTCCGGGAGGAGCGTGTGCGCGGTCGTCGGCTCCGGCGACAACGGCGGCGACGCGCTGTGGGCGGCGACGATTCTGCGCCGCCGCGGCGCCCACGCGTCGGCGGTGCTGCTCAACCCCGAGCGCGCCCATGAGAAGGCGCTCGCGGCGTTCCTGCGCGCGGGCGGTCGCATCGTCGAAACGGTGCCGCCGGCAACGGATCTGGTGATCGACGGAATCGTCGGCATCTCCGGGTCGGGTCCGCTTCGGCCCCACGCAGCCGAGATCTTCGACGCCGTCGCCGACGCCGGAATCCCGGTCGTCGCGGTCGACCTGCCCAGCGGGGTCGATGTGCAGACCGGGGCGGCCGACGGCCCACACGTCCGGCCCGCACTGACGGTCACCTTCGGGGGGCTCAAACCCGTTCATGCGCTGGGGGACTGCGGCCGGGTCGAACTCGTCGACATCGGCCTCGACCTCGCTCCCACCGGACTGCGGGCGTTCGACGCCGACGACGTCGCGGCGCGCTGGCCGGTCCCGGGTCCCCACGACGACAAGTACAGCCAGGGCGTCACCGGGGTGATGGCCGGCTCGGCCACCTATCCCGGCGCGGCGATCCTGTGCACAGGTGCCGCGGTGGCGGCCACTTCCGGGATGGTCCGCTACGCCGGAACCGCCGCCGCCGAGGTCGTCTCGCACTGGCCGGAGGTGATCGCCACCGCCGACCACGCGAGCACGGGCCGGGTTCAGGCGTGGGTGGTCGGTCCCGGTCTCGGCACCGACGAACGCGCCGCGGCGGCCCTGGTTTTCGCGTTGGAGAGCGACCTGCCGGTGATCGTCGACGCGGACGGGCTGACGATTCTGGCGGCGCACCCGGAACTCGTCGCCGACCGCGCCGCCCCGACCGTGCTGACCCCGCACGCCGGGGAGTTCGCCCGGCTCGCGGGGTCACCGCCGGGCGCCGACCGGGTCGGC
>NZ_BCRS01000154.1 GCF_001552715.1 Mycolicibacterium vaccae NBRC 14118 = CIP 105934 | reverse complement strand
CAGCACGGACGTCACCTGACCACCGCGACCGTGTCGTTCGCGGCCGCGCTGCCCGGGCCCGAGCACGGCCGCCGCGACCTTGCCGGTGTGGAGCCCGACGGGCTGCCCAGGACCGGTCCGCCCGGCCCGGCCCCGTCGTTGCCGCTCGACGAACTCGACCTGCGCGTCGCCGACGAGGGCTCCGGGCAGGACTTCGTCCGGCGGCTGTGGTGGCGGGCCACCGTCGCGTTGCCCGACGACGCGCTGCTGCACACGGTGGTCGCGGTCTATGTGACCGACGTGTACCTGATCGATCCGGCCCTGCAGGTGCACGGCCATTCGATGCGGGCGCGGACCCATCGCAGCGGCACCACCGATTCGTCGTTGTGGTTTCACCGCGAGGTGCGCGCCGACGAATGGAACCTGCTCGAATGCCGGTCACCGGCCGCAGCACGGGGGCGGGCAGTGGTGACCGCCAGCCTGATCCGCGCCGACGGTCTCGTCGCGGCCACGCTGGTTCAGGAAGGGCTCATCGCAGAGCGGGAACCTGCGCCGGCACCTGCGGGCTGAGCCTGCGGTCGCGCCACCACTGACGGGCCAGCGTCACCGCGGCGGACACCGTGATGCCGACGATGACCGCGGCGACCACGCCCACGAGCTCGTGGCTGCCGAACAGCGGATAGACCTGGTAATGCGTCAGGTAGATGTACAGCGACGCCTCGGCGATCACGCCGGCGACGACGGCGACCCCGGACGGGCAGCGCACCGACGGCAACCAGATCAACAGCACCAGCCCGGTGAAGACCATCAGCTGGCGCAGCGTGTCGTCGAAATAGCCGTGCAGGCCGACGAACAACACCACGGTCACCGCCGCCCGCTGCCAGGTCGCGGTGGCCTTGGCGGCAGCCCAGCCCGCTGCGAAGAACCAGAACGTGAGCACGGTGAACCCCGCATCGCGGATCTGGAGGCCTGTGACGTCGTAGCGCAACACCATGCCCAGACCCAGGAACGCCATCGCGAGAGAGAACGGATACCGACGTTCCAGGCGGTCCATCGCCGGCACGCAGAACAGCAGTGCCAGCGCGATCAGCGTCCACACGAGCACTTCCACGAACCACAGCCGTCCGGCGGTCATGCTGTCGTGTGGTCCAAGGAATTTGTTGGCCAGCAACAGATTCGAGGCGTGGTAGTCGTCGGTGACCACCAGGGCGAACGACACCCACAACGCCGACGGGACCGCGACCCAGGCGATCGTCGTGCGCAGATGCCTGATGCGGGTGGGCCGGGGCAGCGGGGTCAGGCAGAACCGGCCGAAGTTGTAGCCGGCCACCCCGAGCAGGATGTGCGCCCCGCCCCACAGCTCGAAGAGCTCGGCGTGCGAGCCGACGATCAACACGATCGCGAGCGCGCGCAGCGCCACACTGGTCTCCAGCGTGGAACCCCAGGACGGCCACCGGCTGCGCTTCGGGGCGGGCAGGTTCTGCAGCATGCGGATCGACAGCTGCGGCCAGTCGGCGGGCAGCCGGCCGAGCGCGCGTTCCAGTCGCGCCGACATCGACACGTAGTTCAGCGAGTTGCCGCCCAGGTCGACGAAGGAGGCGTCGTCGTCGATGTCGGCCGGGTCGAGCAGCAGCACGTCGGCATACATCCGGCGCAGGTCCCCGTCACCCCGAGTGGGTGCGGGCGCGGCGGCGGCCAGCATGCGGGCGCTCGGGTAGTCCGGCTTACCGGAGGGGAGCTTGGGCAGCTCCGGCACGCACACCGCGTCCACCGCGGCCGCGGGGACCCCGGCCGCGTGGGCGGCGGTCCGGCGCAGCACGTCGGGGTCGTGCCCGGACACCGCGACCACCGCGAGGCGGTCGCCGTTGTCGGTGCACAGCGCGCGCACGCCGGCCGTGTCGAGCGTGGCCTCGAGTTGCTGCAGGTCGATGCGCAGCCCGTACATCTTGACAAAGCGGCTTTTGCGGCCGACCACCTCGTACAGTCCGTCGTCGCCGCGGCGGGCGATGTCGCCGGTGCGCAGTTCGGCGAGGCCAGGGCCGTCGGCGAGGTCGGCGGGGGTGTGGGCGTAGCCCATCATCACGTTGGCGCCGCGGTACACCAGCTCGCCGGTGCCGGGTTCGGGCCACTCCTCGAGCGGTTCGACGGTGAACGACCCGCCGGGCACCGGGCGGCCGATCGCGGTGCTCCGGGTGAGCGCGAGATCTGGCGGCAGGTACGCCATGCGGGCGGTCGCCTCGGTGGCCCCGTACATCACGAACAGCTGCCAGCCCCGGCGGGCGCCCAGCGCGGCGTACCTGAGGACCCGTTCGGGGGGCATCCGGCCGCCGGCCTGGGTGACATAGCGCAGGTGCGGGAGGGTCTTGGACTCGAAGCCGATCCGGTCGAGAAGCTCGAACGTGTACGGGACGCCGGCGAAGGTGGTGCCGCGGTGGCGGGCGAACAGCTGCCAGAACTCGTCGTCTGCCACCGAGCGCTCGGTCAGGATCAGGGCCGCGCCGACCAGCAGGTGGCTGTGGACGACCGACAGGCCGTAGCAGTACGACATCGGCAGCGTCGTCGCGGCGCGGTCGGTGTCCCGGATCTGCAGGTACTCGGCGATCGAGGCGGCATTGGCCAGCAGATTGGTATGCGAGAGCCGGACCAGCTTGGGGGAGCCGGTACTGCCGGACGTCGACATCAGCAGCGCCAGGTCGTCGTGCAGCACGTGCGCGGCATCGGAGTGGACGTGCACGCCGTCGGCGTCGATCACGACGTCGGGGCGGTACGTCGTGATCATGGCGGCGTGGTCGCGCCCGGCGGGCACGGGCAGCACCACGTGGCCGCCGGCGAGCGCTCCGAGATAGCGGACCAGGGTCGTCAGGTCGTTGCGGGTCTCCAGCACGATCAGCCGGCGCCGCGTGCCCAGCGTCTGTGCGAACTCCTCGACCCGGAAGGCGAGCTCGCGGTAGTCGATCTGCTCGTCGTCGGTGAACACCGCCGGACGGTCACCGTGACCGCGCAGCCGATCCACCAGCGAGCTCATCCGGGTGAGGATACCCTCGCCTCATCGAGGGTCCCGGCTGGTCACATCCGGCTGTAGCGGCTCCGCACGAAGCTGTAGGCGCCGAACGCCGCGATGCCCAGCGCCGCGGCGATCAACAGCGCCTTGCCGAACGGGGCCGAGCCGAGCGTCTTGACCGCGGCGTCCAGACCGGTGGCCTTGGACGGATCGGCCTGCAGGGTGGCGATCACCACGAGCAGGCCGGCGCCGCCCAGCACCAGACCCTTGGCCACGTATCCGGTGATGCCGACGGCGGTGACCGCGGTGCCGCCGGACACCCGCAGGTCGTCGAGGAACTTCTCGGACACGCCCTTGTACACGTGGTAGGCGCCGACCGCGATGACGCCGATGCCGACGGCGATCAGGAGGGCCTTGCCCCAGCCGGACTGCATCAGCTGGGCGGACAGACCCGCGTTCTGCTGGGAGCTGGACTGCCCGGTGCCCATCGCGTAGCGCGCGGCCGAGAACGCGATCGCGAAGTTGACGACCGCCAGCGCGAGCGCCTTGCCGCGCTTCCACGCGGGATTGTCACCTTCGCGGCCGGAACTCTCCCCGGGCTTGGCGCCGATCACCGCTTCGGCGACCCGCCACAGTCCCAAGGCCACCAGACCGGCCACGGCGGCCCACAGGATGATCGTGCCGCCGGTCTGACTGGACAGCTCGGCCAGCGCGCCGGATTGGTCGGCGCTGCCACCGCCGCCGACGAACGCCAACTTGGCGATGATGAAGCCGACGAGCAGGTGCAGCACCCCGCTGGCGGCGAAACCCGCCCGGGCCAGGTATTCGAAGGCGTTGCTGTCGGTCGCCCGGTCGGCGGCGCCGTGAGCGGAGCGGTGCAGCGATGCTGCTGAGGGTCGGGTGGCCATCGGGTCCTCCTGGTCGGTGATGGTCCCGGGTTCCCCAGATTTGACGCCGGTGAAACTGACTCTGGTGCGCGGTCAGCGGCCGTCGCGGCCGCCGCGCACGTCGAGTGCGTCATCGCGGACGGGCCGGTCGGCCAGTTCCTCCCGGTAGCCGAACAGGTAGGGGTAGGCCAGGCCGGCGATGGCGGCGCCGACCAGCGGGGCGAGCCAGAACAGCCAGAGCTGTGCGGGTGCGCCGTCGCCGTTGAAGAACGCCACAGCGGTGGAGCGGGCCGGGTTCACCGACGTGTTCGAGATCGGGATGGAGATGAGGTGGATGAGCGTCAACGTGAGGCCGATCGCGAGCCCGGCGAAGCCCTTGGGGGCGCGGTCGTCGGTGGAACCGAGGATGACGAGCAGGAACATGAAGGTCAGCACGATCTCGGCGACGAGCACCGCCCACAGCGTGTAGCCGGCGGGGGAGTTGGCGCCGTACCCGTTGGCGGCCATGTTCCCGGCCGCCGTCCACCCGGCCCTGCCCCGGGCCACCACGTAGATCACCAGCCCGCCGAGCAGGCCGCCGAGCACCTGCACGATCCAATAGGACGGCAGCACCTTCCATTCCACGCGTCGCGCCAGCGCCGCGCCGAGGGTCACCGCGGGATTGAAGTGTCCGCCGGAGATGGTGCCGAACGCGTAGACCCCGGTGAGCACGGTCAGGCCGAACGCCAGTGCGACGCCGGCGAAGCCGATTCCCACCGGGAAGCCGTCGTCGGTCTCGACGGTCGCGGCGAACACCGCGCTTCCGCAGCCGCCGAGCACCAGCCAGAACGTGCCGATGAACTCGGCGGCCAATCGATGGAAGAGCTTGGGATCGCGCATGGCTGGCCGCCGCTCGTCGAGGAATGGGGTGTGCTCCCAGCGTGACACCCGTGCCGGGGCAGCGGGGCGGATAGGCCGGAAACGTCCTCTCACAGAAACTGTCGGTTCCTACAAATCCGCTGTTTCTGTGGATGGATTCGGGTCTGGGGATGGGTGTGCGGTTTTGTCGGCCGCGGTGCGCAGCCTGGCGGTATGACCAGAACAGAGAGTCGCGCCGAACTCGGCGCGTGGGGTGAGCAGGTGGCGGTGGACTACCTGCAAGGGCAGGGCTTGCGGGTGCTGGCGCGCAACTGGCGGTGCCGCTACGGGGAGTTGGACGTGATCGCCGCCGATGGGCGCGAGGTGGTGTTCGTCGAGATCAAGACCCGCAGCACCGAGCACTTCGGCGGGGTCGCCCAGGCCGTGACTCCGGCCAAGGTGCGCCGGCTGCGGCGACTGGCGGGGCTGTGGCTGGCCGCCCAGAGCGAGCGGTGGGCCGCGGTGCGGGTCGACGTGATCACCGTGCGGGTCGGGCGCCGCCGCACCCCGGAGCTCACCCATCTGAAGGCGGTGGGGTGATGGGGACGCTGGGGCGGGCGTTCTCGGTGGCGGTGCGCGGGGTCGAGGGTGAGATCGTGGAGATCGAGGCTGACATCTCCTCGGGCCTGCCCGGGGTGTATCTGGTCGGGTTGGCTGACGCCGCGCTGCGGGAGTCGCGTGACCGGGTCCGTGCGGCGATCAGCAACGGCGGCTTCGAGTGGCCGATGGTGCGGCTGACGCTCGGATTGTCACCGGCGACGTTGCCGAAGATGGGTTCGGTCTACGACATCGCGCTGGCCGCGGCGGTGTTGTCGGCCGACCAGAAGAAGTCCTGGCCGCGGCTGGAGAAGACGGTGCTGCTCGGCGAGCTGGCGCTCGACGGGCGGGTGCGCCCGATCAAGGGCGTGCTGCCCGCCGTGCTGGCCGCCCAGCGGCAGGGCTGGCCCGCGGCGGTGGTGCCGCTGGCCAACGTCGCCGAGGCCAGCCTCGTCGACGGCATCGACGTGTGGGGCGTGCGCACCCTGCGGCAGCTGCAGGCGTGGCTGGCCGGCAAAGGGGATCTGGAGCGGCCGGTCGAGCATCCACCGCAGGTTCCCGAGGAGGTGCCCGACCTCGCCGATGTGATCGGGCAGACCCAGGCGCGCTACGCGGTCGAAGTGGCCGCGGCGGGCGCGCACAACCTGTTGATGACCGGCCCGCCCGGAGTCGGGAAAACCATGCTCGCGCAGCGGCTTCCGGGACTGCTGCCGCCGTTGTCGGATGCCGAGTCGCTGGAGGTCACCGCGATTCACTCGGTGGCGGGTCTGCTGGCCGGTGACGCGCCGCTGATCACCCGCCCGCCGTTCGTGGCCCCGCACCACACCACCAGTGTCGCCGCGCTGGTCGGCGGCGGCTCCGGGATGGCGCGTCCTGGCGCGGTCAGCAGGGCCCACCGCGGCGTGCTGTTCCTCGACGAGTTCGCCGAGATCAACTCGGCGGTGCTGGAGGCGCTGCGAACCCCGTTGGAGGACGGCGAGATCCGGCTGGCTCGCCGTGACGGGGTCGCGTGCTACCGGTGTCGCTTCCAGTTGGTCCTGGCCGCGAACATCTGCCCGTGTGCGCCGCCCGATCCCCGGGACTGCATCTGCGGGGTGGCCGAGAAGCGGCGCTACCGCAGCAAGCTGTCCGGGCCGTTGGTCGACCGGGTGGATCTGCGGGTGGAGATGCACGCGTCGCGGGAGGGAACGTTCACCGATCAGGAGGCCGAGACGACTTCGGCTGTCCGGCAGCGGGTCTGGGCGGCCCGGGCGGCGGCCGAGGACCGTTGGCGTCCGCACGGGATCACCACGAACGCCGAGGTCAGCGGATCTCTGCTGCGGCGCCGGTTCCGGCTGAGCCCGCAGGCGATGAAGCCGCTGCGCGCGGCGGTGGACCGCGGAACGATGAGCATCCGCGGCATGGACCGGACGATGCGCGTGGCCTGGACGCTGTGCGATCTGGCCGGTCGCACCACACCGAACATCGACGACGTCGCCACGGCGATGAGTTTCCGGCAGGGACGGGGCTTCTGATGGACGAGACCACACGCCGGGCGTGGGCTTATCTGTCCAGGGTGGCCGAACCGCCCAATCAGGCGCTGGCCGAGTTGGTGTCCGAGGTGGGGGCGATCGTCGCGGCTGAGCGCATCCGCCGCCGCGACGTCGGGGATGACCTGCTGCGGGCCACCGAAGCCAGATACGCCATCGACTGCGCGGCAACCGATCTGGCGACTCTGGACCGGATGGGCGGGCGGCTGCTGACCGACGGGGACGAGGAGTGGCCGACGCTGGCATTCGGATCGTTCGCCGGGGTGGACCGCGCCGAGCGGCCCCAGGGTCTGGCGCCGCTCGTGCTGTGGGTGCTGGGCCCTGCGCATCTGGCGGACCTCACCGAACGCAGCGTCGCGATCGTCGGGACGCGCGCGGCGACGGCCTACGGCGAGTACGTCGCCGCGGACTTCGCCGCGGGTTTGGTGGAGCGCGACGTCGCGGTGGTGTCCGGGGGTGCCTACGGCATCGACGGCGCGGCCCACCGGGCGGCGCTGGGGTCGGACGGCCAGACCGTGGCCGTGCTGGCAAGCGGTGTGGACGTGCCGTATCCGGCCGGGCATTCGGCGCTGTTACACCGCATCGCGCGCAACGGTCTGGTGCTCAGCGAGTATCCGCCGGGGGTGCGGCCTGCGCGACACCGGTTCTTGACGCGTAACCGGCTGGTGGCCGCGCTGACCGGCGCGACGGTGGTGGTCGAGGCGGGGCTGCGCAGCGGGGCGGCCAACACCGCGGCCTGGGCCCGGTCGCTGGGCCGGCAGGTGTGCGCGGTGCCGGGGCCGGTGACCTCGGCCGCGTCGGCGGGGTGTCACGAGTTGCTGAGGCGGGAAGACACGGTGCTGGTGACGCGCGCACCGGAGATCGTCGAGGTGATGGGACACATCGGTGAGCTGGCCGAGGACCCGGCGCATCCGGTCACGCCGTTGGACCACCTGAGCGCGGTGCAACGTCAGGTCTACGAGGCGTTGCCGCGGCGCGGTGCCCGCACCGTCGACGAGATCGCCGTCGGTGCGGGGGTGGCGCCCGAGCAGGTGTTGGGCCCGCTGGCGCTGATGGAGATCGACGGTCTCGTCGAGTGTGAGGAGGGTCAGTGGCGATTGGCCGCGACGGAGGCTTCGAGGTAGGCCAGCGCGGCCGGTCCGTCGTCGGCGCAGAACAGCAGTTCCGACAGCGGCACCGGAAGGAAGCCCTCGGCCTCCATCCGCTCCAGTTGAACCTTCAGGCCGTCGTAGAAACCGGCGGTGTTCAGCAAGACCACCGGCTTGGTGTGCGCTCCGTGTTTGCGCAGCTCCAGAATGTCTGTCGCCTCGTCCAGGGTGCCCAGCCCGCCCACCATGACCACAATCGCGTCCGCGCGGGCGAGCATCATCGCCTTGCGCTGAGCGAGGTCTTCGGCCAAGACCATCTCGTCCGCGCAGTGGCGGGCGACGCCCCGCAGAAAACCGACAGAGATCCCGACAAGGCGTCCGCCGGCCGCGTGCACACCGTCGGCGACCACCTTCATCAGGCCCGTATCGGAACCGCCCCAGACCAGGGTGTGGCCGGCCCGACCGATCCGTTCGGCGAAGTCGCGGGCCGGCGTGGTGTAGCGCTCGTCGAGGTCGGCGGCGGACAGGAACACACAGATGTTCACGGTCGGATCGTATGTCGACGCAGGCCGGTCAGTCGTCGACGATCGTCAAGACACCCGACGGCGCACCCAGCGCCGTCAGTGTTCTCGCCGCTGCGGTGTCGATGCGTACCCGCGGCGCCGGCGGTCGGTCCTGTTCGAAGTAGGTACCGGGCCCGTAGAACATCCCGTAGCGAAGAACAACCCCGTGCACCGCGAGCACCGCCTCCTCGAGCGCGACGACCGCATCGGCTTCCGGGCCGGGTGCCATGTCCCAAGCTACGCTCTGGGCAACGATTTTCACCCCGCCCAGGCCGGCGAACGCGTCGATAAGGTTGCGGGTGCCCTCGATCCGCATACGGGCATTGAGCAGAGATCCCGTCGAGGGAATCCGTGTCAGATCGTCCGGGAGGTCGGTCAGTTGGTGCAGGACGAGATCGGGAGCGAAGGCGCGCAGCGCTTCCCTGAGCCCCGCACGGTCGAAGACATCGCACAGAATCGGCTCTGCCCCTGCGGCAGCGAGTCGATCGAGGTGCTTCGGCGACCGCGTCATCGCGCCGACGGTGTGCCCGGCCCCGACCAGGAGCGGCAACAGTCGGGTGCCGATGGCGCCGGACGCGCCTGCGAAATAGATGCGAAGCGGCCGCGGGACGTCCGTGCGGATGATGCTGGCGCCGGCGCGTTCCGCGCGATCAGCCGAAGTCATGGCCACAACGCTACGTACCTGCCGGCGCAGGCCCATGGTCCAATTCGATGCTGTCTGACCGGTCCAATTCACAGCAGGGATCTTGAGACACGAGTCACGCAGAGCATCACCCCTGCGGCTTAGCCGGCCGCCTCGCGTGGTGTCTGCGCCGACCGGATCGCCATCTGCTCAAGGTCCGGACTCCGTCGAAATGAAACCGCCGGCCGCCGGCGTTGAGCCCCATGTAAGAGCATCGATGCTGATGCCAAACGGTCTGCCGGATGAGGTCGAGAGCCCGGAGGGCCGTCGCCGACAACGTGAGGTGGCGCGATGACCGTGGTCAGAGCCGCAGCAGTACAAATGAGTCCCGTTCTCTACAGTCGGGACGCAACCGTCGACAAGATCGTCGACAAGATCGGTGAGTTGAGCCGTCGAGGCGTGCAGTTCGCGACGTTCCCGGAGTCGGTGGTGCCCTACTACCCGTACTTTTCCTTCGTGCAGCGGCCATTCGAGATGGGGCCGCAGCACCTGCGGCTGATGGAGCAGGCGGTGGCGATACCGTCGGTCAGCACGGAGGCGATCGGTGAGGCGGCCCGCCGATCCGGCATGGTCGTATCGGTGGGTGTGACTGAGCGTGCCGGTGATTCGCTGTTCAACAGTCAGTTGCTGTTCGACAGTGACGGCACGTTGGTCCAGCGGCGGCGCAAGATCACGCCGACCTACCACGAGCGGATGATCTGGGGGCAGGGCGACGGATCCGGGCTTCGTGCCGTCGACACCGCGGTGGGCCGCGTCGGGCAACTGGCCTGTTGGGAGCATTACAACCCGCTGGCCCGCTACGCACTGATCGCCGACGGAGAGCAGATCCATTCCGCGATGTTCCCGGGCTCCTTCGGCGGTGATCTGTTCGCCGGGCAGACCGAGGTCAGTATCCGAAACCATGCGCTGGAGTCGGGGGCCTTCGTGGTCAACGCCACGGCGTGGCTGGATGGCGATCAACAGTCCCAGATCATGACGGACACCGGGAGCCCGGTCGGCCCGATCTCGGGCGGCAATTTCACCGCGATCGTTTCACCGCACGGCCAGTTGCTCGGTGACCCGGTGCCGGCCGGGGAAGGCGACGTGATCGCCGATCTGGACTTCTCGCTGATCGAGAGTCGCAAGTCGAAGATGGATGCACGCGGGCACTACAGCCGTCCGGAGTTGCTCAGCCTCCTCGTCGATCGCAGTCCGCATACTCCAATCCGGGAAGCCGGACCGGACTGCTGCGGCAGCCTCACCCTCGCCGAGGAGCCGACTCATGTCTGACGCTGTGCCGCAACATGTCCCGTTTCACGGCGTGCGGATCCGGTACGAGAGCGGCAAGACGTTCGACGCACTGGTGCGGGCACTGATGGCCGACGTCGGCGACACCCCGGTGCGGATCGAGGACATCGCCGCAGACTCGCCCGACTGGGACAGCTACCGCGCGCGCGTGGAACCGCACGTCGGGCCGCACGGGTTCATGTTGTTCGGCACCTTCGATCACGGTGGCTGGATCACCAAGGCGGGCATCGAGCGGAAGGTGCTGCGCGTGATCATCGGCAACCCGCTGATCGCCATCACGATGCTGCGCCACGACGTGACCGCCGGGTTGTTCGCGCCTGTCGAACTGCTGATCGCCGACGAGCCCGCGGGCCGCAGCAGCCTCACCTACGTGCAACCGTCGTCGCTGATGGTGATCGCACCGAATCCGGAACTGTCGGCCGCGGCCCGCGCCCTCGACGCGAAACTGGCGGCGCTGGCATCAGCGGTCACGTAGCGGGCAACCGCCCGACCGGGGAGGCCGCTGCGCGGCGGCTTCCGCTCGTATAGTCGTCATGGACAGCTGAGTAGCAAAGGAAGTGAAGTGGCAGGACGTCCCGTGCACACCTTCGAGGTGGTACGCACCGAGCAACTGGGCCCCCATGTCGTGCGAGTTGTGCTTGGCGGCAAGGGGTTCGATACGTTCACCCCCAGCGATTTCACGGACTCGTACGTGAAGTTGGTATTCGTCGCCGACGACGTCGACGTCTCCGAACTCGAGCAGCCGTTGACTTCGGACAGTTTCAACGCGTTGCCGCCGGAACGGCAGCCCACCGTGCGCACCTACACCGTCCGCCGCGCCGACACCGAACGGCGAGAGCTCACCGTCGACTTCGTCGTGCACGGCGACCACGGCGTTGCCGGCCCGTGGGCGGCCTCGGCGGTCCCCGGACAGCGGCTGTTCGTGATGGGCCCCAGCGGCGCCTACAGTCCCGACCCCGCCGCCGACTGGTACCTGTTCGCCGGCGACGAGTCGGCGGTGCCGGCGATCAGCGTCGCGCTGGAAGCCCTGCCCGAGGACGCGGTCGGCGCGGCACTCATCGAGGTGGCCCGCCCGGAGGACGCGATCGAACTGAGCGCACCCGCCGGCGTCGACGTGTCGTGGATCTACCGCGGCGGCCGGGCCGACCTGGTGCCCGAGGACATCGCCGGCGACCACGCCCCGTTGATCGCGGCGGTCAAGGAAACCCCCTGGCTACCGGGGCAGGTGCAGGTGTTCATCCACGGCGAGGCCCAGACCGTGATGCACAACCTGCGGCCCTACATCCGCAAGGAGCGCGGCGTGGACGCCAAATGGGCGTCGATCTCCGGGTACTGGCGGCGCGGGCGCACCGAGGAGACCTTCCGGCAGTGGAAACGCGAACTCGCCGAAGCCGAGTCGACATAGCACGCCCGAATCGCGGGGCGCGCCGCCTGTCGATGGCACGCTGGGACCCATGACGTTCGGTAACTACCAACTCGAGATCTACCTCCAGGGCCTGTCCGGCATCCTGCCCGACTTCCCGATGGACTACGCCGGGTGGGAGGCCAAAGCCGAAGCGGCGATGCCGCCGTCGGTCTGGTCGTATGTGGTCGGCGGTGCCGGCGACGAGCGGACCCAGCGCGCCAACCGGACCGCGTTCGACGGCTGGGGGCTGATCCCGCGGATGCTCGTCGGCGCCACCGAACGCGACCTGACCGTCGACCTGTTCGGGATGAACCTGCCCTCCCCGCTGTTCATGGCGCCCATCGGCGTCATCGGCATCTGCTCGCAAAACGGTCACGGGGACCTGGTGACCGCCCGCGCCGCCGCCCGCACCGGCGTCCCGATGACCGTCTCCACGCTGACCGAGGACCCGCTCGAGGACGTCGCCGCCCAGTTCGGCGACACCCCGGGCTTCTTCCAGCTCTACACCCCGACCGACCGGGACCTGGCCGCCAGCCTGGTGCACCGCGCCGAAGCCGCCGGCTACAAGGCGATCATCGTCACCCTCGACACCTGGATCCCCGGCTGGCGACCGCGCGACCTGGCGATGTCGAACTTCCCGCAGCTGCGCGGCCGCTGCCTGGCCAACTACACCAGCGATCCCGTCTTCCGCGCCTCCCTGGCCCAGCCGCCGGAGGAGAACATGCAGGCCGCGGTCCTCAAATGGGTTGGGCTGTTCGGCAATCCGCTGACATGGGACGACCTGCCGTGGCTGCGCTCGCTCACCGACCTGCCGCTGGTGCTCAAGGGGCTGTGCCATCCCGACGACGTGCGCCGCGCCAGGGACGCCGGCGTCGACGGGATCTACTGCTCGACCCACGGCGGACGGCAGGCCAACGGGGGACTGCCCGCACTGGACTGCCTGCCCGCCGTGGTGGCAGCCGCCGGCGGCCTGCCCGTGCTGTTCGACTCGGGAATCCGCAGCGGCGCCGACATCGTCAAGGCCCTGGCCCTCGGCGCCACGGCAGTCGGGGTGGGCAGGCCCTATGCCTACGGCCTGGCGGGCGGCGGTGAGGACGGCCTGGTGCACGTGCTGCGTTCGCTGCTGGCCGAGACCGATCTGATCATGGCCGTCGACGGCTATCCCACCCTGGCGGATCTCACTCCGGACACGGTGCGGCGCGTCCTCTGAGACGCCGGACCGGGTTCTGCCACGGTAAGGGCGTGGACACCGGCGGGCAGGAGCGGAGCGACCGGGGAATCGAGTACGGCGGGCAGGAGCGGAGCGACCGGGGAATCGAGTATGGCGGGCAGGAGCGGAGCGACCCGGCCATCGAGGCCTACCTCGAGGAGTTCGACGAGTACCTCGCGCTCGAACGCGGCCGTTCCGAGCACACCCGGCGCGCCTACCTGGGAGATCTGCGGTCGCTGTTCGACTTCCTCGCCGAGCGCCGCCCCGGCGCAGGCCTCACCGCACTCACGCTGCCGGTGCTGCGGTCCTGGCTGGCGGCCCAGGCCACGGCGGGGGCAGCGCGCTCGACACTGGCCCGGCGCACGTCGGCGGTGAAGACGTTCACCGCGTGGGCGCTGGGGCGCGGCCTGCTGACCGAGGATGCCGCGACCCGGCTCCAGGTGCCCAAGGCGCGCCGCACACTGCCCGCCGTGCTGCGTCAGGACCAGGCCCGCGACGCCATGGAAGCCGCGAAATCCGGTGCTGAACAAGGTGATCCGCTTGCCCTGCGGGACCGGCTGATCGTCGAGATGCTCTACGCGACCGGCATCCGGGTCAGCGAGCTCTGCGGGCTCGACGTCGACGACGTCGACACCACCCGCCGACTGCTGCGGGTGCTGGGCAAGGGGAACAAGCAGCGCACCGTGCCCTACGGCGAACCCGCGCACGCGGCGCTGACCGCATGGCTGACCGAGGGCCGGCCCGCGCTGGCGACCGCCGGCTCAGGTGCGGCGCTGCTGCTCGGTGCCCGCGGCGGCCGCCTCGATCCCCGGCAGGCGCGCACCGTCGTGCACCAGACCATGTCCGCGGTCGCCGGCGCGCCGGACATCGGCCCGCACGGGCTGCGCCACAGCGCC
>NZ_BCRS01000153.1 GCF_001552715.1 Mycolicibacterium vaccae NBRC 14118 = CIP 105934 | reverse complement strand
CCCACCCGCCCCCCGACGGTTTCTCCCACCCGCCCCCCGACGGCTTCGCCGACACGCTGATCGACATGATCGTCGGCAGCTACGTCGCCGAACTGGCCCGCGCGGACGCGCTCAGCGACGACTGGCACACCCGGATCGCGTCGGCGGTCGGCGCACTGCTGGCTGCGCAGACCTAGCCGGTCTTCTCGGCGGCCTGGCGGGTGGCCATCACCCAGGACAGGAACTCCTCGACCGCCTGCGCGGTGTAGTGCGCCCGCGGCGAGCCGTAGTAGAAGTCGAAAGCGTGCTGGGCGTGCGGGATCTCGGCGTAGACCACCGGCGAGGTGGACACCTCCCGCAGCGCCTCGGCGAACTCGCGGCCCTCCGGGACCGGAATGATCGAGTCGTCCCGGCCGTGCAGGATGAAAAACGGTGGTGCGTCGGCGCGCAACCGGTAGCTCGGCGACGCATCGACATAGATCTGGCGGTTCCGGGTGATCGGCTTCTTGACCACGAACTTCTGCAGGAACGCGATGAACTCCTTGCGCCCGCTGCCCTTTCCGGACACCCAGTCGTAGCGACCGTAGATCGGCACCGCGGCCACCACCGAGGTGTCGGCATCTTCGAACCCCGGCTGCAGCCGCGGGTCGTCGGCGGTCAGCGCCGCCAGTGAGGACAGATGGCCACCGGCAGAGCCGCCGGTGATCGCGACGAAGTCCGGATCGCCGCCGTATTCGGCGATGTGCTCCTTGATCCACGCCAGCGCGCGCTTGACGTCGACGATGTGATCGGGCCAGGTGTTGCGGGGGCTGACCCGGTAGTCGATCGACACGCAGATCCAACCGTGGTCGGCGAGGTGGCTCATCAGCGGATAGCTCTGCGGCTTCCGCATGCCGATCGCCCAGGCGCCACCCGGAACCTGAAGCAGCACGGGAGCTTTGCCGTCACGAGGTAGGTCGGGCCGGCGCCAGATGTCGGCCTTGTTGACCGGCAGCGGGCCGTACTGCACCACGCTCTCGACGTAGCGGCGGCGGATCACGTCGTTGGGGAAGACCCCGACCAGCCGGCGCCGGGACGGCCGGGCCTTGTCGGCGATCTGCTGATAGTTCTCGCCGAGCGCCTCGCGCAGCGGATCCTCGAAGTACGGTTGCGAGCCGACGTTACGGCGGTGGATCAGATACAGCAGACCCCACGCGATCGCGGTGAGCACCAACGCGATTCGGCCCCGAGGCCCGCGGAAGTCGCCCCGGATGCCGCGGCGCACCGCGTCGAGCATCGACCCCGCCATGTACAGCGGGGACATCTCCGAGGTCGGCCAGCCGAACGCGAACACCGGGATGGTAGGGTATCCGTCGCGCGCGAGCGGGCGGACACCGTTGGCAGCGTTGAGCAGTTCGGCGACCGCGCGCAGCAGCGGCCGCGGCTTAGGCATGATCAGGCATTCTCGATGCGCTCCTGAAGGTCCTTCCGGGAGATCTTGCCGGTGACGCTGCGCGGCAGTTCATCGAGAACCCTGATCTCCCTTGGGACTTTGTAGCCGGCGAGGTTGTCGCGGACATGTTGCTTGAGTGTGTCGGGAGTAGCCGATGCGCCGCCGGTCAAAACCACGAACGCCTCAAGCCGCTGGCCGAACTTCTCGTCGTCGACCCCGAGCACCGTCGCCTCGGCCACCTCCGGGTGGGCGGCCAGCGTCTTCTCCACCTCGATCGGGTAGACGTTCTCGCCGCCCGAGACGATCATCTCGTCGTCGCGGCCGACCACGAAGAGCCGCCCGTCCGCGTCGAGGTAGCCGACGTCGCCCGAGGACATGAACCCCTCGTGGAAGTCCTTGGTCTTGCCCGTGGTGTAGCCGTCGAACTGCGTCGAGTTGCGTACGTAGATCCCGCCGACCTCACCGGTGGGCACCTCGCGGAACTCGGCGTCCAGGATCCGGATCTCGGTGCCCTCGGCGGGGCGGCCCGCGGTGTCGGGGGCGGCCCGCAGATCGCGCGGCGTCGCGGTGGCGATCATGCCGGCCTCGGTGGCGTTGTAGTTGTTGTAGATCACGTCGCCGAACCGGTCCATGAACCTGATGACCACATCGGGGCGCATCCGCGAACCCGAGGCGGCCGCGAATCTCAGTGAGCGGCCGCGGTATCTGTCGAGCACCTCGTCGGGCAGGTCCATGATCCGGTCGAACATCACCGGCACCACACACAGGCCGGTGGCCCGGTGTTTGTCGACGAGTTCCAGGGTCGCTTCGGGATCGAACTTGCGGCGGGTGATGATCGTGCACGACATCGACGCGGCGAACGCCAGTTGGGAGAAGCCCCACGCGTGGAACATCGGGGCGACGATCACCACAGGCTGCTCGGCGCGCCACGGGGTACGGTCCAGAATCGCCTTGAGCACGCTCGGATCTCCGCCGGAGTGCTTGGCGCCCTTGGGTGTTCCGGTGGTGCCTGAGGTCAGCAGGATGACCCGGCTCTTCTCCAGCGAGCGCTTCGGTTCCTGCCCGCTGTGCTCGGCGATCATGCCCTCGACCGTGAGCGCGTCGACGCGGCCGTCGGCCCACGCGACGATGCGGGTGGTGTCGGGCCGCCCGGCCAGCGCCCGGTCGACGGTGTCGGTGAACTCCTCGTCGTAGACCACCGCCACGGAGCGTCCCTCGCCCTCACGCTCCATCACCTCGGCCAGCGCAGGCCCGGCGAAGGAGGTGTTGAGCAGCAGCACGTCGGCGCCGATCCGGTTGGCCGCGATCAGTGCGTCGACGAACCCGCGGTGGTTGCGCGCCATCAGCGCGATGACCTCGGGCTGCCCGCCGGGCAGCGCCTGCAGGGCCGCGGCGAACGCGTCGGCGCGGCGGTCGATCTGGCGCCAGGTCAGGATTCCGAGCTCGTCGACCAGCCCGGCCCGGTCCGGGCAGCGCTGCGCCGCGGCGGCGAACCCGGACGTGATCGCCATGTTCTCGCGCTGCATCGCGGTGGCGATGCGCAGGTATTTGTCGGGCCGCATCGGCGCGATGACGCCGGCGCGCGCCATCGTCGTGACCAGACCGAGGGCGTTGCTGACCGATTCGGTGATTCCCATGGGCACCGGGCTCAGCCCAGGATGGGGAGTCGACGCTCCCGGGCCAGATCGTCGAGCGCTCGCTGCATCACCCGCCGCACGTGGGCGTCCACCTCGTCGATGTCGGGATCCTCGCCGAACTCCGCGACGATGTCGATCGGCGCCAGCGCCTGCATGGTGATCTTGGCCGGCAGCGGCACATTCAGCGGCAGCACCACCGACAGCCCGAACGGGAAGCCGAACGACACCGGCAGGATCTTGGTGCGGAACGCCCGCGCCACCGGTCCCAGCGCCTTGGCGATCTCGGTGCCGCGGGACAGGAACAACTGGCTCTCCTGGCCGCCGATGGCCACCGTCGGCACGATCGGCACCCCGGCGTTCAGCGCCGCTTTCACGTAGCCGGTGCGCCCGGCGAAGTCGATCTTGTTCGCCGCCAGCGTCGGGCGGTAGACGTCGTAGTCACCGCCGGGGAACACCACCACGACACCGCCGGAGCGCAGTGCCTCGTCGGCGTTGCGGTGGTTGGCCGGGATGAACCCGGTCTTCTTGAAGAAGGTGCCGGTGGGGCCGACCATCAGCATGTCGTGGCTGAGCGTGTAGACGGGCCGGTCGAAGCCGAACCTGTCGTAGAAGCCGCTGGCGAACACCGGGACGTCCATCGGGAACAGCCCGCCCGAGTGGTTGGAGACCACCAGCGCGCCGCCCTTGGGGAAGTCGTCCAGTCCGCGCACCTCGGCGCGGTGCCAGCCCTTGAGGAACGGCTTGAGCAGCCCCATGACCCGTTCGGTGAGCACGGGGTCCCACTTCGTCAGTTCGGACGCTGTCAGTTCGGACGTCTCGTTGCCGGTCGCGCCCACGGGGCCCCCTCGATTACTGGAACGTGTTCTAGTTTTCGAGTCTACCCACTGGTCCGGGCCACCCCGACCAGCTATGAGCAGGCTCACGTGACCGAACACTCCAGCACGGACGGTGCCGTCGTCAAGGACCTCCGCGTGATCGTGATTTCGATCTTGATCAGGCCGATCTTGATCCAGCCGGCGTCGCCGACAGTCCTGCCTTCACCGTGCGGGTCAGCTCGTCGGCCAGGATCTCGGGCTGCCCGGCCAGCAGGCCGTCCAGCGCGAGTTCGGCGACCACCGCCGGATCGGTCTTCTGGTCGGCCGGGATGTAGGAGACCATGTCGGTGTCCATGTATCCGACGTGCAGCGCGGCGACGTGGATGCCGCGCGGCGCCAGCTCCTGGCGCAGCGCATCGGTCATCGCCCAGCCCGCGGCCTTGGCCGCCGAGTACGCGCCACTGGCCGGCGAATGAACCCAGGACAGCACCGACAGCACGTTCAGGATCGACCCGTCGGCCCCGTTCTCGGCGATGTTGCGTTCGATGACCGGCACGAAGGCGCGGGTGACGGCCAGCGTGCCGAAGTAGTGGGTCTCCATCTCCAGCCGGATGTCATCCATCGACCCGTCGAGCAGTCCGGCCTGGGTCGACACGCCCGCGTTGTTGATGACGACGTTGACGTCGGCGGCCTGCTCGGCCGCGCGGCGTACCGACTCGGGATCGGTGATGTCGAGCTGGATCGGGATGACGCCGGGCAGATCGACGGTCTCGGGGCGACGGGCCCCGGCGTAGACCTTGGCGCCGCGCGCGGCGAGCTGTGCGGCGAACTGGCGGCCGAGGCCCCGGTTGGCGCCGGTGACCAGGGCGGTGAACTGAGGTGTGTGCGTCATGCTGCGGTCAACGTCGCAGCGGAGCCACGCAGTCCCGCGCGCGGTGACAATTGCAGCTGGCCGGTAGTCCGAAACACCCGGCAGCGCCGAAGCGCCCGCTGTAGCGTCACAAACGCTATGGCGGAACCCGGTCGGGGGATTCCGCCATAGTGTCTTTCCGGGACAGGTTCGGCAGCTCCAGCAGGAATTGTCATGTCGCCGGCGGCGGCTCGCGACGATACTCGGAAACCGTGACCGACCCATCGCCGCGCGACCCATCTGCTCTTCGCGCGAGCGCTCATCGCCACCGCGACCGGCTCCGTGAACTCCTCGACGCCGTCACCGATTCGGCCAACGGCGACGTCGGCGACATGGCGCGCAGCAGTTACAGCTCGGAGTTCCACTTCTCCCGCGAGGTCCGCCGGCTGACCGGGGAATCGCCGGCGGCATTGCGCCGCAGGGTGATGCTGGAGCGGGCCGCGTGGCGGCTGCAGCGCGGCGAGGCGGTGTCGGCCGTGGCCGCCGACGAAGGGTGGTCGTCGGCCGAGGTGTTCTCCCGGGCGTTCCGGCGCACTTACGGGCTGCCCCCGTCGCAGGCCGGCGAGGTGCACTTCCGGCTGCCGGCGCCCAACGGCCTGCACTTCCATCCGCCCGAATCGCTCTGGCTGGACAGCGATCCCGGCAGCCGTGCGCACACCCCCGACATCGCGTCGCTGATGGTCGACCACGACCTCGCCGACACCGCGCATCTGCTCGAACAGGCGACGCAGCTGAGCGCGCAGCAGTGGACCGCCGAGATCGCGCCGGGGCAGACGGTGCTCGAATGGGACGGTCCCGAACCCAGCGTGGGCGCGGTGCTCGGCGCGATCGTGTGGAACAAACAGGTGTGGCTGGCCACCATCGCCGGCGACGACTTCCCGTCCCGAAGGGCCACCCAACCCGAGTCCGTCGACGCCGCGGAGTTGGCCGCGCATCACGACGACATCGGCAAGCGCTGGCGCGCAATGGTTTCCGAGTACGCCGCGGCGGGCCGGCTCGGCGACACCGTGATCGACGCGCTGTGCGACCCGCCGGAGTCCTTCCAGCTCTTCGGCATCGTGGCGCACGTGCTGACCTACTCGGCGCACCGCCGGGAACTGGTCCGCGCCATGCTGGCCCGGCACGGGGTGAAGAGCCGGCTCGGCGATCCGCTGGACTGGATGAGAGGAAACTAGATGGCCACCGTGTACTACACCGCAGCCAGTCTCGACGGCTTCATCGTCGACCAGAACAAGAGCCTGGACTGGCTGGTCTCACGCGACATCGACGCCGACGGCCCGTTCGCGATCGACCCGTTCCTGGCGTCGGTGGGCGCGCTGGTGATGGGCGCCGACACCTACGAATGGATCCTGCACAACCACCCGGGTGACTGGATGTACCCGCAACCGTCCTGGGTGCTGACCCACCGGGACGGCCTCGTCGCCGACGGCCACGACGTGCAGACCTTCGCCGGCGACGTCGCCGACCTGCACCCGGTCCTGTGTGCGGCCGCGGGCGGCAAGAACGTGTGGGTCGTCGGCGGCGGAGACGTGGCGGCCCAGTTCGTCAGCGCGGGCCTGGTCGACGAGATGATCGTCTCCTACGCGCCCTGCACGCTGGGCGCCGGATCTCCGATGCTGCCGCTGCGCTCCGAATGGGCGCTGGTGTCCTCGGCCGTCAACGCGGATTTCGTGTGCGCCCACTGGCGGCGCGGCTGAGCCCGCCGCCGTAGGGTGGCGGAGCGAATCCGCACGACAATTGGAGGCCGCCCGCGATGGGTCATTACCGGAGCAACGTCCGAGACCTGGAGTTCAACCTCTTCGAGATGCTCGACCTGGAGAAGGTGCTCGCCACCGGACAGTTCGGTGACCTCGACGGGCAGTCCGTGCGCGAGATGCTGCGGGAAGCCGCCAAGCTCGCGGAGGGCCCGGTGGCCGAGGCGTTCGCCGAGACCGACCGCACCCCGCCGTCGTTCGATCCGGCCACCCACACCGTGACGATCCCCGAGCCGTTCAAGAAGTCCTACCGTGCCTGGCAGGACGCCGAGTGGTTCCGGGTCGGGATGTCCGAGGACATCGGCGGGGTGCCGGCGCCGAGGATGCTGGAGTGGGCGATCAACGAGCTCGCGCTCGGCGCCCAGCCCGCGGCCTTCATGTACGCGGCCGGTCCGAAGATGGCGGACGTGCTCAACGCGATCGGCAACGAGCAGCAGCGGCACTGGGCGTCGCTGATGATCGAGCGGCGCTGGGGCGCGACGATGGTGCTCACCGAACCCGACGCCGGCTCCGACGTCGGCGCCGGGCGCACCAAGGCCGTCGAGCAGCCCGACGGCTCCTGGCACCTCGACGGCGTCAAGCGCTTCATCACCAACGGCGACGCCGACGACCTGTTCGAGAACATCCTGCACGTCGTGCTGGCCCGCCCGGAGGGCGCGGGCCCGGGCACCAAGGGGCTGAGCCTGTTCGTGGTGCCGAAGTTCCACTTCGACCCGCAGACCGGCGAACTCGGCGAACGCAACGGCGTGTTCGTCACCGGCCTCGAGCACAAGATGGGCCTGAAAGCCTCGGCCACCTGTGAGCTCACGTTCGGCCAGCACGGCACCCCGGCGGTCGGCTACCTGGTCAACGACACCCACAACGGCATCGCCCAGATGTTCCGGGTGATCGAGTACGCGCGAATGATGGTGGGCACCAAGGCGATGTCCACGCTGTCGACCGGGTACCTGAACGCGCTGGAGTACGCCAAGACACGGGTGCAGGGCGCGGACATGACGCAGATGACCGACAAGGCAGCGCCGCGGGTGACGATCATCCACCACCCCGACGTGCGCCGGGCGCTGCTGACCCAGAAGGCCTACGCCGAAGGGCTGCGCGCGCTGTACCTCTACACCGCCGCACACCAGGACTACGTGGTCGCCGACGCGGTGTCGGGCGCCGACGAGGCGATGGCCGGCCGGGTCAACGACCTGCTGCTGCCGATCGTCAAGGGCGTCGGCTCCGAACGGGCCTACCAGTGCCTGACCGAGTCGCTGCAGACGTTCGGCGGGTCCGGGTTCCTGCAGGACTACCCGATCGAGCAGTACATCCGCGACGCGAAGATCGACTCGCTGTACGAAGGCACCACCGCGATCCAGGCGCAGGACTTCTTCTTCCGCAAGATCGCCCGCGACCAGGGCGGGGCGCTGATGCACGTGGTGACCGACCTGCGCGCGTTCCTCGACGATCCGGCGGCCCGCGACGAGCTGGCCACCGAGCGCGCGCTGCTGACCACCGCGGTCGACGACGTCCAGGAGATGGTCACGTCGATGACCACCTACCTGATCGAGTCGCAGCAGGATTCCAGCCAGCTGTACCGGCTGGGGCTGGAGTCGGTGCCGTTCCTGCTCTCGGTCGGGGATCTGCTGATCGGGTGGCTGCTGCTGCGCCAGGCCGAGACCGCGCTGAACGCGCTGGACCGCGACGTCAGCGAGCGGGACCGGGCGTTCTACACGGGCAAGGTGGCCGGCGCGAAGTTCTTCGCCCGCACCGTGCTGCCGCGGCTGTCCGCGCAGCGCCGCGTCCTGCAGGCGGTGGACCTGACCGCGATGGAGCTGTCTGAAGCGGGGTTCTGAGATGCAGCGAGACTGAGGTTGTTGGCGAGTTTCCCGAGAAACTCCGCCAACAACCTCAGTCTCGCGTCTGCGTGGGTTAAGAGGCCGGGGTATAGCCGAACGGCAGCAGCACGCTCTTGGACTCGCAGTACCCGGCGATGCCTTCCGGTCCGCACTCGCGGCCGATGCCGGAGTTCTTGTAGCCGCCGAACGGGGCCCCGGCATCGAAGGCGTACATGTTGATGCCGTAGGTGCCGGTGCGGATCTGCTTGGCGATCTCGACGGCCTTGGCGTAATCGGTGGTGTACACCGAACCGGCCAGGCCGTAGACCGAGTCGTTGGCGATGCGCACCGCGTCGGCCTCGTCCTCGAACGGGATCACCACGAGGACGGGACCGAAGATCTCCTCTTGGGCGATGGTCATCGAGTTGTCCACATCAGCGAACACGGTGGGCTGCACGAACCATCCGCTGTCCAGGCCGTCGGGCCGGCCGCCGCCGGCAACCAGGCGCGCGCCCTCATCGAGGCCCTTCTTGATGTAACCCTCGACGCGCTCGCGCTGCTTCTCGCTGATCAGCGGGCCGATCATGGCGGCCGCGTCATCGGGCAGGCCGGGCGCCATGCCGGCCGCGGCGGCCGCGATCTTCTCCACGACCTCGTCGTAGCGCGACCGCGGGGCCAGGATCCGGGTCTGGCCCACACAGGCCTGGCCGGAGTTCATCAGGCCGGAGAAGATCAGCATCGGCAGGGTGGCGTCCAGGTCGGCGTCCTCCAGGATGATCGCCGCGGACTTGCCGCCCAGCTCCAGCGTGCACGGCTTGAGCTTCTCGGCGGCGATCTTGCCGATCTCCTTGCCGACCGCGCTGGACCCGGTGAAGGTGAACTTGTCGATCTCCCGGTTGTCGGTCAGGGCACGGCCGGTGTCCACGCCACCGGGCACCACCGAGAGCACACCCTCGGGCAGCCCCGCCTCGGCGAACACCTCGGCCATCAGGTTGGTGGTCAGCGGGGTCTCGGCGGCGGGCTTGAGCACCAGGGTGCAGCCGGCCAGCAGGGCCGGGCCCAGCTTGTTGGCGGCCAGGAAGAACGGCACGTTCCAGGCGACGACGGCGCCGACGACGCCGATCGGTTCCTTGAGCACCAGGGTCTGGCCGTACGCGCCGTCGCGGATGTCCTGCCAGGAGAACTTGTCCGCCGCCGAGGCGTAGAACTGCAGCGTCGACATGGCCGCGCCGTACTGCATCATGTCGACGATGGTCTGCGGCTGGCCGGTCTCCAGCTTCAACAGCGCCTTGAATTCGTCGGCGCGCGCTTCGATCAGCTCGATCGCCTTGGCGATGACGGCCTCGCGCTCCTTCGGGGTGAGCCGCGGCCAGGGGCCCTCGTCGAAGGCCTTGCGGGCGGCCGCGAATGCGGCGTCGACGTCGGCCTTGGTGGCCAGCGGAACCTGGCCGACCTTCTCGCCGGTGGCGGGGGAGTGCACCTCGATCACGTCCGAGGTGGCCGGCTCGACCCACTTGCCGCCGATGAACAGTTTGTCCCACTCGGTCTTGAAAGCAGTGCTTTGAGTCATGTGGGTCACACTACCGATCGTGAGGCCAAACGAGAACCTGTTGCAAGACAGGTGTCAAGACGGCCGCAACACCAGCACCAGGTTGCTCACCAGGAATTCCCGCAGACCCGGCACCCGGGTCAGCCACCAGGCCCATCGGGGGTGGTAGCGCGGGAATGCGGCAATCAGCGCCCCGGTGCCCTCGGCCCAGCGCAGGCCGTCGCGCGCATGCACAGCGAACAACGACGAGCCGTAGTCGTTCTTCGGCCGGTGGCCGTGTTTGCGGGTGTAGCGCTCCGCGGCCCGGTATCCGCCGAGATAGTGCGTCAGCCCCATCTCGTGACCTCCGAACGGACCCAGCCACACCGTGTAGGACAGCACCACCAGGCCGCCGGGCCGGGTGACGCGCAGCATCTCGTCGCCGAGCCGCCACGGCTGCGCGACGTGCTCGGCGACGTTCGACGACAGGCAGATGTCGACGCTGTCGTCGGCGAACGGCAACGCGGTCCCCGACGCCCGCACGAACGTGCCGGCCCGGGCACGGGTGCGCGGCCCGGCGGCGTGCATCTCGCGCGGATCGGGTTCGACGCCGACGTAGCGGACGCCGGCCTCGGTGAACGCGGTCGCGAAGTAGCCGGGCCCGCCGCCGACGTCCAGCAGCGTCAGCCCCGACACCCCGGTGCCCGAGACCGACCGCCACAGGTCCCCGACCATCGCGGCGGTGTCGTCGGCCAGCGCGCCGTAGAAGCGGTCCGGGTCACTCTGCTCGAAGCGGAACGCCGCGAGCAGCCGCAACGACCGCGCCAGCGTCGCCTGTTCGGCGAAGCGGTCGGTGGCAGGCACCCGGCCACCCTACTGACCACCCGTTAGGCTGGCGGGGATGTCTGCCCAGCCTGAGCCCGACCGCTCCTCTGCGCGGGTCCGCTCGGTGCTCCTGCTCTGCTGGCGCGACACCGGCCACCCCCAGGGCGGCGGCAGCGAGACCTACCTGCAACGCATCGGTGCCCAACTGGCCGCCTCGGGCACCCGGGTCACCCTGCGGACCGCGCGCTACGCCGGTGCGCCGCGCCGCGAAGTCGTCGACGGCGTGCAGATCCAACGCAGGGGCGGGCCCTACACGGTCTACGTGTGGGCCGGGCTCGCGATGGCCGCCGCGAAGATCGGGCTGGGCCCGATGCGCCGCGTCCGCCCCGACATCGTGGTGGACACCCAGAACGGCCTGCCCTTCCTGTCCCGGCTGGTCTACGGCAGGCGCACGGTCGTGCTGGTGCACCACTGTCACCGGGAACAGTGGCCGGTCGCCGGCCCGGTGATGAGCCGGATCGGCTGGTTCGTCGAGTCGCGGCTGTCCCCGCGGCTGCACCGGCGCAACCAGTACGTCACGGTGTCGCTGCCCTCGGCACGCGACCTGGCGGAGCTGGGAGTGCAGTCGGAGCGGATCGCGGTGGTCCGCAACGGTGTCGACGCCGCCCCCGAACACACGCTGGCGGTGCCGCGGTCGGAGACACCCCGTGTGGTGGTGCTGTCGCGGCTGGTGCCGCACAAGCAGATCGAGGACGCACTCGACGCGGTCGCCCGGTTGCGCACCCGGGTCCCCGACGTGCACCTGGACGTCCTGGGCGACGGCTGGTGGGCCCAACGACTCGTCGACCACGCCGCCCGGCTCGGCATATCCGACGCGGTCACCTTCCACGGACACGTCGACGACGCCACCAAACATGCTGTGCTGCAGCGCAGTTGGGTGCATGTACTGCCTTCGCGCAAGGAAGGCTGGGGGCTGTCGGTGGTCGAGGCCGCCCAGCACGGCGTGCCGACGATCGGCTACCGCAGCTCGGGCGGGCTGACCGACTCGATCGTCGACGGGGTCACCGGCATGCTGGTCGACGACAGTGACCAGTTGGTCGACGGCCTGGAGCGGCTGCTGACCGACGGGGTGCTGCGCGAACAGCTGGGCGCCAAGGCACAGGTGCGCAGCGGCGAGTTCTCCTGGGAGCAGAGTGCCGACGCGATGCGCGCGGTGCTGGACGCCGTCCGCGCCGGGCAGCCGGCCAGCGGCGTCATCTGAGCCGGACGCACGGACGCGGCGGGCCCCGCGGATCTCGCTGGTATCGCGGACACCGTCGTGAATGGCCATTAACATAGCGGCCATGCTCAGCGCGCTGCGCCGGATCATGGACTACGAAATGACCGTCGCCGAGTGGATCGGTGCCGCGCTGTTGGCCGGTGCGCCCTACGGCGCGCTCGGGCTGCTCGTCGCGCTGCTCAAACCCGACCACTACGCCGACGCGGACGGCCTGTACCGGATCGCCGCGTTCGTCGGGTCCGTGGTGTTCTGGCCCGTCCTGTTCGTCACGGACGTCTGCCTGCCATGAGCCGCAACAGAATTCAGATCAGCCGGCGCACCGCACGCTGGAGCGACGACCCGGTGACCGTCGCCGGTGCGATGGACTTCTGGTCGTTCGCCGCGGGTGCGGCCAACGTGATCATGCAGCTGTCCCGGCCCGGCGTGGGTTACGGCGTGGTGGAGAGCAAGGTCGATTCCGGGAACCTGCTCAAGCATCCGTGGAAACGGGCGCGCACCACGTTCCAGTACCTCGCCGTGGCGATCTTCGGGACCGACGCCGACCGGGCCGCGTTCCGCGCGGCCGTCGACGGCGCCCACCGGCACGTGAAGGCGGGCCCGGCCAGCCCGGTGCCCTACAACGCCTTCGACCGCGATCTGCAGATGTGGGTGGCGGCCTGCCTGTTCGTCGGGCTGGAGGACACCTACCAGCTGCTGCGCGGCGAGATGACCTCCGAACAGGCTGAGCAGTTCTACCGCTCGGCGGCGACGCTGGGCACCACGCTGCAGGTCAGCCCCGACCAGTGGCCGCCGAGCCGGGTGGAGTTCGACGGCTACTGGAACACCGCGTGCGAGCAGGTCCAGATGGACGACGTCGTCAGGTCCTACCTGACCGAGCTGATCAACCTGCGGATGATCAATCCGCTTCTGGGGCTGCCGTTCCGGCCGCTGCTGAAGTTCCTGACCGCGGGGTTCCTGGCCCCGGTGTTCCGCGACGCGCTCGGGGTGTCCTGGGGCGTGCGGCGGCAGTGGTGGTTCGAGCAGCTGTTTTTGTTCGTCGCGTTCGTGAACCGGTTCGTGCCGGGCTTCATCCGCCAGGGTGGCAGCCACCTGCTGCTCGCCGACGTCCGCCACCGCGTCCGCAGGCACCGCAGGCTGGTCTGAGGATGTCGATCCGCACCGCCACCCGAAGCCTGCTGGCCAGGCGGCTGTCGGTTGCCGACGTGATCGAACTCGGGCTGTGGCTGGCGATCCCGTACGTGACCATCGGGCTGGGGTGGGCGTTCTTCCGCTTCGAGGAGGTCCAGCAGCTGGAGACCATCCTGCAGGTGCGGCTGCCGGCCGGCGGCGGGCTGGTGGCCTACCTACTGGTGGCCGCGCTGTGGCCGATCCAGCTCCTGCTGCCCACGGCGTGCGCGGTGTGAGCGCAGCCATCCGGCCAGCATCCCGATGAGTCCGGCGCCGAGCGCGGCGAGCCACACCGCGTGCGCGGCGAGCAGCGCGGGGCGGTGCGGCGAGCCAGGCGTGTTGCCGCCGACCGCGTACACCGTCAGCGCGTCGTCGGCGAACGCGACCGGCAACGCCAGCGGCGGCGCCTGACCGTTCTGGTTCTCCACCACCACCCAGCCCACCCCGGCTCCGGCGAGTTCGTCGGCCCCGGCGCCGGCGATCAGCATCTGCTGCACGTCGCGGGCCCTGCTGCCCTCGCCGGGCACGTTCTTGCCGGCGATGGTCAGGTCACCGGTGCTCAGCACATCGGCGCGCAGCCAACGCGGCAGCGGATCGAGCACCGGCGCGTCGCCGGCCCACGCGAACCGGCGCATGCTGTCGACCGGCAGCACCGCCACCGTCGCGGGATCGGCGTTGATCACCGCGGCCGCCGCCGGCCACCCCGGCGGGTACTGCACGGAGGCGACGCGCCCGCCCACCCCCCAGGTGAGGTCGGGCAGCGTGGCCACCACCGCGGCGCTGCACAGCACGGCGGTGAGCGCGGCGGGCAGCCGGGGGCGCAGCGTGACGACGG
>NZ_BCRS01000152.1 GCF_001552715.1 Mycolicibacterium vaccae NBRC 14118 = CIP 105934 | reverse complement strand
GGTGGCCCGGCCGGCAACTTCCGCACTGGCGGGATGGATGACATCGAATGTCGCTCCGCTGCTGGTGTGTTGCAGCTCGCCGTCGATGAGCATCCGCTCGTCGCCGGCCAACACACCCGATTCGCTCTGCACTGTGGTCATAGCCACAGCATTACAAATTTTGAATCGAATGTCAGCCGGTCTGATCGATCGATCAGTCGATTAGTCGGTCACTGACGGTCGAATTCCGACCGCGTGGCGCAACTGCGCGAGGAACTGATCGTCGTCGTCGCTGCGCACGATGTAGTGCGACACCGCGACCCGGATCGCGGTGGCCGCTTTCACCCCGGCGTTGGCGCCGGTGAGCAGTTTCTCCAGCTGCGCCCGCATCGACGGGATGATCTGCGACAGCCGCCCGATCACCACCTCGGGCTCGATGTCGACGAGCCGTACCCCCGAATAGGACTGCTGGTACTCGACGATGAAACGCATCGCCGCATCGAGCCGTTCGTTACCGCGCAACCCGGCGGTGGCCCTGGCGATGCCGGTCTCGAACATCTCCCGTTCGTAGACGCCGAACGCCTCGAGCAGCGCCTGCTTGTCGGCGAACCAGCGGTACAGGGTCGGCCGGGACACCCCGGCCTGCAGCGCGACCTCGGACAGGCTCAGCTTGGTCTGGCCGCTGCGGGCGAGCACCTCGGAGGTGGCGACGAGAATCCGCTGCCGCGTCGAGGTGTCCTCGGCGGCGTCGGGGGTATCGGCTGCGGATTGCTTCACGTTTTGCGGGCCTCACTTACGGGTTCGGAGTCGATCGTAAAGCGTGGTCCCCTCGGATCACCGGTGAAGCGCTGGCGTCGTTGGTCACAGACTCCGCTGGAGCAGGGCCACGGTGTCGAGGTCCTGCAGGGCGTTGAGGCTGCGCGCCAGGCCCTTCATCGCGATGTCCTCGACCTGCATGCCGCCCATGCCTGCGGTGATCAGCGCCGCGACGTACGGATACAGCGCGCCCTGCCGGTAGCGATGCCACAGTTCGTCGCGGTCGATGTCGGGACCCCCCGCCGCGGCCAGCGCGCGCCGGTACACGTCGAGCAGATCCTGCTGGGTCCGCTGCCGGTCGTCGGTGGTCATGCTGGTGACCAGCGTGTAGGCGAGCTCTCGGCCGGGGTGGCCGCGCCGGACGGCCTGCCAGTCCAACAGTCCGGCCTTGCCGTCGCGGAAGTACAGGTTGCCGGGGTGCGCGTCACCGTGCATCACGGTGTGCGGCGGACGGTCCACGAGCGCGGCGACGGCGCGGTAGTTCTCGTCGATGAAGCGTCCGCGGTGCACCGGCAGGTCGGTGCGCTCGGCGATGCGCCGCGCCGCTGTCCGCAGCAGCGGTGCGGTGAGCAACGAGGCGCTGTCGCCCGACGCGGTGTAGAGCCAGCCCAGCGGCCCGGTTCGGCCACGCGCTGGCAGCCGGCCCCAGAACGTCCCGTGCAGCCGGGCCAGCAGTTCGACGACGAGCGCGGCCCGGTCGGGATCGATCGGATGCAGGGTGTCGGGGAACTCGCACGAGGACGCGGACGGGTCCGCGAGATCTTCCAGAACCAGCACGAACCTTCCGGTGGCCGGGTCGAAACGGGAGCCGAAGCTGAGCGGCACCCCGGCCAGCTCCGGGGCGAGCTGGCGGTAGAACCGGGTCTCGGTGTCGGCGAGATTGCCGAGCTCGCCCATCAGCCGGGTGGCCAGGGTCTCGGCCGCCATCTTGACGAACACGGTGGCGGGGACGTTGTCACCGGTCAGGGCCAGCCGGGCGCGCGACGAGGTGCCCGCGTCGGCGTCGAGCACCGACACCGATGTGACGGTGCGCCCGATGATCGACGACAGCGCCGCGGCATCGAGTTCGGCGACGGTCCGGGGCAGGGCGCGCCGGCCGCCGACCAGCGCGTCGGTCCCGATCCGGCGGAACGCACGGCCCAGATGCGAGGCCAGACCCGCAGCGGGTGCGACCCGATTGGCGATGACGGACACCAGGTGACTCCTAGGCTTGGACCGGTAGCCCACACAGGGTTACAAACCGGCGCGATCTTGTAAAATTAGGGAGGTCAGGCGCATGGCGGGTCCGCTGGCGGGTGTCCGGATCGTCGAACTCGGCGTATGGGTCGCGGGTCCGGCCGCGGGTGGCATCCTCGCGGACTGGGGCGCCGACGTGGTCAAGATCGAACCGCCCGCCGGCGACCCGGCCAGGACGTTCGGCCGGATGCTGGGTATCGACCCGCAGGACCGTCACCACGTCAGCCCGCCGTTCCAGATGGACAACCGGGGCAAGCGCAGCGTGGTGCTGGACCTCGCGACGGCCGAGGGGCAGACGGCCGCGCGTGGACTGCTCGCCGACGCCGACGTGTTCCTGACCAACATCCGCCCCGGCGCGCTGCGCCGCATCGGCTGCGACTTCGAGACGTTGGCTGCGGCGAACCCGCGCCTGGTCTATGGCTTGATCACCGGTTACGGCGCTGAGGGGCCCGACGCCGACCGGCCCGCCTACGACGTGGCCGCGTTCTGGGCCAGGGCTGGGCTGGCGCATCTGCTCACGCGCCCGGGGGAGACCCCGCCGTTCCAGCGCGGCGGGATGGGGGACCACATGGCCGGCATGACGCTGGCCGGCGCGGTGTGCGCGGCACTGCTTGCGAGGACCCGCACCGGCACAGGGCAATTGGTCAGCACGTCGCTGTACCGGCAGGGCGCGTACACGGTCAGCTTCGACCTCAACACGTTCCTGATCACCGGCCATCCGATCGCGATCGGCCGGCGCGAGTCGATGGGCAACCCGTGCATGAACAACTACACCGCGGCCGACGGGCGGCGGTTCTGGCTGGTGGGCCTGCAGGGCGACCGGCACTGGCCTGCGCTGTGCGCGGCGGTCGCACGGCCCGAGTGGCTGGCCGACGAACGCTATGCCACCGGCCGGGCGCGCGCCGCCAACGCGGCCGGGCTGATCGCCGAACTCGACGAGATCTTCGCCGGCGCGACCCTCGCGCAGTGGTCGGAAGTCTTTGCCGGACAACCGGATCTGTTCTGGTCGCCGATCAACTCGCTGGAAGACGTCGTCGCCGACGAACAGTTCCACGCCGCGGGCGGGATCGTGTACGTGCCCGACGCCGACGGCGGGTCCGTGCCGATGGTGGCCACCCCGGCTGATTTCCACGGCACACCCAGCGAGATCCGCCGCACGGCACCGGAACTCGGCGAGCACACCGACGAGGTGCTGACGGAACTGGCTCAGCGCACGAACCGTTCGACGTAAGGCGCGAAACGCCGGCGCAGTTCGGCCTTGTCCAGGCCGAGATCGGCGGCCCGGTAGTCCACCGAGCCCAGCCTGCCCCGGGTGTGGCCGGCCAGGTAGTCGCGGACCGCCGCCCGTGATTGCGCGTTCTGCCGGTAGCCGGCGGTCTCCCAGACCCGCTCGACCATGGCCAGGTCGTCGGCCATGAACTCGTCGAAGCGCACGTCGATGGTCCGGTCCGGCGGCAGTTTGTCGTGGTCGCGCAGACATGCCGACAGCATCTCGTCGATGCGGTCGATCCAGTAGCCGGCCACGGTGGGCACGTCGACCTCGTCGACGCTCATGCGCATCGTGTACGTCATCATGGTGGCCATCGACACCGCGACGTCGACGGGGTCGCGGTGGGTGACGATGAACGTCGCGTCGGGGAAGACGTTCATGATGGGCACGAACTGCTCGAGGTGCTGCGGGCTCTTGAGCACCCATCGGCGTTGGTGCCCATCCTGGTGCAGCAGCACCTGGAGCATCATCCGCAGAAACTGGTAGCCGGGCGTCTGGTCGTTGTCGCGCAGGTAGTCCGACCACCGCGGCAGATGTGTCAGCGTGGTGAAGAACCCGCTGGCGAAGTCCTGCACCATCAACCCGATGTCCTCGTGGATGTGGTCGATCGTCATCTCGTGCATCAACTGGAAGTACGGCATCAGGGTGTTCGAGATGTTCAGCGCGGCACCGGTTCTCTCGCGGCGGGGGGCGATCGTGCCCTCCTCGCCGGGCGGCGGCAGCGGTTCCTGGGCCTCCCAGTACGGCAGCGAGCGCAGTCCGGGATCGGCGGCCAGCAGGCTGTGCAGGTGGGTGGTGCCGGTGCGCGGCAGGCCCGCGATGATCAGCGGGGCGCTGATGTCGATGTCGAACACCTCGGGATGGCGCTTGAGGTGCTCGACGACATACAGCCTGCCCTTGAGGAACGTGAGCATCAGCGAGAACGCATAGGTGCGGCCGAACGGGGTCAGTCGGGGCAGCTCGTGAAAAGCCTGCAGCAGCACCGCCATCCGCTCGCGGTAGTCCTGGTCGCCGAAGTCGGTGAGACCGGTCTGGGCCGCGGCCTGCTCGTGCAGCGCTTCCGCGGTCAGCGGGCAGTAGTCGGCCATGGCCGCCATGCCGTCGATGATCACCTGCGCCTCCGCGGTGAACGTCGGCCGGGCCAGGTCGGTGATGTGCACCGGCGCCGGACGGGAAGAGGGGGGAGCTGTCACGGGGCAGGACGCTACTCGGACGTTACACATCTTACAAGAAATGTTTTGCCGTAAGGTTTGTGGTTATGATCTCGGGCATGTCTGCTCCCGGCGGTGACACTGCGGCGGCGTGGCGTGAATTGCTCACCGCCTTCGCCGATTTCGACTATCAGTTCCTCGGAGGGCCGAAGGCGGTGCGCGGCCGGACCGCCGTGGCCGAGGGATACCAGAACCTCGCCACCATGCTCGCATTGTCGCTGGACATGCACTTCTTCGCCGACCCGGTCGCGCCGCGCTTCATCGACACGCTGACGCCGTTCCGGCCCGACCGGCGCTGGGGCGGGGACAACACCGACTGCTACTACGGCTACGCGGTCGTCGACCCGCGGCGCACCTACCGGGTCAGTGGCCGTCCGAACGACAGTGTCATGTACTCGGTGACGGTCTACAACGAGCCCGAGCCCGGAGCGTGGCCCAACCGCACCGTGGGCCTGCTCTACGACGTCGACATGCCGCTGGACGACGACGGCCGGTTCGCGTGTCTGCTGGGTCCGTGCCGGCCGGCGGGCTACCGGGGTCCGTTCATCGAGCTGACCCCCGACGCGCGCGGCATCATCACCCGCGACTACCACGAGCACCCCGAGACCGGCGCGCGCGTGCAGTGGGACATCGAGGTCGTCGATCACGCCGGCCTGCCGGTCGTGCCGCTGAAATCCGATGCCGACCTGGCGAAGTCGCTACGGGCGTCGCTGCGCTTCGCCCAGGACATGTACGCGCTGACACCCCTGATCCTGGCCGAGCGGCAACCGGTCGAGCTCGCCGACGGTCAGTCGTTGAGCGTCAACACCCTCGCGCCGCCGTACCGGGCGGGGGGTGCGACGTACGGATACTCGATGCAGGACGCCTGTTACTGCCTCGGAGGGTTCTCCCTGAAGCCGGGGGAGGCCCTGGTGATCACCGCCGAGCATCCGGCCTGCCGCTTCTGGAATCTGACGCTGTGGAACCAGTACATGGCGGCGCTGGACGTCGAGTACGGCAGGGCGGGCCTGAATTCCGGCTCGGCCGTGCCCAATTCCGACGGCACGGTCACGATCGTGGTCAGCATGGAGCAGCTCGACCATCCCAATGCGATCTCGACCAAGGGTCATCCGGAGGGACTGATGTCGTTCCGCTGGTTCCTGGCCGACGACCTGCCCGCACATCCCGCCACCGAGGTGGTTTCGGCCGCGGACGCGCCGGTCGCGCTCAGCTGAGGGCTGCGCCCATCACCGGCGCGATCCACTGCCGCAGATAGTCGCGCAGCGCCGCAGGTGACCGCGGTGGGTCCGACGGCGCGATGACCATCGACTGGATCATCCGCAACACGAACTCCACCAGGTCGTCCATCCGCTGGCCGGTGAACCCCATTGCCGCCCAGTCGATCCCGGTGCGCTCCAGCATGGCGCGGGAACGCGCTATCGCTGCGGGCATCACCATCTGTCTGCTCATGACCCGCATCCGGTCGGTCTCCAGCAGCAGCGCCAGCAGAGGTTCGTGGGGCAACTGCTCGACCACGTAGGCGACCGCCTCGACCAGCAGGTCGGTGGGATCGGTGAAGTGGCCGACGATGCGGCCGATGCGTGCCGTCCAATGGTCGAGCGCGATGCGGGCCGTGGCGGCGAGCAGTTCCTCGGTGGATGCGAAGTAGCGGTAGATCGTCGGGCGGGTGATGCCGACGTCGGCGGCCACCTCGGTCAGCGTGGTCAGGCGCGGGCCACGCCGCTCGATGCTGTTCAGTGCCGCGCTGAGGATCCGCTCGCGCGCCTCGGTGTCGTCGGCGGGCGGCGCACCCCGCCACCCCTTGCGCCCCATCGGCCGAACACTACCGGTCGGGGTCCCTGACCCCGGCCGCGTGCCGGAGCTGGGCCAGCAACTGGTCGGAGTCGTCGCTGCGCACCAGGTACTGCGAGATCGCCACCCGCACGGCGGTCGCCGCGGCCACCGCCGCGTCGGGGCCGGTGCACATCCGCTGCAGCCGCTCGCGCATCAGCGGCAGCACCCGCGCCAGCCGCCGAATCACCTGGTCCGGTTCGACGTCGACCATCCGAAGTCCCGGATAGGACGACTGGTACTCGACGATGACCCGCAGGGCCGCATCGAGCCGCTCCGCGGCCGGGAGATCGGCGGTGGCGGCCGCGATCGCCCGCTCGTAGTACTGCCGCTCCCACACCACGAATGCGCCGAGCAGTTCGCGTTTGTCGGCGAAGTAGCGGTACAGCGTGGGCCGCGAGACGCCCGCCTGGGCCGCCACGTCCGACAGTGACAGCTTCGTCGTACCGCTGCGGCCCAACACTTCTGCGGTCGCGGTCAGGATCCGCTGACGGGTGGACCCGTCCGGGTCGTCGGCATCGCGGGGCCCGCCCTCACCCGACATCCGTTGCGGCATGAGCACAGCTTTACAAATTAACGTCGTAGTGTCACGCTATTTCGGTGACTGCACCATCGCTGCGCGAGCGTGAGTACAGCTCGATCGACATCACCTCACACGACTTCTGGAGCCGGCCCTTCGCGCAGCGTGACGAGTGCTTCGCCCGTCTGCGCGCCGTCGACGGGCTGACCTGGCACGCGCCGCTGCCGTCGCTGTTCCCGATCGAGGAGCCCGGGTTCTGGGCGCTCACCCGCCGGGCCGACATCGCCTACGTCAGCCAGCATCCGGAACTGTTCACCTCCGAACGCGGCGTCGCGCTGGACCCGATGCCCGCCGACGTACAGCGTTTCGCGTCGTTCTTCCTCACCATGGACCCGCCGCAGCACACCACCTACCGGCGGTTGATCAGCTCGGCGTTCACCCCGCGCAATGTCCGGCGGATCGAAGAGCAGATCCACCGCCACGCGGTCGGAATCGTCGACGACCTGGTCGGGGCCGGTGACATCGACTTCGTCGCCGATTGTGCTGCGCGCCTTCCGATGCTGACGATCATGGAGATGCTCGGCGTGCCCACCGCCGATCAGCCCGCGGTGGCGCTGGCCGCCGAGAAGCTGTTCTCGATGAGTGACGACGAGTACAGCTCGCTGGAGGAGCGGGCGGCCAATACCCTCAACGAGATCATGCTGCTGTCGAGCACCGGCGTCGAGCTGGCGAAGTTTCGGCGCGCCAATCCCGGTGACGACCTGATGACCAGCATCGTCAACGCCGAGGTCGACGGGCAGCAGCTCACCGACGAGGAGATCGGGGCGTTCCTGATCCTGCTGTCGTCGGCGGGCAACGACACCACCAAGCAGACGACCACGCACGCGATGCTGGCACTGCGCGACAATCCCGACCAGCGGGACTGGCTGGCGGCGGACTTCGACGGCCGCATCGGCACCGCGGTCGAGGAGTTCGTCCGGTGGTCCTCCCCGGTCATGCAGTTCGCCCGCTTTGCCACCTGCGACACCGAGATCAACGGGCAGCCGGTCGCCGCGGGGGACAAGGTGGGGTTGTTCTACTGCTCGGCCAATCGCGACGAGGCCGTCTTCGACGACCCGGCCGCCTTCGACCTGTCCCGCTCGCCCAATCCGCACCTGGGGTTCGGCGGCGGCGGGCCGCACTTCTGCCTCGGCAATCAGCTGGCCAAAGCGGAGCTGCGAAACCTGTTCCGTGAGTTGTTGTCCCGCTTGAAGGTCGTGGAGCTCGGCGAACCCGAGCTGCTCTACAGCACATTCGTGCACGGCGTGAAGCGGCTACCCGCCCACGTGCGCTGAGGATCGGAGTGGTCATGCGGATCGGAGTGGATCTCACCAGGTGTACCGGGCATGGCATCTGCGAGTCGATCGCGGAGGACGTGTTCGAGGTGCAGGACGACGGCAGCGTGGTCATCCACGGCGCCGAACGCCCGGAGTCGGACCGGGACCGCATGCGGCAGGCCGTCACCCAGTGCCCGGCCGCCGCCCTCCACTTCGCCGCGGAATAGCATTCCTGGTCGCGGCCGACGCCCCGCAGCAGCCCGGAATGCTATTCCGCGGGAGGGGTGCGGGGTGGGCGGGGGCGCACCAGCACCGACTGCTGGATCGCGCCGACGGCGCCGGTCTCGTCGAACAGGGTGCCCAGCGTGGCGCCGACACCGTCTGGGCCGTAGTTGGTCTCGGCGCGGATGCCGATCCACTCGCCGACGGGCACCCGGTGGATGTGCACCGCGAGGTCGGTGTTCAGGAACGTCCACTTGCGGATGTCGAGTTTGGTGCCGATGCCGTTGGCGTCGTCGGCGACGGCGAACAGCCGCTCCAGCGCCGTCATCGTTTCGCCGCCGACCAGGTCGACCTCCGGCCTGATCCAGGATTCACCGGGCGCCTCGGCCATCGGCGTGGTCAGCCAGCGCCAGTCCAGGCTGTGCACGTAGTTGCGGTCCCAGTCCTTCTTCATGTCCCGGCCGCGGGCCTGCGACAGCGGCCGCAGTGGTTCGGCGGCGGCGTGCGCCACGGCGGCGGTGTCCAGCGTCTGCAACCGCCACCCGCTGGCCCTGGCGACCGGCCGTGGCGTGCCGTCGGGGCCGGGAGCCAGCATCTCGGCAGCGACCAGTTCGATCTGCTTGCCGGAGCGTTCGCGGCTGCTGCGCACCCACAGGTCGCCTTCGGCGGGGACGGGGCCGAGCAGGTCGACGAGCACCCGGCTCAGTCGGGTGTCCGCCCGCGGCTCGCAGCGCTGCAGTGCGCGCACCAGCAGCGCCGAGACCGGCGCGGCGTGCTGGATGGCCGCCGACCATGTGCTGCGCACCAGGTCGGTGGCGACGAACCTCTCGCCGAGTTCGTCGTCGGCGTCGACGAGTGCGTAATAGGAGTCGCGCGTAGTCGGCTGGGACACGGTCACCTTCCGGGGATGTCGACGGTGACGGCGTCGAGGGTGGACAACATGGTGCCCCGCAGCCGCTCGGGATACGCGCTGGGCGCGCTCAGCAGGAACAGCGTGCGATCCTCGGGCCCCCCGAGAGTGCAGGCGATGGCGGCGCGGTCGGCGACATGGATCCGGTCGGTGACCCGGCCGCCGTCCTCGATGCGCTCGAACTGGTGGGCCAGGGTCATGGCGGCCCACACCCCGCCCTCGGCGTCGACGCAGATGCCGTCCGGGGGTCCGTCCAGTCCGTCGGCGAAAACCCGCGGCGCCGTGAGGCTTCCGTCCTGGCCGACGGTGAACGCGGTCAGCCTGCGGCCGGTGGATTCGGCGACGATCAAGGTGTCGCCGCCGTCGGTGACCGCCATCCCGTTGGGGAACTGCAGATCCTCGGCGACGACGTCGGCGCGTCCACGGTCGGGGTCGACGCGCACGATCACGCCCCCCTCGCGGGCCTGGGAACCGACGTAGGCGCAACCGTGCCGGTCGATCACCATGTCGCCGAGGGCGGCCGGCGTGATCGCCGACAGGTCCGCGACGGTGGTCACCGACTCGCCGTCGTAGCCGAGTACCAGTCGCTGCTCGGTGGACACGATCAACAACGATCCGTCCGGCCGGAAACCCAGTCCCGACGGGGCATGACCTGGCAGGCTCAGGGTGCTCATCTCACCGGCCATGGTCACGGTGTGCACAGCTTCGCCGAGCATGTCGGAGAACCACACCAGGCCTTCGAACCAGCGCGGACCCTCGCCGAAGCAGAAGCCCTTCGCCAACGGGATGTACGTCATGTCATGACTTTACAAAACACGGGATGAGTGTCACGCTCGCTGGGTGCAGCTGTCAACCAGGAGCATGTCGTGACCATGAAGAAATATCACAGCCACACGTTGCTCTACCTGCACGAGACGATCGACCTCGGGTCGGCGGGCAGCGAGCGGTTCGTCGCCGAGTTCGACGGCGTCTATCACCCGATGATGGCCGAGCTCGGCGCCCGGCTGTTCGCCCTCTGGGAGACAACGCCGTACAACGGGCACTGGCCGCAGGTCACCGTGGTCTGGGAGATCGACGCGTTCGCCGACTACGCCCGTATCGGCCGGGCCCAGGCCCGCGGCGGCACCCACGAGGCCGCAGCGGCCAAGTGGGCGGCCTTCCTTCACGAGACGGGTGCGCGCGGTGAGGGTCGAATCATGTACGCCGGGCGCAGCAACAAGACCCTCGCGCAGCTGCAACAGTCGGATTTCAAGGCCGGACTGGTGATTCAGGAGATCATGCAGACCAAGCCGGGCCGCCAGGACGACTACATCCGCGAGCTCGAACGCCTCTACGTGCCGTGGTCGGAATCCACCGGCAAGCGCTGGCTGGGCTCGTTCATCACCACGTTCCGGTTCAACGAGGTGATCCACTACTGGGCGCTGGAAGGGGAGTGGGCCTGCTTCGAGAACCACTACCCGTCGTGGAAGGACAGCCCGCCGGCCGAGATCGTCACCTGGATGAGCGTGGCCCCCGCGCTGCGCGACGGCTGGGAGGATTCGATCCTGGCCGCGCTGCCCCCGTCCCCGCTGCAGTGAGTGGGAAAGTGACCACGGCACAGGACTTCACGTACGACCCGTTCGACCCGGCGGTGATGGCCGACCCGCTGCCGTACTACCGGGTGCTGCGCGACGAGCATCCGGTCTACTACCTGGACAAGTGGGACACCTACGCGCTGTCGCGTTTCGACGACATCTGGCGGGTGCTGGAGATCAACGACGGGACGTTCGTCGCGTCGGACGGGACGCTGCCGGCCGCGGCGGTGCTCGCCCGGCACCACGACGGCCCCGTGCCCGATCCGCCCCTGCACCCGATGCCGTTCCACGCCAACTTCGACGCGCCGATCTACGACGAGGTCCGCCGCTGCACCGCGGCGCCGTTCCGGCCCAAGAACGTCGCCAGACTCGGCGAGCGGATCAGGGTGCTGGCCAACGAACGGCTCGATCAACTGTTGCCCCTGGGCCGGTTCGACCTGACCCAGGACTACGGCGGGATCGTCGCGGCCTCGGTGGTGTGCGAACTCGTCGGACTGCCAACCGATCTCGCGGCCGACGTGCTGGCCACCGTCAACGCGGGCAGCCTGGCGCAACCCGGCAGCGGCGTGGAGGTGGCGAACGCCCGGCCCGGCTACCTGGAGTACCTCACACCGGTGGTGCAGCGCAGGCGCGCACAGCAGGGCGACGCGCTGCCGATCGTCGACAACCTTCTGGCCTACCGGCTGCCCGACGGATCGGCGCTGTCCGACCTGGAGGCCGCCGTGCAGATGCTGGGCGTGTTCATCGGCGGCACCGAGACCGTCCCCAAGATCGTCGCGCACGGACTGTGGGAACTGTCGACGCGGCCCGGTCAACTCGCCGAGGTGCGGTCCGACCCGCGCGCCCACGTGCCCGTGGCGCGCGAGGAGATGATCCGCTACTGCGCACCGGCCCAGTGGTTCGCGCGCACTCTGCGCAGACCGTTCACCCTGCACGGCACCACGATCCGGCCCGGACAGCGAATCATCTCGCTGCTCGCGTCGGCGAACCGGGACGAGCGCGAATATCCCCGGGCCGACGAGTTCATCTGGAACCGGCCGATCGAGCGGCTGCTCGCGTTCGGCCGCGGCCAGCACTTCTGTCTGGGCGCGCACCTGGCGCGGCTGGAAATCGCGATCATGGTGACCGAATGGCTCAAGCGGGTGCCCGACTTCCGGGTCGACACCGCCGCCGCGTCGCGCCCGCCGTCGAGCTTCCAGTGGGGCTGGAACTCACTTCCGGTCGAAGTCGAGGTCTGACGTGTGGGCCTACCGCCTCGTCGCGCCGTACACCTTCGAGAGAATCGATGTGCCGCAACCCTCTCCGGACTCGCTCCGCGACGGCCAGGTGCTTCTGCGGTTCCTCGCCGCGGGCATCTGTGGCTCGGACCTGCCCGGGTATCGCGGCGCCAAGGGCAGACTGCCCGGTGACACCGGTGCCCGTGCCGCCGAGATGATCGGCTTCCCGATCCACGAGATCGCCGGTGAGGTCATCGCGAGCAGGCACCCCGCCCACCAGTCCGGTGACCGGGTGGTCGGCTGGGCGTCGGGCTTCGACGGGCTCATGCAGGAGGTGGTCGCCGACGGCGAAGGCCTGGTCGCCTACCACGACTCGTTGACCCCGGCCCACGCGGTCGCGCTGCAACCACTGGCGTGCGTGCTCTACGCCGTCGAACAACTGCCGGAGTTGGCCGGAAAGCACGTCGCCGTCCTCGGCCAGGGCTCGATCGGTCTGCTGTTCTCCTACGCCGCCAAGGCTGCCGGGGCGGCTCATGTCACCGGCGTCGACCCGGTGGACCGCGCCGAGGTCGGCCCCGCGTTCGGCGTCGACACCGTCGTCCGCGCGACCAGCGACCGCTGGGTGAGTCACCTTCCTCCGGATGCCAAGCCGGACATCGTGATCGAGGCGGTCGGGCACCAGATCGCGACCCTGTCGCATGCCGTGGAGGCGGCCGCGTTCGGCGGTACGGTCTTCTATTTCGGGGTGCCCGACGACGACTCGTATCCGATCAGCATGCGCACCATGCTGCGCAACAACCTGACCCTGAAGTCCGGGGTGACCGTCGAGCGCAGGCGGGTACTCGCCGAGGCCGACGCGTTCGCCCGCGCTCACCCGGGGTTGCTGGGCCGGTATCTGACCCACACCTTCGGCGTGGACGAGACACCCGCGGCGTTCGAGCTCGCCTCGCGCCCGGTGCCGGACCGGATCAAGATCGCGATCGTGGCCTGACATGACGAACAGAATCCGGGACGCGCTGGCGGACAAACCGCAGATCTGGGGCGGCTGGGTGGTCGGCCCGACCATGCTGGGGCCCGAGGAGTTCGCCGCAACCGGCTACGACTACGTCGGATTCGACTGCCAGCACGGCTATCTCAGCGACGCCGACGTCGCCCAGATGCTGCGCCGGCTCGAACACGTCCCGGTCGCGACCGTGGTCCGGCTGCCCACCGCCGACGCCGCACCGATCGGCCGGGTCCTCGACGCCGGAGCCGACGCCGTGGTGGTCGCGATGGTCGAGTCGGCCGGGCAGGCCGCCGCGGCGGTGGCCGCGACGCGGTACGCCCCGGCCGGGGTGCGTAGCTTCGGTCCGCTGCGCGCAAGCATGGGCATCGACCCGCAGCGCCTGCAGGACCGTGTGTCGGTGTTCGCGATGATCGAATCCGCATCCGGCCTCGCCGCAGTCGACGACATCTGCAGCGTCGACGGGCTCACCGGCATCTACGTCGGGCCCGCCGATCTCGCGATCGCACTGGGCCATGGCCCGACCGACGCGTGGACCCGACCTGACGTGGCGGAGGCGATGCTGCGCATCCAGCGTGCCACCGCCGAGGCCGGGCTCGTCGCCGGCATCCACGCCAACACCGGCGCCATCGGTCATGCGATGGCGCAGAAAGGGTTCCGGATGATCACGCTGGCCTCGGAGTCGCAGGCGCTACGTCGCGGCGCCGCCGCGCACCTCGCCGAGGCGCTCGGCGAATCCGGCACGTCCGCACCGGGCCAGGCGCGGTACTCCTGATGGGCGCCGACCGTGTCGCGCTGGTGACCGGCGCGGCCCGCGGGCAGGGCGCGGCGATCGCGGCCCGGCTGATCCGGGACGGGTTCCTGGTGGCGGCGTGCGACCGGCTC
>NZ_BCRS01000151.1 GCF_001552715.1 Mycolicibacterium vaccae NBRC 14118 = CIP 105934 | reverse complement strand
GCTGGGCCGCGCCCGGGCCGCGGACCCTGGCGGGGCCGGCTCACGCGGGCGGCGCTGCCGCTGCTGTCGGTGGCCGTGTTCGGCGTCCTGTGGCAGTTCGCCGCGGCCAGCGGCGTCTGGAACCAGACGTTCGTGCCGTATCCGGCGACGGTGTGGCACGCGTTCGTCGACGTGTCGACCACCCACGACGGGGTCCGCGGCTACGCCGGATACCTGTTGTGGGAGCACCTGTACATGACGTTGCGGCGAGTGCTGGCCGGCGTGGCGATCGGGGTGGTGCTGGGTGTGTCGCTCGGTCTGGTGATGGGGTCCGTCGGCTGGGTGCGCAGCGTGCTGGAGCCGTGGCTGACGTTCCTGCGCGCGCTGCCGCCGCTGGCCTACTTCTTCCTGCTGGTGATCTGGCTGGGTATCGACGAGGCGCCCAAGATCACGCTGCTCGCGCTGGCCGCGTTGCCGCCGGCGGCCGTCGCGACCACAGCCGCCGTCGTCGCCGCCCCGGTCGGATTGCAGGAAGCCGCAAGAGCTCTGGGCGCATCGCGCCGGCAGGTCATCCGCGATGTGGTGGTCCCGTCGGCGCTGCCCGAGACGTTCACCGGGATCCGGCTCGCCGTCGGCATGGCCTATTCGTCGGTGGTCGCCGCCGAGCTGTTCAACGGCATCCCCGGAGTCGGCGGCCTGGTCAAGGACGCGAGCAACTACAACAACACCCCTGTCGTGCTGGTCGGGATCTTCGCCATCGGGTTCTCCGGCTTGGTGATCGACGGCTTGCTGCGCACCGTGGAGCGGCGCGCGGTCCCCTGGAGAGGAAAGATATGAAATCCAAAACCCTTCTCGTAGCGCTGATCTCGGCGGTGTTGGCGCTGGCCGGCTGCGCGGTGGATAACTCGGGGCAGCAGGCCGACAAGCCGACTATCCGAATCGGTTACCAGACGTTCCCGAGCGGTGACCTGGTCGTCAAGAACAACAGGTGGCTCGAAGAGGCGTTGCCCGACTACAACATCAAGTGGACCAAGTTCGACTCCGGCGCCGACGTCAACACCGCGTTCATCGCCGACGAACTCGACTTCGGCGCGCTGGGCTCCAGCCCCGTCGCCCGCGGACTGTCCGCCCCCCTCAACATCCCGTACAAGGTCGCGTTCGTGCTCGACGTGGCCGGTGACAACGAGGCGCTGGTGGTGCGCAACGACGCCGGCGTCGACACCATCGGGCAGCTGAGGGGTAAGCGCATCGGCACGCCGTTCGCGTCGACCGCGCACTACAGCCTGCTCGCGGCGCTGGACCAGAACGGCTTGTCCGCCAACGACGTTGCGCTCGTCGACCTGCAGCCCCAGGCCATCCTGGCCGCATGGGAACGCGGCGACATCGACGCCGCCTACACCTGGCTCCCGACGCTCGACGAGCTGCGCAAGACCGGCAAGGACCTGATCACCAGCCGCCAGCTGGCCGAGGCGGGTAAGCCCACGCTGGACCTGGCCACCGTCTCCGATGCGTTCGCCTCGGCTCACCCCGACGTCGTCGACGTGTGGCGCCAGCAGCAGGCGCGTGCACTCGACGTCCTGCGCGACGATCCGGACGCGGCCGCCAAGGCGATCGCCGCCGAGGTCGGGTTGTCCCCTGAGGACGTCGCCGGTCAGCTCACGCAGATGGTGTTCCTCACCCCGCAGGACATCTCTTCAGCAGAATGGCTTGGCGCTGAGGGCAATCCGGGAAACCTGGCTGCCAACCTGCAGAGCGCCTCGCAGTTCCTGGCCGACCAGAAGCAGATCCCGGCGCCCGCGCCGCTGGCCACATTCCAGGATGCGATCTACACGAAGGGCCTACCGGATGCCCTCGACGAATGACGGTGCGATCCGAATCGACTCGGTGTCCCACCGTTACGGCAGCGGCCGACAGGAGGTCACCGCGCTCGGACCGGTCGACCTGACCGTGGACCCCGGATCGTTCCTGGTGCTCGTCGGCGCCTCGGGCTGCGGCAAGAGCACGCTGCTGCGGCTGCTGGCCGGCTTCGAGGAGCCCACCGAGGGCGCGGTGCGGGTGGCCGGTGGGCCGCCGGCGCCGGGGGTGACGTCGGGGGTGGTGTTCCAGCAGCCGCGCCTGTTCCCGTGGCGCACCGTCGGGGGAAACGTCGACATGGCGCTCAAGTACGCAAAAGTGGCGCGGGACAGGCGGATCGAGCGGCGTGAGGCGCTCCTGGAGCGGGTCGGGCTGGGCGGCACCGCCGCGCGGCGGATCTGGGAGATCAGCGGCGGCCAGCAGCAGCGGGTCGCGATCGCGCGGGCGCTGGCGGCGCAGACGCCGCTGTTCCTGCTCGATGAGCCGTTCGCCGCACTGGATGCGCTGACCCGGGAACGGCTGCAGGAGGACGTGCGGCAGGTCAGCGCCGAGTCGGGCCGCACGACGGTGTTCGTCACCCACAGTGCCGACGAGGCGGCCTTCCTCGGCTCGCGGATCGTGGTGCTGACCCGTCGTCCGGGCCGGGTGGCGCTGGACATTCCCGTCGACCTGCCGCGCACCGGGGTGGACCCCGACGAGTTGCGGCGCTCACCTGAGTACGGCCGGCTGCGGGCGGAAGTGGGCCGCGCGGTCAAGACTGCCGCGGCGTAGCCGCGAATCGGACTGCCGCGGCCTGACCCAGGTCTCGGAACGGCACCGATCACGCATCGAGATCGAATTCCCGGTGCGTCAGATGCGTTGGCGGCCTCAGGATGACGACGTGAGCAGGGTGGTAGAGCGCGGCCTCGCCAGATGTCCGCGATGCGTGGCGGTGGCGGACTATGTCTTCATCGAGTCGGAGCGCAACGTCGTGCGCTATGAGGTGCGCTGCCGCAAGTGCGGCCAGTGTTACGGCGAGGACAACCGTCCCGGCGCGCCGGTGACGGTCGGCGCCGAGGAGCCGTCGATTCAGTGGCCACCGGACTGCGAACCGGTCCCACCGCGGGACTGGCGCGGCGAGGTCCGGACGAAGCTGGCCGCCGCCGCGCTACGCAGCAGAGCCGAGATCGAGGTGATGAACAAGCGGGCACACGGCCTGCTCGAGAACGGCCGGACGTGGGTGAACGAGCGCCGGTCGGCGCGGGTCGATCAGACCGGGGGATAAGCCGGCGGCGGGTACACCCCGCGCAGGATCCAGGCGAACCAGTTGACGCCGTACTCGAGCTCGTCGCTCGCGTCGTAATCCGGATTCGGGTCCACCGTGCTACCTCCCTCACTCGGGCCGCACCACGTCATTTCGGCCACACCACGTCGGTTCGCCACGAGTGTAGACCCGCCGCCTCCGGGTGGACACCGCATCGGCCTAGACTGAACCAACCAGTTAGTAGACCGCCGCGGCGGTCGTCCCCTGCCTAGAGTGAGTCGCCATGTCTGAATCCGTCACCGGCAACGGGATGTCCCGTCGCGAAGAGTTGCTGGCCGTGGCCACCAAGCTGTTCGCCGCGCGCGGCTACCACGGCACCCGGATGGACGACGTCGCCGATGCGGTGGGCCTGAACAAGGCCACGGTCTACCACTATTACGCCAGCAAGTCGCTGATCCTCTACGACATCTACAAGGGCGCCGCCGATTTCACCGTCGACGCGCTGCACGACGACCCGACGGCGTCGGCCCGCGAGACGATCTACCACTTCACCCGGCGGCTGCTGGTCGGCATCGCGTCGGACATCGAACGCGCCGCGGTGTACTTCCAGGAGGGCCCCTACATCACGGAGTGGTTCACCGAGGAGCAGGTGGAGTACATCCGGGAAAAGGAAGCCCAGGTCTACGAGCACGTCCGCGACGTGATCGACCGGGGCATCGCCAGCGGCGAGTTCTACGACTGCGACTCCCACGTCCTGGCGCTGGGGTACATCGGCATGACGCTGGGGTCCTACCGGTGGCTGCGCCCGCACGGGCGGCGCACCGCGCAGGAGATCGCAGTGGAGTTCAGCACCGCGCTGCTGCGCGGGCTGATCCGCGACGAGACCGTCCGGCAGAGTTCGCCGCTGGGCATGGACGTCGAGGCCGCGAAGGCCGAGTTCGCCGACGAGTCGAGCTAACACCCTCACCATCGCGGGTACCCCGAGCCGATGACGGTTCGCATCGGCACGTCGGGTTGGGCGTACAACCACTGGCGCAACGTGCTCTACGAGACCGGGTTGCCGACGACGCGCTGGCTGCAGCGCTACACCTCGGAATTCGACACCGTCGAGCTCAACGGCAGCTTCTACCGGTGGCCGCGCGACGAACAGTTCCAGCGGTGGCGCGATCAGCTCCCGCCCGGCTTCCTGATGGCGGTCAAGGCCGCGCGCGGGCTGACGCACGCCCGCAGGCTGCGCGCCCCCGAGGAGTGGATCGAACGGCTGACGCGGGGCTGGCATGCCCTCGGTGACCGCGCCGGTCCGCTGCTGGTTCAGCTGCACCCCGCCCTGGAGCGCGACGACGCGCGGCTGGAGCACTTCCTGGGCGCGATGCCCGCCGACATACCTGTGGCCGTCGAGTTCCGGCACCGGTCCTGGGAGGACCCCGCGGTCTACGAGCTGCTGGAGAAACACGACGCGGCGTACGTGGTGATGAGCGGTGCCGGACTGCCGTGCATCCTGAGAGCCACGGCGCGGTTCGTCTACGTGCGGCTGCACGGGCCGGACCCGCACGACATGTACGGCGGCTCCTACAGCGCCGACGACCTGAGCTGGTGGGCCGAGCGGATCGCCGAGTGGGACGGGCAGGGCCGCGACGTGTACACCTATTTCAACAACGACCTCGGTGGCAACGCGGTCCGCAACGCGCGGGACCTGAAGACGGAGCTGAGCCGCCGACTGGAGGGCTGAGCATGTGGACCGGCGTGGGGCAGTGGATCATGACCACGGGCCTTCACATCGCGATGGCCGTGATCTTCACGGTCCTGGCGACCCGGGCGATCCGGTGGCTCGCCGACCGGATCAGCCGGCGCATCGCGAGAGCCGAGCCGAACCAGACCTCCGTACGCTCGGAGAGCGCCAAACACCGGCAGGCCGTGGCTGCCGTCATCTCGTCGGTCGCGATCGGGGTGCTCTACACGGCGGTCGCCCTGGACATCGCCGGCCAACTCGGCCTGCCCGTCGCCTCCTTGGTGGCGCCCGCGGCGGTGCTGGGCGCCGCGCTGGGTTTCGGTGCGCAGCGGCTGGTGCAGGACTTTCTCAGCGGCTTCTTCGTGATCACCGAGAAGCAGTACGGCTTCGGCGATCTGGTGGAGTTGACGGTCAGCGGCGGCGGGACGGCGATGGGCACGGTCGAGGCCGTCACGCTGCGGGTCACCAAACTGCGCACCAGCGAGGGCGAGGTGTACACGGTGCCCAACGGCATGATCGTGCGGGCGCTGAATCTGTCGAAGGACTGGGCCAGTGCGGTCGTCGATGTGCCGGTGCCGGCCAGTGCCGACATCAACCAGGTCAACGAGGTGCTGCGCGCGGTGGCCGCCGCGGCGATGGAGGACGACAGGCTGGTGCGGTTGTTGCTCGACGAGCCCCAGTTGATGGGAGTGGAGAGCATCGAGGTCGGCACCGTCAACGTGCGGATGGTCGCGCGCACGCTGCCCGGCAAGCAGTTCGAGGTAGGCCGGCGGCTGCGTGAGCTCGTCATCGCCGGTCTGCGCCGGGAGGGCATCGCGACGGCGGCGTGACCGCCGGGCCGCACTCGCTATGCTCTGCCGATGCCCCTGGTGAGTAAGACAGTCGAGGTCACGGCGGCCGCCGAGACGATCATGGCGATCGTCGCCGACTTCGAGCGATACCCGGAGTGGAACGACGAGATCAAAGGGTGCTGGGTGCTCGCCCGCTACGACGACGGCCGGCCCAGCCAGCTGCGGCTCGACGTCGTGGTGCAGGGCCAGTCCGGCACCTTCATCACCGCGGTGTACTACCCGGGCGAGAACCAGATCTACACCGTGCTGCAGCAGGGCGACTTCTTCACCAAGCAGGAGCAGCGGTTCTCGGTGGTGGCGATGGGCCCGACCTCGCTGCTGACCGTCGACCTCGACGTCGAGGTCAAGATGGCGGTGCCCGCCGCGATGGTCAAGAAGGTGGTCGGCGACGCGCTGGACTACCTGGCCGAGAACCTGAAGGCGCGCGCCGAACAGCTCGCGTCGTCCTGACGCGGGTGGGTGAACCCCCGGGCGTCTCCGCGCGGGCGCCGGTGACCTCTTCTGTCTCAGCTATCCGCTTTTCTCAGGGGCCCACTCGCACTTCTCCTGAGATTTGCGGATAGGTGTGGCGGCTGTGGCGTAGTGGTCGACAGGCCGGTCCCGGCCTCAGTCCCACAGCCCGACCTGCTCCAGCCATGCGGTCAGCCGGGCCAACCCGTCGGTGAACTGCCCGCGGGTCAGCTCGACGACGGCGTCCGCATCCCGCCGGCGCAGCGCCTCGATCAGCTCGGTGTGACTGGCGACGGCCACCGGCCCCCAGGCCTCGTCCGATGCGAACAGCTGCGGCGGCAGATAGCGGGCCGCGTGCAGCAGGAACCAGGACAGCTTCAGCCGGCCGCCGGCCCGGTTGAACGCCCGGTGGAACGCGAACTCCGCCCGGGCCACCCGGTCGGGGTCGCGCAGCGCGACCGCGGCGGCCAGGTCCTCGTTCAGCCGCGCCAGTTCGTCGATCTGGTCGTCGCGGATCCGGCGCGCGGCACTGGCGGCGAGTTCCTGGGCGATCGTCGACTGCAGCCAGAAGATGTCCTCGATGTCGCTGCGCGTCAGCGGCACCACCCGATGTCCCCGGTGCGGCTCCAGCTCGACCATCCCCTCGCCGCGCAGCGTGCGCAGCGCCTCCCGGACCGGCGTGATGCTCACGCCGAGGCGGGCCGCGGTCTCGTCGAGGCGGATGAAGGAGTCCGGCCGCAGAGTTCCGGTCATGATCTCGGCCCGCAGCCTCGCGGCGACCTCGTCGGACAGCTGTTCGCGCCGCCGTACCGCGCCGGTGACCGGCGTTCCGGCAGGGGCGTTGCTCACATCGCGGCCTTCCCGGCCCGTCGGGCCCGCTCGTCGGGAGGGTTGTCCCGTGGCCGTCGGCGACTTAATGTGACCGGGGCAACAACATGTTTGATCAAATATCAGCCGGCCGCAACTGTCGATGGAGCAGAAGACGTTGAGCGATCCGATCCAACCCGGGACGGCGACCGAACAGCCCTACCTGGCGCGTAGGCAGAACTGGACGAATCAGCTGGCCCGGCACGCGCTGATGCAGCCCGACGCCCCGGCGCTGAGGTTCCTCGGCGAGACCACCACCTGGGGTGAGCTGGACCGGCGGGTGAGCGCCCTGGCCGGGGCGCTGCACCAGCGCGGCGTCGGCTTCGGCGACCGTGTACTCGTCCTGATGCTCAACAGGACCGAGTTCATCGAGGCGGTGCTCGCCACGAACAAGCTCGGCGCGATCGCGGTGCCGGTGAACTTCCGGATGACCCCCGACGAGATCGCCTTCCTGGTCTCCGACTGCCAGGCCGCCGTCGTCATCACCGAGGCGGTGCTCGCCGGCGTCGCCACCGCCGTCCGCGACCTGGATGCGACGCTGGCCACGGTGATCAGCGCCGGCGGCGGTTCGGGCGACGACATCCTCGACTACGACGAGGTGCTGGCCGAGAACGCGCCGTGCCCTCCGGTCGATGTCCCGAACGACGCGCCCGCGCTGATCATGTACACCTCGGGCACCACCGGCCGGCCCAAGGGCGCGGTGCTCACGCACACCAACCTGACCGGCCAGGTGATGACGCTGCTGTTCACCAACGGCGCCGACATCAACCACGACATCGGCTTCATCGGCGTGCCGTTCTTCCACATCGCGGGCGTCGGCAGCATCGTCTCCGGCCTGCTGCTCGGCAGGCCGACCGTGCTCTACCCCGTGGGCGCGTTCGACCCGAACGAACTGCTCGACGTGCTCGAGGCCGAGAAGGTCACCGGGATCTTCCTGGTCCCCGCGCAGTGGCAGGCTGTGTGCGCCGCGCAGCGCGCCAGGCCGCGCGAGCTGAAGCTGCGCTTCCTGTCCTGGGGCGCCGCACCGGCCTCGGACACCCTGCTGCGCGAGATGGCCGAGACCTTCCCCGGAGCGTAGATCCTGGCCGCGTTCGGGCAGACCGAGATGTCGCCGGTGACCTGCATGCTGTTGGGCGACGACGCGCTGCGCAAGCTCGGGTCCGTCGGCCGGGTCATCCCGACGGTGTCGGCACGCATCGTCGACGAGGACATGAACGACGTGCCCGTCGGGCAGGTCGGCGAGATCGTCTACCGCGCGCCCACGCTGATGGCGGGCTACTGGAACAACCCCAAGGCCACGGCCGAGGCGTTCGCCGGCGGATGGTTCCACTCCGGCGACCTGGTCCGTCAGGACGACGAGGGCTACATCTGGGTCGTCGACCGCAAGAAGGACATGATCATCTCCGGCGGCGAGAACATCTACTGCGCCGAGGTGGAGAACGCGCTGGCGGCCCACCCCGACATCGTCGAGGTCGCGGTGATCGGGCGCCCGCACGAGAAGTGGGGGGAGGTTCCCGTTGCTGTGGCGGTGCTGCGGAGTTCGCTGGGAGCCGCCCCGGGCGTCGGTCTGACGCTGCCGGATCTGGAGCAGTTCCTCACCGAGCGGCTCGCGCGCTACAAGCACCCGAAGGTGCTCGAGATCGTCGAGGCACTGCCGCGCAACCCCGCCGGAAAGGTGCTGAAGACGGAGCTGAGGACGCGCTTCGGTGTCGCGACGGTCATTGACGGTAACGAAAGTTCCACTCCGGCAACGGTTTCTGCGACCGAGCAAAACCGTTAGCCCGGTGGACTGTTATTTGCTAACGGTTGAGGGCCAAATCCCGCAGATGCGGTACGCGGGGGTCACATCATCGGGTACAGTCCGGAGACCTGTCTTACTACCGGCCGGTAGCGAGACCGTTCTCACACGATCGGGGTTGGGGCTGGAAGGGAGCGTGCGACAGATGCTGCCGGTGCGCTACGCCCTGCGTGGGAGTGTCGCGGGAGCCGATCGGTGACGACGAGTTCGAACCTGACCGGCTACGTGCGGGATCAGGTCAGGCCAGGACTGGAAGCCGTCGGCGGCTTCGTGCGCATGTGCGTGCTCGTCGGCAAAGCCACCTTCCGGCCGCCGTTCCAGTGGCGGGAGTTCATCCTGCAGAGCTGGTTCCTGATGCGGGTCGCGTTCCTGCCGACGCTCGCGGTGTCGATCCCGCTGACCGTGCTGCTGATCTTCACGCTCAACATCCTGCTGGCCGAGTTCGGCGCGGCCGACGTCTCCGGCGCCGGAGCGGCCATCGGCGCCGTCACGCAGCTGGGTCCGCTGGTGACCGTGCTGGTGGTGGCCGGAGCAGGGTCGACCGCGATCTGCGCCGACCTGGGTGCGCGCACCATCCGCGAGGAGATCGACGCCCTCGAGGTGCTCGGCATCGACCCGATCCACCGCCTCGTCGTGCCGCGTGTGATCGCGTCGACGTTCGTCGCGATCCTGCTCAACGGCGCAGTCATCACCGTCGGACTGGTCGGCGGCTTCGTCTTCGGCGTCTATCTGCAGAACGTGTCCGCGGGCGCCTATGTCTCCACGCTGACCCTGATCACCGGGCTGCCCGAGGTGATCATCTCGATCGTCAAGGCCGCCACCTTCGGTCTGATCGCCGGCCTGGTCGGGTGCTACCGCGGACTGACGGTCGCCGGCGGCGCCAAGGGCGTGGGCACCGCGGTCAACGAGACGCTGGTGCTGTGTGTGATCGCGCTGTTCGCGGTCAATGTCGTGCTGACGACGATCGGTGTCCGATTCGGAACGGGGAGCTGACGTGACGAGCACCGCCGCTGTCCTCCGCCAGAGGTTCCCGCGCGGAGTCGCCACCGCCGAGAAGTGGGCGGGCGCCCCGGCCCGTGGGCTGGACGCGATGGGCCACGTCGCGTGGTTCGTCATCACCGCCGTCGGCTCCATCGGCCACGCGCTCCGCTACTACCGCAAGGAGACCCTGCGGCTGATCGCCGAGATCGGCATGGGCACCGGCGCGATGGCCGTGATCGGCGGCACCGTGGCCATCGTCGGATTCGTGACGCTGTCCGGGTCCTCGCTGGTGGCGATCCAGGGCTTCGCATCGCTGGGCAACATCGGCGTCGAGGCGTTCACCGGGTTCTTTGCGGCGTTGATCAACGTGCGCATCGCCGCGCCCGTGGTCGCCGGTCAGGCGCTGGCGGCCACCGTCGGCGCCGGCGCGACCGCCGAACTGGGCGCCATGCGCATCAGCGAGGAGATCGACGCACTCGAGGTGATGGGCATCAAGTCGATCTCCTACCTGGTGTCGACACGCATCATGGCCGGATTCGTCGTCATCATCCCGCTCTACGCGATGGCGATCATCATGTCGTTCCTGTCCGCCCAGGTCACCACCACCGTGTTCTACGGGCAGTCGATCGGCACCTACGAGCACTACTTCCGCACCTTCCTGCGGCCCGACGACGTGTTCTGGTCCTTCATCCAGGCCGTGATCATCGCGGTCATCGTGATGCTCAACCACTGCTACTACGGCTTCTACGCCAGCGGCGGCCCGGTCGGCGTCGGCGAGGCCGTGGGCCGGTCGATGCGCGCCTCGCTGGTCGCGATCGTGTGTGTGGTCCTGTTCGCCTCGTTGGCGCTCTACGGCGTCGACCCGAACTTCAACCTGACGGTGTAGCGCGATGACGGCACCCATCAACACCAAACGTCAGCCGCCGTACAAGATCGCCGGCGCGATCCTGGCGCTGCTGACCGTCATCGCGGTCGTGCTGGTGTATCTCCAGTTCCGCGGTGACTTCCTGCCGCGCACGCAGCTGACCATGATCTCCGCCCGGTCCGGGTTGTCGATGGATCCCGGCGCGAAGGTCACCTACAACGGGGTGGAGATCGGGCGGGTCGGCAACGTCGAGGAGACCAGCGTCGGCGGCGAACCGCGGGCCAAGATCATTCTCGAGGTCGACCCCAAGTACCTCGACCTGATCCCGCGCAACGTCGAGGCCGACATCAGCGCCACCACGGTGTTCGGCAACAAGTACGTCTCGTTCACCGCGCCGGACAACCCTCAGGCCGAACGGATCTCGGCCTCCGACGTCATCGACGTGACGTCGGTGACCACCGAGTTCAACACGCTGTTCGAGACCGTGGTCTCGGTCGCCGCGCAGGTCGACCCGATCAAGCTGAACCAGACGCTGACCGCGACCGCGCAGGCCCTCGACGGCCTCGGTGACCGGTTCGGCCAGTCGATCGTGCAGGGCAACGAGATCCTGGCCGAGATCAACCCGCAGATGCCGCAGATCCGGCGCGACAACCGACTGCTCGCCGATCTCGGCGAGGTCTACGCCGACGCGGCACCGGATCTGTTCGACGGCCTGCAGAACGCGGTCACCACCGCGCGCACCCTCAACGCGCAGCGCGGCGATGTCGACCAGGCACTGATGGCCGCGGTCGGGTTCGGCAACACCGGCGGCGACATCTTCGAACGCGGCGGGCCCTACCTGATCCGCGGCACCGAGGATCTGGTGCCCACCTCGGCTCTGCTCGACAAGTACAGCCCGTCGTTCTTCTGCATGTTCCGCAACTACCACGACGTCGAACCGAAGATCAGCGCGGCGCTGGGCGGCAACGGTTACTCGCTCAAGACGCACTCGCAGATCCTCGGCCTCGGCGCGGGCAACGCCTACGTCTATCCGGACAACCTGCCGCGGGTCAACGCCAAGGGCGGCCCCGGCGGACGGCCGGGATGCTGGCAGCCCATCACCCGGGACCTGTGGCCGGCGCCGTTCCTGGTGCTCGACACCGGCGCGTCCATCGCCCCGTACAACCACATGGAGCTCGGACAGCCGCTGTTCACCGAGTACGTCTGGGGACGCCAAGTCGGGGAGCACACGATCAACCCATGAAAATCACCGGTACGGCACTCAAACTCGGCGCCTTCTCGCTGGTGCTGCTCATGTTCACCGCGATCATCGTCGTGGTCTTCGGTCAGTTGCGGTTCGACCGCACCACCGGGTATTCGGCGATCTTCTCCAACGCCAGCGGTCTGCGGCCCGGACAGTTCGTCCGTGCCTCGGGCGTGGAGGTCGGCAAGGTCAAGGACGTCACGCTGATCGAGAACGGTTCCAAGGTGAAGGTCGACTTCAGCGTGGACCGGTCGCTGGAACTGTTCGACGAGTCGACGGCCTCGGTGCGCTACCTGAACCTGATCGGCGACCGCTACCTGGAGCTGGCGCGCGGCGAGAGCAACACGAGACTGGCTGCGGGCGGGACGATCCCGGTCGATCGGACCCAGCCGGCGCTCGACCTCGACGCGCTGATCGGCGGGTTCCGCCCGGTGTTCCAGTCCCTGGAGCCGGAGAAGGTCAACACCATCGCGCAGTCGATCATCACGGTGTTCCAGGGACAGGGCGGCACCATCAACGACATCCTCGACCAGACCGCGACGCTGACCGCGACGCTGGCCGACCGGGACCAGGCCATCGGCGAAGTGATCACCAACCTCAACACCGTGCTGGACACCACCGTGCGCCACCAGCAGGAGTTCGACGACACGGTGAAGAATTTCGAGGTCCTCATCACCGGCCTGAAGAACCGCGCCGATCCCCTCGCGGCCTCGGTGGCCGACATCAGTGACGCCGCGGGCACGATCGGGGACCTGCTCGCCGACAACCGGCCGCTGCTGCAGAGCACGGTCAGCAAGCTGGAGATCCTCAACCAGCCCCTCGTCGACCAGCGCGACGAGCTCAACAACCTGCTGGTGCAGTTCCCGCAGGCGCTGGCCATCATCGGCCGCTCCGGCGGGGTCTACGGCGACTTCTTCAACTTCTACGCCTGCGATGTGACCTTGAAGCTCAACGGATTACAGCCGGGTGGCCCGGTCCGCACCGTGAAGGTCTGGAGCCAGCCCTCAGGTAGGTGCACGCCGCAATGAGAGTCCTGGAGGGATCCAACCGCGTCCGCGGCGGGCTGATGGGCATCATCATCCTGGTCATCGTCATCGGCGTGGGTCAGAGCTTCGCCAGCGTGCCGATGCTGTTCGCGAAGCCGACCTACTACGCCGAGTTCGCCGACACCGGCGGCATCAACACCGGTGACAAGGTCAGGATCGCCGGCGTGGACGTCGGCACGGTGAAGTCACTGGAGATCGACGGGGACCGGGTGCGGATCGGCTACACGCTGGGCGGCACCCAGATCGGCACCGACAGCCGGGCGGCAATCCGCACCGACACCATCCTGGGCAGGCGCAACCTCGAGATCGAGCCGCGCGGGGAAGATCCGTTGCGCGCCAACGGCGTGCTGCCGCTGGGTCAGACCACCACGCCGTACCAGATCTACGACGCGTTCTTCGACCTCTCCAACAACACCGCGGGATGGGACACCGGCACGGTCCGCGACTCGCTGAACGTGCTGTCGGAGACCATCGACCAGACCTATCCGCACCTGAGTGCGGCACTGGACGGCGTGGCCCGCTTCTCCGACACCATCGGCAAGCGCGACGACCAGATCAAGCAGCTGCTGGCCAACGCGAACAAGGTGGCCGGCGTGCTCGGCAACCGCAGCGGACAGATCAACGAGCTGTTCGTGAACGCGCAGACACTGCTCGCCGCGATCAACGAGCGCAACTACGCGGTGAGCCAGCTGCTGGAGCGCGTCCACACGTTCTCCGCCCAGGTCCGCGGGTTCATCGACGACAACCCGAACCTCAACCGCGTGCTCGAGCAGCTGCGGGTGATCACCGATGTGCTCAACGAGCGCAAGCTCGACCTCGCCGACACGCTGTCGTCGCTGTCGAAGTTCATGGTCTCCCTCGGTGAGGCGCTGGCGTCGGGCCCGTACTTCAAGGTGATGCTGGTCAACCTGGCGCCGTACTGGATCCTGCAGCCGTTCGTGGATGCCGCGTTCAAGAAGCGCGGGATCGATCCGCAGGAGTTCTGGCGCAACGCCGGGCTGCCGGCGTTCCGGTTCCCCGATCCCAACGGCGTCGGCTTCGACAACGGCGCCCCGCCGCCGTCCCCGGCAGCCATCGAGGGCACCCCGGAGAATCCCGGGCCCGCGGTGCCGCCCGGCTCCCCGTGCTCCTACACCCCGCCCGCCGACGGTCTGCCGAAACCGGGCGACCCGCTGCCGTGCGCGGACCTGACCCAGGGCCCGTACGGCCCGGTGCCCGGCGGGTATCCGCCGCCGAACGTGGCCACCTCGGAGCCGAATATCCATGGGCCGCAACCGAGTCCGGGCGTGCCGGCCGCGGCGATCCCCGGCCAGCTGTCGCCGGCGGTGCCGGG
>NZ_BCRS01000150.1 GCF_001552715.1 Mycolicibacterium vaccae NBRC 14118 = CIP 105934 | reverse complement strand
GGGCGGCGGCTCGGCCGCGCTGCTCGCGCACGGGGAGAGCGCGACGAGCACCGCTGCGACCGCGCCGACCCCGCGGATACTCATACCGCCGGCCTCACAGCAGGATTCCCAGGAGCAGCAGCACGATGGCCGCGACGGGCAGTGCACCCTGGGTGACGGCCGCCCGCGCCTTGTCCGGCGCGGACACCAGCAACACCACCGCGGCCGCGGCCATCGACCCGACCCCGGCGAACACCAGCGCCAACCCCACCCCGGTCTCGCCGCGCAACGCCACGATCACCCCGATCGCGGTCACGACCGCGAGGAACAGGTTGTAGAAGCCCTGGTTGAGGGCCATCAGCTTGGTCGCCTGCGCCTGCTCCTCGGTGTTGCCGAACACCGCGCGGGTGCGCGGCGAGGTCCAGGTCAGCGACTCCATCACGAAGATGTACGCGTGCAACAGGGCGGCCAGCACCGCCACGATCAACCCGGCAGTCACCATCGGCGACCCTCCCGTCAGTCGAACAGGTCCGCCTGGCCCAGCCCGGTGGCGTTCACCGGCGGCTTCATCCCCAGATGCGTCCAGGCCTGGGCGGTGGCGACCCGTCCGCGCGGGGTGCGGGCGATCATCCCGGCCCGCACCAGGAACGGTTCGCACACCTCCTCGACCGTGGTGGCCTCCTCGCCGACCGCGACGGCCAGCGTCGACACGCCGACCGGCCCTCCGCCGAAGCTGCGCGTCAGCGCCGACAGTACCGCGCGATCCAGCCGGTCCAGTCCGAGTTCGTCGACGTCGTACACCTCCAGCGCGTATTTGGCGACGTCGCGCGTGATGACCCCGTCGGCGCGCACCTCCGCGTAGTCGCGCACCCGGCGCAGCAGCCGGTTGGCGATGCGCGGGGTGCCCCGCGAGCGGCGGGCGATCTCGGCGCCGGCGTCGGCGCCGAGCTCGATGCCCAGGATGCCCGCCGAGCGCGCCAACACCCGTTCCAGCTCCGCGGGCTCGTAGAAGTCCATATGCGCGGTGAACCCGAACCGGTCGCGCAGCGGACCGGTCAGCGCACCGGAGCGGGTGGTCGCACCCACCAGGGTGAACGGTGCGACCTCAAGCGGAATCGAGGTCGCCCCAGGGCCTTTCCCGACGACGACGTCGACGCGGAAGTCCTCCATCGCCAGGTAGAGCATCTCCTCGGCGGGGCGGGCGATGCGATGGATCTCGTCGATGAACAGCACATCGTGCTCGACGAGGTTCGACAGCATCGCGGCGAGGTCCCCGGCGCGCTCCAGCGCAGGCCCGGACGTCAGGCGCAGGGACGAGCCGAGTTCGGCGGCGATGATCATCGCCAGCGAGGTCTTGCCCAGGCCCGGGGGCCCGGACAACAGGATGTGGTCGGGCGTGCCGCCACGGTTCTTGGCGCCCTCCAGGACCAGCTGCAGCTGCTCCCGCACCCGTGGCTGGCCGATGAACTCACCGAGGGAGCGCGGGCGCAGGCTCGCGTCGACGTCACCCTCGCCGACGGTCAGCGCCGGCGACACCTCGCGCTCGTCGGGCGCGTCGTCCGCCCCGTCCGGAAACCGGCCCATGTCACTTCTTCCCCAGCATCGACAGCGCGGCGCGCAGCGCACTCGAGGTGGTGGCCTCCGGGTCGTTGGCGAGCACCTTGTCGGTGGCCTCCTCGGCCAGCTTCTGCGCAAAACCCAGACCGACGAGGGCCTCGACCACCGGGCCGCGGATGCCGTGCCCACCAGCGGCCGCAACGCCACCCGTGGCCGTCGCGCCCACCTTGTCGCGCAGAGTCAGCACCAGCAGTTCGGCGGTCTTCTTGCCCACCTTCGGAATTCGGGTCAGCGCGGTGACGTCGCCATCGCCGATCGCCTGCCGCAGGGACGGGCCGTCGTACATCGCCAGCGCGCCCAGCGCGATGCTCGGCCCGATCCCCGAGACCCCCAGCAGTGTCAGGAACAGGTTGCGCGCGTCGGAGTCGGCGAAGCCGTACAACGTCATCGAGTCCTCGCGCACGATCATCGCCGTGATCAGCCGCGCCTCCGCGCCGCGGCGCAGGGTGGCCAGTGTCGCCGGGGTGGCCATCACCTTGTAACCGACACCGGCGGCCTCGATCACCACGTGGTCGAGCGCGATGTCGAGGACCTCGCCGCGGACCGCCGCGATCACCGGGCACTCCTGGACATCGGGCTGGTCTTCGCTGCCGTCCTCGCCTTCGCCTTGAGGGTGGCCTGGTACTTCCGGCGCTGCTCGGCCGCCATCTCCTCCGCGGCGGCCATCCGAGCGATCATCGGTGCGCGCCAGCAGTGGCAGATCGCCAGTGCGAGCGCGTCCGCCGCGTCGGCAGGGGTTGGCTTCTGTTGCAGCGCAAGGATTCTGGTGACCATCTCGGTGACCTGCGCCTTGTCCGCGCGCCCGTTGCCGGTGACCGCGGCCTTGACCTCGCTGGGCGTGTGGAAATGCACGTCGATGTCCCGCCGCGCCGCGGCCAGCGCCACCACGCCACCAGCCTGCGCGGTGCCCATGGCGGTGTTGGCGTTCTGGTTGGCGAACACCCGCTCGATCGCGATCACGTCGGGCCGGTGGGTGTCCAGCCAGTGCTCGACGGTGTCACTGATGGCCAGCAGCCGGTGCGCCAGCGGGTGGTCGGCCGGAGTCCGCACGACGTCGACATCGAGCGCGACGACCTGGCGGCCTTTTCCGCTCTCGATGACCGACAGCCCACACCTGGTCAGGCCGGGGTCGACACCCATCACCCGCACGCCAACCCCTTCTCGAAACAGAACATTTGTTCGAGAGTTTAACCGGTGCCGCCGACCCCGCCCGGCAGGACACGCGGGTCAGGCGGTGCGGACGCCGACCGCCGACAACGCGGTGCCGCGGTACCGGGGACCCAGTGCCCGACCCGCCGCCAGCAGCGGCGCGGTGTCGCGCAGCGTGCGGGCGAGCAGGAACGCCCCCTCCAGCGCCGCGATCAGCGCTAGCGCCACCTGCCTGGCGAAATCCTCGTCGAGCCCCCTCGACACGAAGTACGCGGTACCGCCGTCGATCCAGCCGGTGAAGATGTCACCGGTCGCCGCGCGCAGCTCCTCGACCGTGTCGGCGGTTTCGGCGGCGACGCTCGCGACGGGGCACATGTTGGCGAAGCCGGTGTCCGCCATGTCCGCGGCGGCCTGGGCGAACGCGTCCTCGATACCCTCGCCCAGGTCGGCGTGGGCGTCCATCACCGCCGGGATCAGCAGCCCGTAGGCCAGTCCCGCGTTGGCCAGCGCCTCCCGGGCGATCTCCACCTTGCCGCCCCGGAAGTGGTGGTACAGCGAGCCGATCGGCGCACCCGAGGCCTGCGCGATGTCCTTCATCCCGACACCGGCGTACCCCCGGTGCCGCATCAGCTCCGCGGCCGCGGTGAGGATCGATTCCCTCGTCGACCTTGCCATCGTCATCTCCTGGTGCCAGGCTAGAGCATACGTTCTAGAACGTTCATTCTAGTGGAGGTGCGATGAAGACGATCCAGATCGGCGCCGGGGCCCTGCAGTACCGCGAGGAAGGCACGCGCGGCGGCCCACCGGTGGTGCTGCTGCACGGCCTGCTGATGAACGACACACAGTGGGACCTCGCACTGCCGCACCTGCCCCGGGGTTTCCGCTACCTGCTGCCCGTACTGCCCATGGGCGGACACCGCATCCCGATGCGCGACGACGCCGACCTGACCCTGCCCGGGATGATCGGCGTCGTCGCCGACTTCCTCGACGCGCTCGATCTGACCGGCGTCACGCTGGTGGTCACCGACTGGGGCGGTCCGCTGTTCCTCACCGACCTGGGCCGTGACCAACGCGTGGCGCGGCTGGTGATCTGCCCGTCCGAGGCGTTCGACAACTTCCCGCCCGGCCTGCCGGGCAAGATGGCCTGGCTGGCCAGCCGCACCACCGGCACCGTGTGGCTGGCGATGCGACAGCTCAAGGTCGCCCGGCTGCGCCGACAACGGCTGATGTTCGGAATGATGGCCAAATACCCTGTCCCCCAGCCGATTGCCGACTCCTGGGTGGAGCACGGCCTCACTGACCGCAGCATCCGCCGGGACCTCGTCAAGTACTGCCGCACCCGGTTCGACGGCGACGACCTCGTGCGTGCCACCCATCGGCTGACCGAGTTCGACCGCCCGGCGCTGGTCCTGTGGACCGACAATCCGGTGATGCCGGCCGAGCACGGGCGCCGGCTGGCCGGGCTGCTTCCGCAGGGCCGCCTGGAGATCGTCGACGACGCCTATGTGCTACCGATGCTGGACCAGCCGGAGCACACCGCCAACGCGATCGCGAACTTCCTGGCCGTCACCGCCGAGGCCGTCTCAGCGGAATGATGCGCGCGGCGCCCCGATGCCCGGGTCGATCTTCGCCGGCCCGGCGGCCGACGGCGCGATGGGGAAATCGAAGATCGCGGTCGGGATGTACACGGTCGCACAGGCATTCGGGATGTCGACGACGCCCGAGAGCCTGCCTTCGATCGGCGCGGCACCCAGGAGCAGGTAGGCCTGTTCGGGGCTGTAGCCGAACTTCGTCAGGTAGTCGATGGCGTGCAGGCAGGCCCGCTGGTAGGACAGGTGCGAGTCGAGGTAGCGCTGTTCGCCGTCGAGCGTCACCGACGTGCCGGAGAACGCCAGCCATTCCGAGTACTGCGGGTCGGTGTTGCCGGGCATGAAGATCGCGTTCTCGCTGACCCCGTAGGTCTCCATGCCACCGGGGATCACGTCGACCCGCAGGTCGATGAAGCCGCCCATCTCGATGGCGCCGCAGAAGGTGATCTCACCGTCGCCCTGGGAGAAGTGCAGGTCGCCGACCGACAGGTTGGCGCCGTCGACGAACACCGGATAGAAGATCCGGCTGCCCTTGGTCAGGTTCTTGATGTCCTGGTTGCCGCCGTTCTCCCGCGGCGGCGCGGTACGGGCGGCCTCGGCGGCGGCCTCGGTGAACGCGTCACCGGTGAGGCCGCCCAGGATCGCGTCCTGCGGCTCGGGAGGCAGCGCCAGCGGCGGCACCCGGTCGGGATCGGTGGCGATCAGTGCGGCCTCGCGGGTGTTCCACGTCGAGAGCAGATCGCGAGACGGCGCGGTACCCATCAGGCCGGGGTGCACGATGCCGGTGAACTCGACCCCCGGAATGTGCCGCGAGGTGGCCTTCTGCCCGGAGAAGTCCCAGATCGCCTTGTAGGCGTCGGGGAACTGCTCGGTGAGGAAACCGCCACCGTTCTCCGTCGGGAAGATGCCGGTGTAACCCCAGCCCTGGCCGGCCAGCGGGCCGGAGTCCTCCTGCGGGATCGGGCCGACGTCGAGGATGTCGACGATCAGCAGGTCGCCGGGCTTCACGCCCTCGACGGCGATCGGGCCCGACAACACGTGCACCGTGGTCAGCGGGGCGTTGAGGATGTCCTCGGCCGAGTCGTCGTTGTGGATCGCGCCGTCGAACCACTCGCGGCAGTGCACCCGGAACGAGTCGCCCTTCTTGACCGTGACCGCGGCCGGGATGTCGGGATGCCAGCGGTTGTGGCCGAGCTTCTCCTGGTCGGTGAACTTCTTGGTGGAGTCGAGCGGGAAGACGACGTCGGGCATGGGATCTCCTTCTAGGGGCGCGGGAGGTTGCGGTGCAGCGGGTTGGTCGTGACCTTGCGGCGGGCGCCGCCCCGCGGCGGCGCCGAGACGACCGCGGGGGTGTCGGCTGTGCTGCGGGTGGCGTCGTGCAGCGCCATCGCGGTGCCGCCGGAACGGCCAAGATGAGGTGCGGCGATCATCCGGCGGGCCGGACCGCCGCAGTCAGGACAGTCGACCACGTCCGGCCGGGTCTGCATCGGGTGCCTCTGCCGCGTGGTGCCACACCCGGCTTCGCAGCGAAAGACATAGAAGACCAAGGCATTTCCTCACTGTGCTCCGACCGGCGACGCTCACACTACCGAGTCGGACCGCTGCCCGCGCGGCAGTTGGAGAAGCCGACAATCCGCCGCCTTCCGGGTGTGGCCGGCTACAGCGCGGGACGCGGGTCAGCTGCCCGACGCCGGCAGCCGGCGACCACGCGACAGCATCCCGGAAGTGTTGGGCGACTGAGGTTTTGCGGGCGCCGACGCAGGGTCGACGTCGGGTGCGGCGGTTTCCCTCATGCCCATGTTGCGCGCCGCCCACAGCGCGATCCGGAAGTTGATGCGGTCGGTCTCGTCCAGCGGGTTGGCCCCGGTGAGTTCCGCGATCTTCGCCAGCCGGTTGCGCAGGGTGTTCACATGCACGTACAGCTGGCTCGCCGCCGTGGAGATGTCGTTGCCAGGAGCCAGGAACGCCTTCAGCGAGGCCACCAGGTACGAGCTGTTGTCCTTGTCGTGGTCGACCAGCGGCACCAGGAGGCGGTGCACGAACGGGACCAGGCGCACTTTCGGGACGGCGGCCAACAGACCCTGCAGCGTGGCGATCTCGTCGATGTGCACGGTGCGCCGCCACCGCGTCGCCTCGTGCAGCGCCTCCAGTGCTTCCGGGATCGCGTAGGCCATCGACTGGGCGTCCGCGGCAATGGCCACCCCGCACGCGAGCGGCGACGCCGCGAGGTCCGCGCTGAACTCCGCGGTCTGCGGGCACAGCGCGACGATGTTGTCGTCCAGTGAAGCCACGGCGCCGCTGTGCCGGTCGACCAGTTCGTGGACCCGGGCGTGGACGTCGGCGGGGAAGGCACACACCACCACCGGCGCACCGGACAGTCCGCACCGGGTCAACTCCGACTCGACCGGGCCGGCGCCGAGCGTGCCCGCGACGAACCACCTCAGCAGGGCGCCGAGGTCACGCTCGCGGACGTCGGCCTCGCGGTCGCGGGCCCTGCGGGACTCGGCCCAGTCGATGATCCGGCGGAACGGGACGGCCGCGCGCTGGATCAGCAGCGGCAGGTCCCGGTCGCGGCAGGCGTCCACCAGCGCGGTCGGTATCTCGTCGAGCACGTCCCCCAGCCCGATGAGCAGGGCAGCGACGCCGCGCTCGGTCAGGGTCCGCACGTAGTGCCCGATCACGTCCGCGGTCTGGCCCGCCAACGGCACGCCGACGCTGAGGATCAGTTCCTCCCCCGCCAGGTACGGCGAGGGGTCGGCCAGCTCGGTGGGATAGACGTAGCGGATCGGCCGGTCGAGATCGCCGTCCGGGGTCAGCGTGTCGACGTGCAGTTCCGGTTCGGTCAGCAGCTCACGGAGGCTGACGGTCCCGTCGTGGGGTGCCGCCGATGGATCCGCCGCCTGGACTGTCATGGCTGCGGAGTCTAAGCGGCTGACCGTGTCCTCATAGATCGAGCCTGAGCCTGCCACCGCCGCGTGACCGGGACACGCAGATCATCATCGTCGCGTTCGCCTGCCGTTCCTTGTCACTGAGCAGTTCGTCGCGGTGATCGACATCACCGGCGATCACCTTGGTCTCGCAGGTGCCGCAGAATCCCGCGGCACACGAGAACGGCGTGTCCGGGGCGACCTTCAGGACGGCGTCGAGCACGGTCGTGTCGTCGGTCACGGTGACGGTGACCCCGCTGCGGGCCAGCTCGACCTCGAACGCGCCCTCACCGCCGGCCGGGCGCGCCGGCTCACCGCCTGCCGCGGTGAACCGCTCGGTGTGCAGCTGCACCTCCGGGCGCTGTTCACACGCGGCCTGCACGGCGGCGAGCATCGCCGGCGGTCCGCAGCAGTACACGGCGGTCCCCGGCGCGCTGTCGGCCAGCACGGCGGCCAGGTCAGGCAGGCCGGCCTCGTCCTGCGGCACGATCTCGACGCCGTCGAGCACGCCGAGCCGGTCGAGAAAGGCCATCGCCGTCCGGCTGCGGCCGCCGTAGACCAGCCGCCACGCCGGTGGCTCGGCGCGCCGCTGCAGCGACTCGATCATCGCCAGCACCGGCGTGATGCCGATGCCACCGGCGAGGAACAGGTACCGCGGCGCGTCGCTCAGCGCGAAGTTGTTCCGCGGCTCGCCGACCTCCAGCACCTCCCCGATGCGCAACCGCTCGTGGATCTCCCGGGACCCGCCGCGTCCGTCACCGACCAGGAACACCGCGATGGTGTAGCTGTACGGGTCCTCGGCGTCCCCGCACAGCGAGTACTGCCGCACCAGGCCCGACGGCAGGGTCACCGCCACATGCGCGCCCGGTTCCCAGGCCGGGAGCAGGTCGCCGGTGGTGCTGCGCAGCACCACGCTGACGACCTGCTCGGCCTCCAGCCGCAACTGAGTGACGCGCAGCCTCACGCGCGGTCGTGGCCGTTGACCCCGGCCGCTTCCAGGGTGGTGGCAGGCGCATCGACGAGGCCGCGGGCCTCCTGGATCGTCTGCACGGCGTACTGCGTGGCGCGGCGGTAGTTCAGCGTGTAGATGTCGGCCGGGGCGGACACCTCCACGGCCTGGCCCGCCAGCGGGACCTCCTTGGGCTCGAGGCCTTCGAGCACCGGGGTGTCCTCGTTGAACACCATGGTCTCGGTGGCCAGGATCTCGTCGACGGAGCCGCCGCGGAAGTCGCGGTCGGTGGCCACGCCCCAGAAGATGATGCACTTGTCGTAGCTCACCGGCGACGGGAAGTCCACCAGGTAGCGCTTGCCCGTCTCGGGGCCGAAGTCGTACAGGATGGTGGCGATGCCGGGCGCGTACGAGTGGTAGTGCATCCATGCGTCGCCGACAGCGGAGAACTGCGCGGAGGGAACCTGCTTGTAGTAGTAGGACGCCCACACCTCACGGCCCTCGCGCTTGACGTCGAGGTCGGTCACCACCGGGTCGACGTCGCCCATCGACGGTTCGTGCACGAACGGGAAGTGCGCCATGTCGCGGAAGTTCTCGGTGGCTGCCATGAAGCCGCACGCGGCGTGAATGGGTTCGGCTGCGCGCCACTCCAATTCGAGGTCGGCGATCTCCGGCGGGTTGGGCAGGTCGAACACCGGGTCACCCAGGCAGGTCCACACATGCCCGAACCGCTCGATGACCGGGTAGGCCTTGATCTCGGCCTTGGGCGGGATCCGGCCGTCGGCGGGCAGCGACGGGATGCGGGTGCACTGGCCGGATCCGCCGTCGAACTGCCAGCCGTGGTACGGGCAGGCGATGGCGTCGCCCACCACTTTGCCGTCGGCGAGGTTGCCTCCCCGGTGGATGCAGCGCCGGTCGGTCACCCGGGCCGCGCCGGTCGAGTCACGGAACACCACCAGGTTCTGGTCGAGCAGCGTGGCCGACTGCGGTGTCGAGATGTCCTGGGACCGGGCGACGACGAACCAGACGTGCTGGTAGGCCTCGCGCAGTTTCTCCGGGGTCAGTGCATCGCGGTTCATGGCGGGTTTCTCCTTAGGGTCGGGCTGTGACCGGGGTGGGGTCGGGACGGGTCAGGGTGCGCGGAGCGAGCTTCTGGGCGCGGACATGGGCGGCGATCTCCGACATGCCGGCCACCCAGACGTCGTCCATCGCGCACACCTCGGCGATGAACTCGCGCAGGGCGGCGGCCCGGCCGGGGCGGCCGGACAGGAACGGATGGTTGGTCAGGATCCACGCGCCACCGATCTCGCGCATGGCGGCCAGTTCACTGCGCCACAGTTCGATCGCCTTGGCCGGTGTCTCGATCAACCCGGTACCGGAGAAGTCGGGAATGAAGCAGTACTGCTGCCAGTCGTCGAGAGCCCAGCTGACCGGCAGCTCGACCAGCGAGGTGTCACCGACCGCCAGTTCGTAAGGGTGGTCAGAATCCATCAGCGTGGAGTCGTAGAGGAAACCGAACTCCGCCAACAACTTCGGCGAATGCCAGTTCATCTCCCACATCGGGGCGCGGTAACCGGTGGGCCGCACTCCGGCGACCTCCTCGAGCGCCTCCAGCCCGCGCTCGAGGATTGCACGCTCGGTGGCCTCGTTGACACCGACCAGCGACTCGTGCAGATAGCCGTGGTGGGCGATCTCGTGGCCACCCTCGGCGATCGAGCGGACCGCGTCCGGATGGCGGTGCGCGGTGTAGCCGGGCACGAAAAACGTTCCGGGAACCTTGAACTCGTCGAGGATGCCCAGCAGGCGCGGCACCCCGACGAGCGGACCGTAGGCCTGGTGCGACATCGCACCCATCCGGTCGGCGAAGGCCAGATCGGTGGTCAGCAGCGGACACTCGGCGTCCACGTCGAAGGTGAACGCAACGGCGCAGCGCTTACCATCCGGCCATGTCACCGGACCGGCGGGGATCGGAGCGGTCATCGTTGTGCCTTTCTTCCGAAGACTGACAGGAACTCCCAGGTGACGTTCGCGGCCGCGATGGCGGTGATCTCCGCGTGGTCGTAAGCCGGTGAGACCTCGACGACGTCGACGGCGACGAGGTTCACCGAGTCCAGGCCGCGGACGACCTCGAGCAGTTCGCGGCTCGACATCCCGCCCGCTTCCGGGGTACCGGTGCCCGGCGCGTGCGCCGGGTCCAGCACGTCGATGTCGACCGAAACGTACACCGGCGCGTCACCGACCCTGTCGCGGATCTTCTCGATCACTCCTGCGGCGCCGAGGGTGTCGATGTCGCGGCAGGTCACCACCGAGAAGCCGAAGTTGGCGTCCTCCACGAGATCCTGCTTGTCGTAGATCGATCCGCGCACACCGACGTGGATGTTGCGGTCGAGCAGCAGACCCTCCTCGAAGGCCCGGCGGAACGGCGAACCGTGGGTGATGTCGGCGCCGTAGTAGCTGTCCCAGGTGTCGAGGTGGGCGTCGAAGTGCACCAGCGCCATCGGTCCGTGCACGCTGTGGGCGGCCCGCAGCGACGGCAACGCCACCGAGTGGTCACCGCCGAGGATCACCGCGCGGGTGCCCTTGGCGAGCAGTTCGGTCAGCTGTTGGGCAACCTGATCGACCGCCTCGACGATGTCGAACGGATTGCACGCCAGGTCTCCGGCGTCGGCGAACTGGCACACCTCGAACGGCTTGATGTCCAGCTCGGGGTTGTAACCACGGATCAGCCGCGAGCCCTGGCGGATCGCGTTGGGCCCGAAGCGTGCTCCCGGCCGGTAGGTGACCGCGCTGTCGAAGGGCACGCCCACCACGACGACGTCGGCGTGCGCCACGTCCTCCAGCCGTGGGAGCCGGGCGAAGGTGGTCCACCCCGAATAACGGGGCTGCACCTGGGGATCGGCCGCACCGACGATCGGGTTGCGGCCGCTGTCGTTGTTCATCAAAAACCCTTCCTAGACCCGGTTCCGGGACAATCCACCGTCGACGTTGACTATCTGGCCCACCGCTGCACCGAGTTCGGGCCGGCACAGCAGGCCGATGACGCGGGCCGCCTGCTCGACGGTCCCGCACCGGCCCAGCGGCGGCGCCTCGCACGAAACACCTGCTGCCGCATCACAAACCGACCACTCCGAGTCGATCGCACCGATCGCGACGGCGTTCACGCCGATACCGTACGCGCCGAAATCGCGCGTCAGCGTCTTGGTCAGCGCGACGATCCCACCTGCGGCTGTGGCGACGGCGGCCAGCGACTGTCCGCCGACGTGCCAGCGCGAGGTGGTCAGCACCATCCGGCCTCCGGTGCCTGCGTCGCGCATGTGCTCGGCAACCGCCTGTGCGTACAGGAAACTGCCGGTCAGCGTGTCGTCGACATGCCGCCAGAAGTCGCGCATCGACTCGTCGCCGATCGGGGCCACATGAGGCAGGCCGTGCGCGACGACCAGCGTGTCGATGCCGCCCATCGTGTCGACCGCGCTCGCGACGGCCGCGCGGACGGCGTCCCTGTCCGCATGGTCGACGTCGGCCGTGGTGCCGTCGGTGACGGCACCCTGCCCGGCGAAGTGCGCGCGCACCGCGGCGCCGAGCCTGGTGTCGTAGCCGGAGACGAAGACCCGGCGAGGTTCTGCACTCATGATCAGATCACCGTTCCGCTGTTGACCGACAAGACTTCTCCGCACAGGAAGAGGTCCTCCTCCAGCAGCGCCTGGACCAGTTCGGCGACCTCGCGGGGTTGGGCGATGCGCCGCGCGGGCAGGCCCGAGGTGAACTCCTCGGCCCGCTCCCAGGAGTCGGGCGGCAGGAGCGGGGTGTCGCACGGGCCGGGAGCGACCGCGTTGACCAGCACGCCGTCGGGGGCCACCTCCGTGGCGATGCTGCGCAGCAGGCTCAGCGCCGCACCCTTCGCCGCGGCGTAGTGGGCGTCGTTGCTGCCCCCGCCGATCGCGCGCTCCGACGCGATCCCGACGATGCGCCCGCTCCCCCGTCGCCGCATCTGCGGCAGCACCGCACGGCACACATGGACCAGGCCGCCCACGTGCACCCGCAGCATCCGCTCCCAGGCGGCCTGCGAGATGTCCAGCGCGGCAGTCTCTTCGTAGATGCCGGCGCAGATCACCGCCGCGTCGATCTGCCCGAACTCCGCTTCGATCTCGGCGATGGCGTCGTTGACCTCACGTTCCTCGGCGACATCGGCGACCAGCCATTTATCCATGGCGGGTGCGGGTTCGCGCGAGATCGACGCGACCTTCCAGCCGCCGACCTGAAGGATCTGCGCGATCTCGGCGCCGATGCCGCTGCCCGCGCCGGTGACGACAGCCACCGGTGAAGCCGTCCGCTCGCTCATACGAGTTCCGCCCGGGTCTCGTGCACCGGCTCGGCCGGTCCGTCGGGACCGTCCGGTCCGCCCGGCCCGTTCTCGGGACGCTTACCGACTCTGCGCACCTTGACGATCACCGCGCCCAGCGCAAGGATCGCGCCCATCGCGACGAAGAACGCCCAGTTGATGTACCAGGTGTCCGACACCGTGCGCGGCCAGACGATGTTGACGAAGGAGAAGCCGGCCCACAGCATCGCCAGCACCGCCACCGGGGTGCCGAACCTGCCCAGGTTCCACGGCCCCGGCACCCAGGTGCCGCGCATCCGGGCCACCACCCCGGTCACCAACGGGAACAGGAACGCCATGTAGTAGCCGCCCGCGGTGAAAGTGACCAGCACCGAGTAGATGTCGGTGGCCGAGATCAGGTAGACGAACGCTCCGATGACCGTGGTCACCAGGATCGCGTTGATGGGCTGGGCCTCGGCCTTGGACAGCTTGGCCAGCACCCGGGAACCCGGCAGCACCCGGTCACGGGCGAAGGACCAGATGACACGCGACGCGGTGGCCTGCAGCGCCAGGAAGCTGGCCAGGAACCCGATGACGAACAGGAACAGGATCGGCTTCACCGCGGAATCGCCCAGCGCGCTGCGCAACACGTAGGTGACCGGGTCGGCCTCCTCGCCCGAGGTCAGCCGGTCGAAGTCGGGCACAGCGAGCGTCACGGCCAGCGAGGCGTAGGCGATCACGATGGCGATGAACGCCACCGCGAACAGCATCGCTCTGGGCACACTGCGCTGCGGATTCTTGACCTCTTCGGCGATGGCGCCTGCACTTTCGAAACCGAGGATGGACCAACCGGTGAAGGCGAGCGCGGCCAGGAACGGCCCGGTCAGGTACGCCATCGACCATCCGCTGGTCAGGTCGATGCCGTGGAAGATGGCGTCGAAACCGTGGTGGCGGTGGAAGATCAGCAGGTAGGTGCTCAGCCCCACCGAGGCGATGATCTCGGCGACGATGCTGGCACCCATGAGCGCCTTGAGGAATCCGCGCCCCAGGATGTTGGCCCCGGTGCCGGCCAGGAGGATCAGCAGCGCGATGATGCTCTGCTGCACGGCGGTCGGTGCTTCGATCCCGACCAGCTGGGCCAAAAAGCCTGCGCCACCGTAGGCGACCGTGGCCATGATGATCACCAGCGCCCACATGTGGACCCAGCCGGCCATCCAGCCGGCGACCTCGCCGGCGAGGCGCTTGGTCCACTGGTAGATCGAACCTTCGAAGGGCCAGCGCGACACCAGTTCACCGAACGCCAGCGCGACGAAGAACTGCCCGATGCCGACGATGACGAAGGTCCACCAGAAGCCCGGGCCGGCCGTCGCGATGGACAGACCGTAGATGCCGTACATCGCCACGATCGGCGAGATGAACGCGAAGGCGAACGCGAACGCCGACCACAGAGAAAACTCGCGTTTCAATTCCTTTGGCGCTGAGCTCTTTTGCTCACTAGACGTCATCTGATGTCCCTTTCGCTGCCCCGAAGACACGCAAGTATGGACATGCGCAGGGCCGGCGGGCGCGCCAAGCGGGTAACTGCGGTTGCGACGCACAGTCGCCGGGTGCCCGACTGTAGGGATCTACAACGTCGGCGGTTCACGTCGCGGCGCGACGGGCCGGGGCGCGAGGATCAACGTCGTGCCCGACACTGATCAGACGAGTTTCCTGTCGGCCCTGGAGGACCACCTCCATGCCGTCGTGAGGGAGAGTGTCGTCGCGCCGCTGCAGTCGGTCGACGAGCAACTGGACGAGGTGGCCGGGCTCTGCCGCTCCGCGGTGCAGTCAGGTGGAAAACGGTTGCGCCCCCGGTTCGCCTACTGGGCGTGGCGGGTGGGCGCCGCGGCCGGCGCCGACCCGCGTCCGCTCGTGGGCCCGGCC
>NZ_BCRS01000149.1 GCF_001552715.1 Mycolicibacterium vaccae NBRC 14118 = CIP 105934 | reverse complement strand
GGCCATCCTGCACGCTGATCTCGACTCGTTCTACGCCTCGGTCGAGCAGCGGGACGATCCGTCCCTGCGCGGGCGGCCGGTGCTGGTCGGCGGCGGTGTCGTGTTGGCCGCCAGCTACGAGGCGAAGGCCTACGGCGTGCGCACCGCGATGGGTGGCCGGCAGGCATTGGCGCTGTGTCCGCACGCGATCGTGGTGCCACCCCGGATGGCGGCGTACTCCCAGGCCAGCGACGCCGTGTTCACGGTGTTCCGCGACACCTCGCCGGTCGTCGAGCCGCTCTCCATCGACGAGGCCTTCCTCGACGTGTCCGGGCTGCGCCGGGTCTCGGGCACCCCGGTGCAGATCGGGGCCCGGCTGCGCGAGCGGGTGCGCGACGAGGTCGGGTTGCCGATCACCGTCGGGATCGCGCGCACCAAGTTCCTGGCCAAGGTGGCCAGCCAGGAGGCCAAGCCCGACGGGCTGCTGTTGGTGCCGCCCGACCGCGAGCTGGCGTTCCTGCATCCTCTGCCGGTACGGCGGCTGTGGGGCGTCGGCGCCAAGACCGCCGACAAGCTGCGCGCGCACGGCATCGAGTCGGTCGCCGATGTCGCCGAGCTGAGCGAGGCCACCCTGGGGTCGCTGGTGGGCGGCGCGATGGGACGCCAGTTGTTCGCGTTGTCGCACAACATCGACCGTCGCCGTGTGGTGACCGGGCAGCGGAGACGATCGGTCGGCGCGCAGCGCGCGCTGGGCCGGGCGGGCAGCGCGATGTCGGCGGCCGAGGTCGACGCGGTGGTGGTGAATCTGGTCGACCGCATCACCCGCCGGATGCGTAAGGCGGGCCGGTCCGGACGCACGGTGGTGTTGCGGTTGCGGTTCGCCGACTTCGGGCGGGCCACCCGGTCGCACACCATGCCGACGGCCACGGCGTCGACGGACGCGATCCTGGGCGCCGCACGGCTGTTGGTGGACGGCGCACGCCCGTTGATCGCCGAGCGCGGGCTCACACTCGTCGGGTTCGCGGTGGGCAACATCGACCGGGACGGGGCGCAGCAGTTGGAGTTGCCGTTCGGTTCGGCTGTCGAGCCGGCTGATTCGCTGACCATCGACCTCGCCATCGACAAGGTGCGCGGACGCTACGGCAACGCCGCCTTGACCCGAGGCGTGCTCGTGGGTCGCGACCCGGGCATGGAGATGCCGATGCTGCCCGACTGAAACAACACCTTGACCTGAACTTCGGTTCAGGTTCTACGGTCCTGGCATGGCATCGAATCGTCTGGGGCAGTTCGGCTTCGCCATCGACGTGCGGGATGACGGCAGCCACGTGCACACGGCGTTGACCGTGGAGGGCCTCGGGTTCGGCACGCTGTGGATCAACGGCGGCCAGCTGGACCGCCTGGACCGGCTGACCGACCTGCTGACCGCGACCAACACCGTCTCCGTCGGATCGGCGATCATCCCGCCCGACAGGTACGGCCCCGCCGAAGTGGCACGATTGTTCGAGCGCGCGGAGACCGACGTACCCGGTCGGTTGATGATCGGCCTGGGCTCCTCACACCGACCGGACGCACTGGCATCGCTGGGCAGGTATGTCGATGCGCTGCACTGCGTGCCGCAAGGCCGAAGGTTGTTGGCCGCGTTCGGGCCTCATGCGCTGGCGATGGCACGACGTCGGTTTGCGGGAGCGATGCCGATGCTGTTCACCGCCGACCAGACTGGCCACGCCCGTGCGAGCATCGGCCCGGACCGGGCCCTGGCGGTAGGCCTGTACGTGGTGCTGGACGAGAACCCGGAAACCGCGCGGGCTACCGCCCGCCGACCCCTGGAGTTCCTGACCACGCTGCCGGGGTACCGAAAATCGCTCGCGCGGCAGGGCTTTTCGCACGCCGACATCACCGATGTCAGCGCTCACCTGGTCGACTCACTGATCGCCTGGGGCAGCCCCCGGCAAGCCCTCGACCACGCGAACCGGCTCCGCGCCGCGGGAGCCGATCACGTATGGCTGACCGTGCTCGGCGGCGACGGTCAACCGACCGGGCAGGCGGCGGCGCGCATGCTCGCAGCCGAGTTCGGCTAGCCGGAGCGGGTCCAGGCCAGCAGATCGTCGACGGGCCAGGTGTTGACGATGCGTTCGGCCTCCAGGCCGACGTCGAGTGCGCGCTGAGCGCCGTAGCCGAGGAACTCCAACTGTCCCGGCGCGTGCGAGTCGGTGTCGATGGAGAACACGCAGCCGACGTCCATTGCCAGCGTGAGCAGCCGGGTGGGCGGGTCCCGCCGTTCCGGCCGCGAGTTGATCTCGACGGCGGTGCCGGCCTCCCGGCACGCGGTGAACACCGCTTCGGCGTCGAACTTCGACTCCGGCCGCACTCCGCGACCACCGGTGACCAACCGACCGGTGCAGTGGCCGAGCACGTCGGTGTGGGGGTTGGTGACGGCCTTGATCATGCGTCGGGTCATCGCGGCGGCGTCCATGGCGAGCTTGGAGTGGACGCTGGCCACGACGACGTCGAGGCGCTCCAGCAGCTCGGGTTCCTGATCCAGCGCACCGTCTTCGAGGATGTCGACCTCGATACCGGTGAGAATCCGCATGGGAGCGACTATTTCGCGGATCTCGTCGATGACGTCGAGCTGTTCGCGCAGGCGCTCGGGGGACAGACCATTGGCCACCCGCAGCCGCGGCGAGTGGTCGGTGAGCGCACAGTACTCGTGGCCGAGGTCGCGGGCGGCCAGCATCATCTCCTCGATCGGCGCGGATCCGTCCGACCAGTTCGAATGCACGTGCAGATCCCCGCGCAGCGCGGCGCGGATGTCGCCGCCGCCGAGGTCCTGTGCGGCCTCCCGCAGTTCCACCAGCACGTCGGGTTCGCGACCGGCCCACGCCTGGGCGATGACCTTCGCGGTCTTGGGGCCCACCTTGGGCAGCGACTGCCAGCTGTTGGCCGCACCATGCTTCTCGCGCTGGGCGTCGGTGAGCGCTTCGACGACGTCAGCGGCGTTGCGGTAGGCCATCACCCGGCGCGGGTCATCCCGCGCGCGGTCCTTGTAATACGCGATCTGGCGTAGCGCGGCGACCGGGTCCATCCGTCCAGTGTGCCCCGACCGAGCACAGAAAATTCATGCCCGGACCCCCGAAACGCTCCCAGTCCTACGGCACCGTCGTCCGTACCGCCGCGGCTCTCGTCCAATTGCCCGACGACGGAACGGAATTGCATCGCTCGTGGCTACCGGACCCAACCACCCCAGCCGGGGTCGCGACCGGTCAGCGCGATCACCCGATCCAGCGCCGGCACGTCCTCGGCAACCGGCACCGGTGCGGCGAACAGACCCTCGATCGGCGCCTCCTCGGCGTACGACGACACGTGCGGCAGCAGAGCTTCGAGTTCCCGGTCGCCGACGTCGTAGGCGAGCCCCGCCGATCTGGCGACGTCCCAGCCGTGCACCACCACTTCGCACAACGCGATCATGCCGCCGACCTCGGCCGGGAAGTCGACACCGCCCGCCCGTGACATCCCCTGCCAGGCCGCCGGGTCCCGCCAGGCGGCGGCCAGTGCGGAGAGCCGGGACGGGTACACCTCCCGCCAGTCGGCCTCCGGGCCGTCGCCGAGCTGGGGCGGGGTGTCGGTCAGCGGTCCGAAGTCCTTACGCGCTGCGGCGCCGAAGGCCGGCGCCAGACCCCCGATGTGGGCGATCAGCGCACCCAGATCCATGTCGCGGCACGGAGTTGCGGCCCGCAACTGGCCGTCGCGCACCTGACTCAGAAGATCGGCGGTGCGGCCACACGCCTCGGTCATATCGATCATGTCCGTACCGACTGTCGGGCGGCACCGAACTCATCGGCCTACAGTCGGACGGGTGAGATTCGCGTTCAAGACGTCCCCGCAGAACACCACCTGGTCGGACATGCTGACGGTCTGGAAGGCTGCGGACGACATCGATGTCTTCGAGTCCGGCTGGACGTTCGACCACTTCTATCCGATCTTCTCGGACTCGACCGGGCCGTGTCTGGAAGGCTGGATCACGCTGACCGCCCTCGCCCAGGCGACCACCCGGTTGCGGGTCGGGGTCCTGGTCACCGGTATCCACTATCGCCACCCCGCGGTGCTTGCCAACATGGCCGCCGCCCTCGACATCGTGTCCGGCGGTCGCCTGGAGCTCGGCATCGGCGCCGGCTGGAACGAGGAGGAGTCCGGCGCGTACGGCATCGAGCTCGGCTCGATCAAGGACCGCTTCGACCGCTTCGAGGAGGCCTGCCAGGTGCTGCAGAGCCTGCTCTCGAAGGAGTCCACCACCTTCGACGGGAAGTTCTACCAACTCAAGGACGCACGTAACGAGCCGAAGGGCCCGCAGCAGCCCCATCCGCCGATCTGCATCGGGGGCAGCGGGGAGAAGCGGACCCTGCGGATCACCGCGAAGTACGCCGACCACTGGAATTTCGTCGGCGGCCCGCCGGAGGAGTTCGCCCGCAAGCGCGACGTACTGGCATCGCACTGCGCCGACATCGGCCGCGACCCGGCCGAGATCTCGCTATCGGCACACGTGCGGCTCGGCGCCGACCACGATTACGGCAAGGTGCTCGACGAGGTCGCTGCGCTCGGCGCCGAGGGCCTGGACCTCGCGATCATCTATCTGCCGCCGCCCTATGACGCCGCGGTGCTGGAGCCGCTGGCCGACCGGATCAGGACGTCAGGTCTCCGCGACAGCAAAACCGTCTGACGGTCACGGAACGATCACGATCAAGCAAACAACCAAGGCGGCGCCACGCGCCCAGCCCTGCCGGCTCGCGGGGTTCGCTACACGCCGTAGCGCGAGAGCTCGTCGGCGGTGATGAGGCGCTCCGCCTTGGCGGGGAACTCGCGACTCTTGACAGGGTGTCGGAACAATGTCCAGGCGATTCGACCCACCCGGGTCCGGGTAATCGGGTTTTGGTACATGGCGATTACTCCTGCGGTGTGCAATAGCTGAACCGGGAAGCCACGTTACCCCAGCCCCCTTACCGAGTCATTAGATACCTGACCGCCGGCAAACTGCCGGAGGCACGCCGATCAAAGATCGGATGTTTCTGGTGTGACTGAAGTGACCTAAGTGGCGATATTTGACCGTTCTGAGACGTCTCCATCACCGAATCTGCATCGCAATGTGCGGATAACGATTCCATGACGTTTACCGGCTTCGCCGGCACAGAGCTACCGCCCAAGGGCGGGTACCCGGGTCAGCGCAGCAGCGAGCGCGAATCACCACCCGCTGGATCTCGTTGGTCACCTCGTACATCTGGGCGATCTTGGCATCGCAGACCCCGCTCCCGAGGCTGATAACGTTCAGTAATGACCATTACGGAAATGCGCGGCGACCACGCTGATGGGAGCTCAGGCCAAGGCCGGCTTCAGCGCGAGAAGTTGCAGGCAGTGGCCGCCAGGCACTGTCCACCTGGCCCCACCGGGTAATCCCACCTTTCCCAGATCACCACCCCCGCGAGGTTGACTTCGCGGCACCTCCCGATCCCCGACACGGAAGGCCACCATGTCCGACACCGACCTGCGCGACTTCTACCGGCGTTATGTCGAGGCCGCCAACGCCCGGGAATTCGACCGCATGAACGAGTTCATCAATGATCAGACCGCACACTACGGCGAGCCTGGCACCCGCGACGCCGTCGTCGCGTCCCTCGAGGCCATCATCGATGCCGTGCCCGACTTCCACTGGCAGGTGACCGAATTGCTCATCACGGGCAACCGCCTGGCCGCGCGGCTGATCAATACCGGCACCCCGGTGAAGGAGTGGCTGGGCGTCGCGCCGACCGGCAGCTCCTTCGAGATCACCGAGTACGCCCTCTACGAAGTTCGGGACGGGCGGTTCGTACACATGTCGAACGTGCACGACGTGGACGAACTGCAGCGTCAGCTGGCCGCCTGAGGTATTCGCGGCCAAGCGCTCATCGGTGCTATCGGCTCTTCGCGCAAGCGCTCATCGCTGCGGCACCGCGGTGGGCTTGATCGGCGCCGGCAGCGCGGTGTTGCCCATCAGATAGCGGTCCACCGCGGCGGCGGCTGCGCGTCCCTCGGCGATCGCCCACACGATCAGCGACTGGCCGCGCCCCATGTCACCGGCCACGTACACCCCGGGGACCGAGGTGGCGAAGGCGTCGTCGCGGCCGACATTGCCGCGGTCGCTCATCTCCACCTGGAGGTCGGTCAGCAGACCTTCGCGCTCCGGTCCGGTGAAACCCATCGCCAGCAGCACCAGGTCGGCTTCCATCTCGAAGTCGCTGCCGTCGACCTTCTCGAACTTGCCGTCCTTCATCACGACCTCGTGGCCGCGCAGGCCCGTCACCCGGCCGTTCTCGCCGAGGAACTCCTCGGTGTTGACCGAGTAGACGCGCTCGCCGCCCTCCTCGTGCGCCGACGTGACCCGGTACATCAGCGGATAGGTCGGCCACGGGGTGGAATCCGCACGCGTCTCCGGCGGCCGCGGCATGATCTCGAACTGGTGCACGCTCACCGCGCCCTGCCGGTGCGAGGTACCGAGGCAGTCGGCCCCGGTGTCGCCGCCGCCGATGATGATGACCTTCTTGCCCTTGGCCGTGATCGGCGGCTGGCCCTCGGCGTCGATGACCGGATCGCCCAGCTGAACCCGGTTGGCCCACGGCAGGTACTCCATCGCCTGATGGATGCCGTCGAGTTCGCGTCCCGGGATCGGCAGGTCACGACGCGCGGTCGCACCGCCGGCCAGCACCACCGCGTCGAACTCCGAGCGCAGTTGTGCCGCAGTGATGTCCACGCCGACGTTCACCCCGGTGCGGAACTCGGTGCCCTCGGCGCGCATCTGGTCCAGGCGCCGGTCGATGTGCCGCTTCTCCATCTTGAACTCGGGGATGCCGTAGCGCAGCAGACCACCGATGCGGTCGTCGCGCTCGAACACCGTGACCTTGTGGCCGGCGCGCGTGAGCTGTTGGGCTGCAGCCAGTCCCGCGGGACCCGAGCCGACGACGGCGACGGTCTTGCCGGTCAGTTTGGTGGGCGGCAACGGGACCACCCATCCCTCGCGGAAGGCGTTGTCGATGATCTCGACCTCGACCTGCTTGATGGTGACCGGATCCTGGTTGATGCCGAGCACACACGAACCCTCACACGGCGCCGGACACAGCCTTCCGGTGAACTCCGGGAAGTTGTTGGTGGCGTGCAGCCGCTCGATCGCATCGCGCCACCGGTTGGTGCGCACCAGGTCGTTCCACTCCGGGATCAGGTTGCCCAGCGGGCATCCGTTGTGGCAGAACGGGATACCGCAGTCCATGCAGCGGCTGGCCTGCTCTTTGAGGGTGTCCTGGGAGAACTCCTCGTAGACCTCGTCCCAGTCCTTCAGGCGCAGGTCGACCGGGCGGCGCTTCGGCGTCTCGCGGTGGGTGAACTTCAGGAATCCGCGCGGGTCAGCCATTTGCGGCCGCCATGATCGCCTCGGCAATACCGTCCATGTCCGCTCCAGCCTCTTCCGCGTCCGCGATGGCCTGCAGCACGCGCTTGTAATCGCGCGGCATGACCTTCCTGAACTTGCCCAACTCGTTGTGCCAATCGGCCAGGATCCGCTGTCCCACCGCCGAATCGGTGGCATCCACGTGCGCCTGGACCATGTCGCGGACGAAGGTGGAGTCCTCGGACTCCACACCGCCCATGTCCTCGAGTGCGACCATCTCGGCGTTGAGATTGTCCTCCAGCACGCCTCGCGGGTCGTAGACGTAGGCGATACCGCCCGACATACCGGCCGCGAAGTTGCGGCCCGTGGGACCGAGGATGACCACCCGGCCACCGGTCATGTATTCGCAACCGTGGTCACCGACACCCTCGACCACCGCATGGGCGCCCGAGTTGCGGACCGCGAAGCGCTCGCCCACCTGGCCGCGCAGGAACAACTGGCCACTGGTGGCGCCGAACAGCACCACGTTGCCGGCGATGATGTTGTCCTCGGCCGGATAATCCGCGGGCGCGCCGTCGGACGGCCGCACCACGATCCGGCCGCCGGACAGCCCCTTGCCGACGTAGTCGTTGGCGTCACCGTAGACCCGCAGCGTGATGCCCTTGGGCACGAAGGCGCCGAAGCTGTTGCCCGCCGAACCCTCGAAGGTGATGTCGATGGTCCCGTCCGGAAGCCCTTGTCCGCCATAGGCCTTGGTGACCTCGTGGCCGAGCATGGTGCCGACGGTGCGGTTGACGTTGGCGATCGTCGTGGCGAACCTGACCGGCGTGCCGCGGTCCAGTGCCTCGCGGCACTGCACGATCAGCTGCTGGTCGAGCGCCTTGTCCAAGCCGTGGTCCTGCCGCGAGCTGCAGTACAGGTCCTGGTTCATGAACGCCGACTCCGGCTCATGCAGCACGGGCGACAGGTCCAGCTTGTGGGCCTTCCAGTGCTTGGCGGCCTGCGTGGTGTCCAGTGCGCCGACCTGACCCACCATCTCGTTGACGGTGCGGAAACCCAACTGGGCCATCAACTCCCGCACTTCCTCGGCGATGAAGAGGAAGAAGTTCTCGACGAACTCGGGTTTGCCGTTGAAGCGCTGGCGCAGCAGCGGGTTCTGCGTGGCCACGCCCACCGGGCAGGTGTCGAGGTGGCAGACCCGCATCATGATGCAGCCGGCCACCACCAGCGGCGCCGTCGCGAAGCCGAACTCTTCGGCGCCCAGCAGCGCCGCGACCACGACGTCGCGGCCGGTCTTGAGCTGGCCGTCGACCTGCACGACGATGCGGTCACGAAGTCCGTTGAGCAGCAACGTCTGCTGAGTCTCGGCCAGGCCGAGCTCCCAGGGTGCGCCCGCGTGCTTCATCGACGTCAGCGGGGTAGCCCCGGTGCCGCCGTCGTGGCCGGAGATCAGCACCACGTCGGCGTGGGCTTTGGAGACACCGGCCGCGACCGTGCCGACGCCGTTCTCCGACACCAGCTTCACGTGCACCCGCGCCTGCGGGTTGGCGTTCTTCAGGTCGTGGATCAGCTGCGCGAGATCCTCGATCGAGTAGATGTCGTGGTGCGGCGGCGGCGAGATCAGGCCGACCCCCGGCGTCGAGTGCCGCACGTCGGCCACCCACGGGTAGACCTTGTGCCCGGGCAGCTGCCCGCCTTCACCGGGCTTGGCGCCCTGGGCCATCTTGATCTGGATGTCGGTGCAGTTGGACAGGTAGTGGCTGGTCACGCCGAACCGTCCCGACGCCACCTGCTTGATCGCGCTGCGCCGCCAGTCGCCGTTCTCGTCACGGTCGAAGCGGTCGACGGACTCGCCGCCCTCACCCGAGTTCGACCGCCCGCCAAGGCGGTTCATCGCGATGGCGAGGGTCTCATGGGCCTCGGCGGAGATCGAGCCGTAGCTCATCGCGCCGGTGGAGAAGCGTTTGACGATCTCGGCGGCCGATTCGACCTCCTCCAGCGGCACCGGTGGCCGCTCGCCCGCGCGGAACTTGAGCAGTCCGCGCAGCGACGCCATCCGTTCGCTCTGGTCGTCGACGAGCTTGGTGTACTCCTTGAAGATCGAGTACTGCCCGGTGCGGGTCGAGTGCTGCAGCTTGAACACGGTGTCGGGGTTGAAGAGGTGGTACTCCCCTTCGCGGCGCCACTGGTACTCACCGCCGACCTCGAGCTCGCGGTGGGCCCATTCGTCGGGCCGGTCCAGGTATGCCAAGGCATGCCGGGCGGCGACGTCGTCGGCGATGTCGTCGAGGTCGATGCCGCCGACCGGACAGGACAGTCCGGTGAAGTAGTCGTCGAGCACCTTCTGGCTGATTCCGATGGCCTGGAACAGCTGCGCGCCGGTGTAGGACGCCAGCGTCGAGATGCCCATCTTGGACATCACCTTCAGCACGCCCTTGCCCGCGGCCTTGACGTAGTTGGCCTTCGCCTGGTCGCTGCTGATGCCGGTGATGACGCCGCGGTCGACCATGTCCTCGATCGACTCGAAGGCCATGTAGGGGTTGATCGCGGCGGCGCCGAAGCCGCACAGCGCGGCCATGTGGTGCACCTCGCGGGCGTCGCCGGCCTCGACGACGAGCCCGACCTGGGTGCGGGTGCGTTCGCGGACCAGGTGGTGGTGCACGGCCGAGACCGACAGCAGCGACGGGATCGGCGCCAGCTGTTCGTTGGACTCGCGGTCGGACAGCACGATGATCCGCGCCCCGTCGCGGATCGCGGCCGACACCTTGGCCCGCACATTGTCGAGGGCTTCCTTGAGGCCCTGCCCACCGCGGTTGACCGGGTACAGGCAGCGGATGACCGCGGCGCGCATGCCGTGCTTGTGGCCGCGGATCTCGTGGTCGGGATCGACACAGATCAGTTTGGACAGCTCGGCGTTGCGCAGGATCGGCTGCGGCAGCACGATCTGGCGGCACGACTCCGGGCCGGGGTTGAGCAGGTCGCCCTCGGGACCCATCGCACCCTGCAGGCTGGTGACCACCTCTTCACGGATGGCGTCCAGGGGCGGGTTGGTGACCTGGGCGAACAGCTGCTGGAAGTAGTCGTAGAGCATCCGCGGCCGCTTCGACAGCACCGCGATCGGAGTGTCGGTGCCCATCGAGCCCAGCGCCTCGGCTCCGGTGCGCGCCATCGGCGCGACCAGCAGGTTGAGTTCCTCGTAGGTGTAGCCGAAGATCTGCTGACGCAGCACCACGCGGTGGTGCGGCATCCGGACGTAGTCGCCCTGCGGCAACTCGTCGAGCTGGAACAGGCCCGCGTCGAGCCATTCCTGGTACGGGTGCTCGGCGGCGAGGTCGGCCTTGATCTCCTCGTCTTCGACGATGCGGCCCTGCGCGGTGTCGACGAGGAACATCCGGCCCGGCTGCAGGCGCATCTTCTTGACCACGGTGGACGGGTCGAGGTCGAGCACACCGGCCTCCGACGCCATCACGACCAGGCCGTCCTCGGTGACCCAGATGCGCGACGGGCGCAGGCCGTTGCGGTCCAGCACGGCGCCGATCACGGTGCCGTCGGTGAAGCAGACCGCGGCCGGGCCGTCCCACGGCTCCATCAGGGAGTCGTGGAACTCGTAGAAAGCTCTGCGGGCGGGATCCATCGACTCGGCCCGCTCCCAGGCCTCGGGGATCATCATCAGCACGGCGTGCGGAAGGCTGCGCCCACCCAGGTGCAGCAGCTCGAGCACCTCGTCGAAGCGCGCGGTGTCGGAGGCGCCAGGGGTGCAGATCGGGGTGACCTTGTCCAGATCCTGGCCGCCGAACAGGTCGGTCCGGATCAGCGCCTCGCGCGCCCGCATCCAGTTCTCGTTGCCCGTGACGGTGTTGATCTCGCCGTTGTGGGCGACGCGCCGGAACGGGTGGGCCAACGGCCATGACGGGAACGTGTTGGTCGAGAAGCGCGAGTGCACGATGCCCAGCGCGCTGGTCAGCCGCTCGTCCTGCAGGTCCAGGTAGAACGCCTTGAGCTGCGGCGTGGTCAGCATGCCCTTGTAGACGAACGTCTGGCCGGAAAGACTTGGGAAGTACACCGTTTCCCTGCCCGGTCCGTCCTGGCCGGGCCCTTTGGTGCCGAGCTCGTGTTCGGCCCGCTTGCGCACCACGAAGGCACGGCGTTCGAGGTCCATCCCGCTGGCCCCGCCCAGGAACAGCTGCCGGAACGTCGGCATCGCGTCGCGGGCCAGCGCGCCCAGTGAGGAGTCGTCGGTGGGCACGTCGCGCCACCCGAGCACCTGCAGGCCCTCGGCCTCGGCGATCTTCTCGACCGCGGCGCACGCGGTCGCGGCGTCCTTGGACGACTGGGGCAGGAACGCGATGCCCGTCGCGTAGTGGCCAGGTTCGGGAAGCTCGAAGTCCACGACGGCGCGGAAGAACTCGTCCGGGACCTGCAGCATGATGCCGGCGCCGTCGCCGGTGTTGGGCTCGGCGCCCTGGGCCCCGCGGTGCTCGAGGTTCAGCAGCGCGGTGATCGCCTTGTCGACGATGTCGCGGCTGCGGCGACCGTGGATGTCGGCCACCATCGCCACGCCACACGCATCGTGTTCGAACGCCGGGTTGTACAGCCCTTGACGACTGGGAGCCATTCCCACCTACCTCTATGAGCACGCTTCTCGGCGGAGAGTTACGGACGGCAACCGTGGACGAGAGCGTTAGCCGGTTATGCGATGGGGGCGCCTTCGTGCAGCACTGAACGACGGCCCTTTTTCCCATGCGCCACAAGTGCTCAAAACGATATGACAAAGGGCCCCTGACATGCCAACTTAGCCCTACCTAACAAAGTTCGCCGGCGCCCGCGGCGCGGAAATCAGCCGATTCACAGGTAACAGGTGAATAACATTGCTGCGCGGCCATTTTCGTGAGCGCCGAGGCCGGATCGCCGCAGTGCGGGCTGGGTCACATTCCCGCCGCCGGTCCGACCGTCATTTGCTGAATCCGCCATCAATAGGCTTCTGTACTGCGACGATGTGCGCTGGCGGCTTTGCACGCATCGATTCCGGATTCTTAGGAAACTTTTGCTTTTGCCACGACCGGGCGCCCTCCGGCCGGCAAACCCGGCGCGGACGCCGGTGTCCGGTCGCCCCGGCACACACAGCGCGCGGAAGTGGCTGCCTGGCAACGTCTCTCGTGCGGGGCCTCGGACGGCGCCGAGGACCGCCGTGCTCGCCGGATACCCCATGGGGGTACACGGCGGGAAAGTGGTCGGCAAGCTGCTGAAATGCCCTATCCGCTGAACACCCCGCTCGGTCGCTTCGGCGTGCAGACGGCCGAGGAGTCCCCAGACCGCTGCGTGGCGTCCATTCCGGTCGCCGGCCTGGTCAACCCGCTGACCGGCGCCCCGACCACCGCTCCGCTGGCGATGCTCGTCGACCACGTGGGCGGGTTGATCAACCACGCCCGGCGGGGCTCGCGGGAGTGGACGGTGTCGAGCGAACTGTCCCTGGAGGTCGTCGCCGAGGCGATCGAGGTGATCGCGGCCGCGCCCGGACACGACGTGGTCGCGGTGTCCCGGCCGCTGGGCCGCAAGGGCCGGGTGGCGCTGGGCACCTGTGACCTGAGCGTCGGCGCCGAGTTGGTCGCCACCGCGACCGTCCGCTCGTTCTACATCACGGCGCCAGACTCCCTCGTCGACTGGCCGAACCAACCCGCAGGCACGTTGCCCGGCACCCGTCTCGACCAGTTGATGGCCGTACACGTCGGCGAATCAGGCGGTGCGGCAACAGTTCTGGTGCAGGACGACGATCCGGTGCTGAACAACAGCGTCGGCGCCGTGCACGGCGGGGTGTCGTCGATGGGGCTGGAGTTGGCCGCCAACGCCGCCGTCAACGACCGGGGCGGCGCCGCTGCGCAGGACGGGTTCCGGACGGCGTCGTTGCGGGTGAACTTCCTGCGCCCTTTCCACGGCGGCGGCGACGCGCACTACCGGGCCGACGCCACCCATACGGGTCGCAGCAGCGCGGTGGCCGAGGCCCGGGCGGTGGGGCGCGACGGCAGAACCGCGATCACGGCACGGCTGACCGCCTACCGCTGAGCGCGGCCGCCGCAGCACACAGTGCCGCCGGGGCGCCGTCCGTCCGTGCGGGACGGGACGCTCCCGGCGGCAGCTGCGGTCGCTACGAGTTCTTCTTGGCCTTCGACGCGGCGCTCTTCTCGGTCTTGGCGCCTTCGGTGACCAGTTGCCCACCCGAGTTCTCCAGATGCGCACGCACGAACCACTGGAACTTCTCCAGTTCCGCGGCATGCCCGATCAGCATGTCCTCAGACACCGGGTCGAGCTCCCCGACCCGTTCGATGCTCTTGCGGGTGTCCTCGATGACGCCGGTGTAGACGAGGTCGAGGGCCGCCAGGTGGGCCTGCACGGTGTCCCTGTTGACCGAGTAGTCGTCCCAGGTGCGGTCCTTGATGATCGCCCCGGGTGTGCCCAACGGGGCGGTGCCCAGTGCCGCGATCCGCTCGGCCGCCTCGTCGGCGTATCCGCGGACCAGCTCCACCTGCGGGTCGATCATCTCGTGGACGCCGATGAAGTTGGGCCCCACCACATTCCAGTGCACGTGCTTGAGTGTGAGGTGCAGGTCGTTGTACCTGCTGAGCGCCTTCTGCAGCAGCTCGGCGACTTCGGCCCCCTGCTTCTCGCTGAGGCCGGGAACGGTGAACGCAGTCATTGCTTGCTCCTTCGCACGATCGACTGTCCCGCCCCGTGTACCCGGGTGGGTTGGCAGGTAATCACCGGTGACGCGGGGGTCACAGATCGGCGAGATGCGGAATCGACAGCCGTGGCCCGAACCTCGGCTTGAACGCCAGCCCGCTGACCTCCAGCAACCGCACCACCCGGTGCCGGTGCGGCCGCAGTGGTTCGAGCAGCTCGACCATCTGCGGGTCGTCGATCGGATGCCCCAGCAGGGTCCAGCCGACCACCTTGGCCAGGTGATAGTCGCCGACCGAGAGCGCGTCGGCGTCTCCGAACGCGCGCTGCGCCGTCTCGGCCGCGGTCCAGACGCCGACGCCCGGCAACGACATCATGGCGGTCCGGGCAGCCTCGGCCGGCCGGCCCACGAGCCGTTCGAGGGCGT
>NZ_BCRS01000148.1 GCF_001552715.1 Mycolicibacterium vaccae NBRC 14118 = CIP 105934 | reverse complement strand
GGGCGCGGCGGGCCTGCGGCGCCACGCAGATACGCGCGAAAAAATGAGGACTCCGGACGGGCGAACGACGCCACCGATCGCCGGGTCCGCGTAAGTCGGGACGGTACAGGCAACTTGGCGCGCCACAGGCCCCACAAGAACGGTTTGGGCAAACCGTCCAGAAGTACGCCCAGCAAATTGGCTAGCCTTGTCCCTGAAAACCCCCGTCGTCCCTCGATATGCTGCGCTGCGATCCGGCCTTCGTCGCGCACCGACCGTGTCGACACAGTGGCCGGCGAACAGGAGACGACATGACCAACGCAATGCGGGCCGGCGTCACCGCGATCGCCGCCGTCGCACTCGGGATCGGACTGGCCGCCTGCGGTTCGGACAACTCGGGCGAGGATTCGAAGAACGACGCGGGCTCGGCCACCTCGGAGACCTCCGCGTCCGGCACTCAGGACCCGGCGGCGCCGTCCCCGACGCCGGCAGCGGGCCCGGGCAAGACGCTCGCGCAGTACATCGAGGAGAGCGGCCTCACCGAGACCCCGGTGATGCGCGGGGAGCCGGGCGCACCGACGATCAACCTGCCGCTGCCCACCGGGTGGGAGCCGGCCGGTCCGCGCGCGCCGCAGGGCGCCTACGACGCCATCATCTACACCGCCGATCCGACCGCGCCCAACCCGCCGACGATCGTCGCGTTCGTCTCGAAGCTCACCGGCGACGCCGACCCGGCCAAGGTCATCGAGTACGCCCCGAACGAGGTGCGCAACCTGCCCGGCTATCAGGGCGCCGACAAGGGCGAGCCGAGCAACCTCGGCGGGTTCGACGCCACCCAGATCGGCGGCTTCTACACCAAGGACGGCATCAACCACATGGTGGCGCAGAAGACCGTCGTGGTTCCCGGTCAGGACGGCCTCTTCGTGATCAAGTTGACCGCAGACGGCACCGAGGACCAGGCCTACCCGCTGATGGAGGCGACCGCGGCCATCGACGACCAGACCACCATCGTCCCCTGACCCGTCAGGCTCGCGACAGCTGTGAGGCCTCGGCGATCTGCTCGGGGCTCGGACGCACCCCGGTGTAGCGCTCGAACTGTTCGGCGGCCTGCAGCGCGATCACCTGCGCGCCGGTGATGACCTGCTTCGCCGCGGCCCTGGCCGCGGCGATCAGCGGGGTCTCCGACGGCAGCGCCACCACGTCGAAGACGGTGTCGGCGGCGCCGATCGCCGCCTGCCCGAAGGCGAGTTCGTGCTCCTCGGGCCCGCCCGCCATCCCGATCGGGGTGACGTTGACCAGGATCGGCGCGGTCACCGAGTCGACGTCGGCGGTGTAGCTGTAGCCGAGACGCCCGGCCAGCGCCTCGCCGGACGACCGGTTGCGGGCGGCGACGACACCGGTGGTGAAGCCGGCGTCGACGAACGCCGCGCCCACCGCCCTGGCCATGCCGCCGCTCCCCCGGATCACGACCGGGTCGCCCGGGTCGAGCGCGTACCGGGCGATGAGTTGGCGCACCGCAAGGTAATCGGTGTTGGCTGCGGTCAGCCGGCCGCCGGGCACCGACGTGTCGTTGACGATGGTGTTCACCGATTCGATGGCTTGGGCCGAGGGCTCGACGACGTCGACCAGCGCGAGCACGTCCTGCTTGAAGGGCATGGAGACCGAGCAGCCGCGGATGCCGAGCGCGCGCACCCCGCCGATGGCCGCGGCGATGTCGGTGGTGGTGAACGCTTTGTAGAGGAAATCCAGACCCAGCACGTCGTAGAGGTGGTTGTGGAACGTCGTGCCGATGTTGCTCGGCCGGCCGGCCAGCGAGATGCAGACCGTGGTGTCCTTCGACAGCGGGGGACGCGTCATCCGGCGGCCCGGATCACCTGCCGGGCCACCGCGCGGATCTGGCCGACGAGTTCGTCGTCGAGCGGCAGGTCCTCGGCCTTCGGCACGGGGATCTCGGTGACCACCACGTTGAGGTCGTCGCGGTGCCACGTGGCGCCGTAGCGGTTGAGGATCGAGCGCATCGCGTAGTTGTCGGCCAGGACCCGGGCGGTGAACCGCTGCACCCCGTCGTAACCGGCGGCCACCGAGATCGCGCTCATCAGGAACGAGCCCAGACCCCGGCCCTGGTAGGCGTCACCGACGATGAACGCGATCTCGGCCTCCTCGGGGGTGTGCACGTCGCGGACGAACCGCACGTCGGCGACCACCGGCCCGTCCGGACCCTCGGTCAGCACGAAGACGAAGTGGTCCTGGTAGTCGACCTCGAACAGGTAGGCCAACAACGACTTCGTCGGCGCCCGCATCGACTGGAAGCGCCGGTAGAGCGTCTCCCGGGAGAACTCGACGGGACCGGCGGCGGTGCGCTCGACGTCGCCGGGCAGCACCGGACGCAGATAGAGCACCGTGCCGTCGCGCATCGTGACCGGGATGGGCGTGACGAACGCGGCGATCCGCTGCCGCGCCGTGCGCACCAGCCGGTTCATCACCCCGGGCACTTCGAGCATGGTGGCGAACGCCTCACGGCCCCCGACCCAGCCGGTCAGCGGTTCGGTGGCCACCACCGTCGCGGTCCTCGGCACGTCCCGCAGCAGCGCGATCTCACCGACGATCAGCCCGGGCTCGACGTCCACCACCGTCAGGTGGCCGTCCTCGCCGGTGTGCGTGACCTCGGCGCAGCCCGATTCGATCAGCAGGAACGACACCGCCTCTTCGCCCTGCTGCATCAGCACCTGGCCGGCAGCGGCGGCCAGTGGGCGCAGCTGAGCGGCCAGCGGCACCAACGCCTCCACGCCGATACCGTCGAAGATGGTCAGCGCGGCCAGGTCATCGGCTCGCACGGAGGTCAGGCCGGACACAGACACGAGGCTACGGGCGCGCGGGAAGAACGGGCAAGGATACGGCCGGACCACGGCAAACCGCTGGTGTGAGTTGTATCGCGATCGGGCCGATCGGCACCCGGGGTACCCGGGTGCACTGTTGGATGACCGACAAGTCAACGGCGACGAAATGGTGTGTGATGCAACGGGACCAGCGGCGTGCTGACCACTACGAGTGGTTCAGCGGGTTCCTCGCGGCCCGTGGCGCGGCGCGCCCGGTGCGCCTGCTGGTGGCCGGCACGGCGGTGTCGATGGCCGCGGCGCTGCTGGTCCTGCTGACCGGCGCGGGCGGACCGCAGGGGCAGGCTGAACGGGCGATGCTGTTGCTCGCGGTCGGCGGTGGCGTGGCCGGCACCCTGCTGTGGCTGTGGCGGTGGCCCACCCGGACACAGTCGAGCGCGTTCACCATGGTGACCGCGCTGTCGATCGCGTTGGCCTGTGTGGGTTATCCGGACCCGCTGGCAGGGCTGCTCGGCTGCATCGCGTTCGCGACCATCGGGGCCTATGCGGCGTTCTTCCATTCGACGCGGATGGTGTTGGGCATCGTGGTGTTCGCCGCCGCAGTGGCGTTCAGTCGCGCCGTGATGCTGGCCGGCGACGGGCGGACCGCGTTGGCCGCCGTCGATTTCTTCCTTGTGGTGCAAGCCAATATCGCGATGCCCGTCGCGATCCACACGCTGCTGCGGGCGTTGCGCGGTGACCTGGTCGACGCCGACCTCGACCCGTTGACCGGGCTGCTGAACCGGCGCGCGTTCCGCAGACTCACGCTGAACATGTTCGACACCGGGCGCGGCGACGGTTATCTGCTGGTGGCGCTTCTCGACCTCGACGACTTCAAAGGTGTCAACGACGCGCACGGGCACCTGGTGGGAGACCAGATGCTGGTGGCGGTGGCCGACGCGCTACGGGCCGCCGCCACACCAACGGCGGTGATCGCCCGCAGCGGCGGCGAGGAGTTCCTGATCGCCGACGTGGTGCCCTCGGCTGACGCTGTGACCTCCTGTCAGCAGGTCTGCGACGCCATCGCCGGTCTGCGTTCGCCGGCCGTCGTCACCGCGAGCGCGGGCACCGCCGTCGCCGCGCTGAGCGACCTGCCCGCCGACGCCCGTGACGACCTCGTCGACAACCTCCTCACCGCCGCGGACGCGGCGATGTACCGCGCAAAACGCAACGGCGGCAACCAATGTCACCATCACGGCGTCTGGTCCTCAGCAGGGCCATCGTGAGGTTCTCAGGAAGCGAGGAAATGTGCGTACGTTGATCACCGGAGTCGATGCCGAGGGCCGGTCCTGCGTCGTCAGCGACGACCCGTTGACGCTGGACCAGTTGGCGCCGGGTTTCGCGATGGGCATTCCGTTCGCGACGTCGGCGAGCCCGCCGCCGTCGCGGCCCGCGGGCAGCGCACCGCTGATCGATCAGGGCATCGCGCCGGGACTGGTCCGCTGGATGGTCGTCGACCTGGGGCCCGACTCCGAGACGCCGATGCACCACACCGACACCCTGGACTTGGAGACGGTGGTCTCGGGCAGCGTCGACCTCGTCCTCGACGACGGGGCGCACCCGCTGCAGCCGGGCGATCTGGTGGTGCTCACCGGCGTGGACCACGCGTGGCGGGCCGGGCCGGACGGCTGCCGCCTCAGCGCCGTGCTGATCGGCACGCCGCCACCCGCCTGACCGGCCGGAACGGAGCCAACGATGGATCGCGATACCTACGAGAAGGGCCGGGAGATCCGCACCGCGGTGCTCGGCAAGGAGTACGTGCAGCGCGCGGCGGCCAACGCCGACGAATTCTCCCAGCCGCTGCAGGATCTGGTCACCGAGTACTGCTGGGGTGCGGTCTGGGGACGCGAAGGGCTGTCGCTCAAGACACGCAGCATGCTGAACCTGGCGATGCTCGCGGCGCTCAACCGGCCGCAGGAACTGGCCACCCACATCAGGGGTGCGCTGAGCAACGGTGTCACGCCCGACGAGATCCGGGAGATCTTCCTGCAGGTCGGTGTGTACGCGGGCATCCCCGCCGCCGTCGACAGCTTCCGGGTGGCCAAGGCCGCGTTCGCCGAACTCGAAGAAGGGTGAGCACCATCGCGATCGGACCGGCCATCGGATTCGTCGGCCTGGGGAACATGGGCTTTCCCGTCATGCGCCGACTGGTCGAGGCCGGACACCGGCTGGTGGTGTTCGACACCCGCGCGGAGGTGGTCGCGCAGGCGGTGAGCCTCGGCGCCGAGGCCGGCGCGTCGGCGCGCGATGTCGCCGACCGCGCCGAGACGGTGCTGGCGAGCCTGCCGACCCCGCAGGTGTCGAACCAGGTCGCCGCCGAGGTGGCCGCGGGCACGGCGGTGCGCCGGTTCGTCGATCTGTCGACCGTGGGACAGCAGGCCGCACAACGCAATCGGGATACGCTCGGCGCCAACGGCATCGCCGCACTGGACAGCCCGGTCAGCGGCGGGGTGCACGGCGCCGAAGCCGGCACCCTGGCCGTGATGGTGTCGGGACCGCGTCGCGAATTCGATTATCTGGAACCGCTTTTCGCGGTGATCGGGCGGGCGATCTTCGTGTCCGAGCATCCGGGCGCGGCGCAGACGATGAAGCTGATCAACAACCTGATGGCCGCGACGACGCTGGCCGCCACCGCGGAGGTGGTGGTGATGGGTGTCAAGGCGGGCCTGGACCCCCAGGTGATGATCGACGTGCTCAACGCCGGCTCGGGGGGCACCCACGCCAGCCGCGACAAGTTCCCGCGGGCCGTACTGCCCCGTACCTTCGACTATGGCTTCGCCACCGGACTGATGACCAAGGATGTGCTGCTGTACCTGGACGAGGCGCGCGCGGTGGGAACGCCGGTCGCGTTGGCGGAGTCGGTGGCACGGGTGTGGGAGCAGACCGAGGAGCAGGAGGGACCCGGGTCGGACTTCACGTCGGTGGTCAAGCCGTTGGAGCGCGACGCCGGGGTGACGATCGGTCCGACGTGACCCACGCGATATTGCTAGTGCACTAATTATTAGGCCACTATGTAGCTATGTCCGCACCCGCCGCCCAGGAGCTCGACCCGCTGGCCCTGGAGCGGCAGGTCTGTTTCGCGCTGGCGGTCACCAACCGGGCGGTGCTGGCGGTCTACCGGCCGCTGCTCGAACCGCTGGGGCTGACGCACCCGCAGTATCTGGTGATGCTGTCACTGTGGGATCACCAGAAGAAGTCCCCCGGACCGTCGTCACCGCTGTCGGTCAAGCAGATCGCCACCGCCCTGCAGATGGACTCGGCCACGCTGTCCCCGATGCTCAAACGGCTGGAGGCGATCGGACTGATCACCCGGGCCCGCAACGCCGCCGACGAGCGCTCCACCGACATCCGGCTCACCGAGGCCGGCGTCGCGCTGCGCGAGCGGGCGCTGGACATCCCGCCGACCGTGGTGGCACAACTGGGCGTGGACCTGACCGAACTCGAGCACCTGCACGAAGTCCTGACCCGCATCAACTCGGCTGCGCTGGCCGCCGGCGCGCTGCAGTCTTGAACCCGCAACGCAAAGGAGGCCGCCGATGACCGTCGACGAACCGCAAGGAACCGAGAAACCGACGATGTGGCAGTACCTCACGTACTGCTACGGGCGAAGACTGCCGAAGTCGATGGACCGGTGGGTCGCCGAGGACCTGGCCGGCCAGGGCGCCGTCCGCAGGCACATGATCCGCTACGCCATCCCCCCGCTGTTCGTTCTCGCGCCGCTGTGGCTGCTGCCCGCGTCGGTCTACATGCGCATCGAGATGACGGTGCCGATCTACATCTGGGCCCTGCTGATGGCGTTGGCGCTGAACAAGGTGTGGCGCAGGCACCGGTTGGCCACGCACGGGCTGGACCCGAATCTGGTCGACGTGATCAAGCGCAAGAAGGACGCCCACATCCACGAGGACTACATCCGCAGATTCGGGCCGCGGCCCGACGATGCCCAGTCGCAATCCAACAGCAGCCCGTTCTGACGGGTTTGTCGGCGGCGGCCCCGGGTAAGCCTGCCGGAGCGGAGGACCATAAAGCGGCTGGTTGCGCTCGGTCCTCCGTGAGGCGGTCGCTTGGGGTAACCACCGATGTTGAGACAGCAGCATCGGGCTGGGCGGTCGCCGCACAAGGAACGCGCCTCGCCCCGGGTCCAGGCGGTCTGCCGCAGCCGGTTCAGCCCGGGTTGCCGCGGCGATCACCACCGCCGGAAAAAGGAACAGGGTCCACCGAAGTGGACCCTGACCGCCGAACTCTGTGGAGCTAAGGGGAATCGAACCCCTGACCTTCTCGATGCGAACGAGACGCGCTACCAACTGCGCTATAGCCCCTGGTGCCGGTACAGGTTATCAGCCACCGGTCACCGGCCGAAATCGCGAGGTCGTTACTGCCCCGCAGCCCGCGGAAGATCGTAGTGACGCGAGAACGGCACGTACTCCAGGTGCTCGAACTCGGGGTCCTCGTCGTCGATCTCCAGCACGGCGGCACCGGGCCTGCGCAGGCGTGACGGGGTGAGGTCGAACTCCGGGTCGCTGGTGTTCTCGACGCCCAGGCGCGACCTGGCCATCCGCTGGGCGCGACGACGGCGCAACTGCTCCTCGATACGGGTCTGGCGCCGCAGGTAGGCCAGGTAGAGCGCGGTGACCGTGCCGACGGCCCCGCAGGCCCACCACATCGACGGCGACCACGTGTACGCCGCGACGGCGCTGGTCAGTAGCAGCACCGCCATCACGGCGATGGTGCGGGCGCGGAACCGGTACTTGCGGGCCGAGACCGCGGCCGCGGTCGTCGACTCGCGGCGCCTGCGCCGTGCCTCGCTGATCGAGTCCGCCATCCGGCGGTCGTCCTCGGTCGCCGCCTCGGGCTCGGCCGCTTCCTCGTCGTACTCGTCCTCGTCGTACTCGTCCTCGTCGTACTCGTACTCGTCGTCGGCCACCGAGTAGACGCCGGTGTCCGCTGAAGGGTCGCGCGGGTCGCGTTCGTCGTCCTCGGCAGACGGCGGGGCCGGAGCCTCGGCCACGTCCTCGTCCGCACCGGGGTCGTCGTAGTCCGCGGTGACTTCCTCGAGCTCGGCTTCAGCGTCGGCTTCGGCGGTCACCGGCTCGGCTTCGCCCGCGGGCAGCGCGCCGGAATCCTCGACGACGTCCACGTCGAGGTAGTCCGGCTCCGCGGCGTCCTCGACGTCGGCCGCGACCCGCACCATCGTGGTGGTGGGGGCGGCACCCTCGAGGTCCGCGGACTCTTCGGACGGTCGCCAGTCGGGGTCGCTGCGGTGCCCCGCCGCGGGTCCTCCGCGCCGGCGCAGCCGTGCGCCGGCGCCGCTGTTGAGCACGCGGGTGGCCAGCGCGACGTCGCTGGTGCGGCGGACCGCGTCACGCTTGCTGATCAACATCGGAACAAGCACGAAGAGCCAAAGCACAACGAGCGAGATCCAAAGAAGAGATTGGGGGATGCTTGGCATGTCGCCTGCTCCTTTCCCCATCAGGCTAGGTCTGTGACCAGCGCATCCGTGGGCGGCGCGCCGAGCCAATTACACACCTGTAATTCGCGGGATACAAGCACCAATAGTCACATGTGTCACATCAGTAACAATGAGCCGTAATAAGCGGGCGGCAATAACGCCTTTGCGCGCCCGTTTGTAAGGGTCGGCGAGGTGCCGGCCTCAGGCCCAGGACGCGCGGCCCGAGCGCACCAGCGCGGCGGCAACGGGCCCGTTCAACTCCTCGACGGTCAATGCCACCAGCAGGTGGTCCCGCCACCCGCCGTCGACGTCGAGATAGCGCTTCAGCAGCCCTTCCTCCCGGAAGCCCGCCTTTGCCAGCACTGCACGGCTGGCCCCGTTCTCCGGCCGCACAGTGGCCTCCACGCGATGCAACATGACCGGCCCGAAGCAGTGGTCGAGCCCCAGCGCCAGCGCCGCGGTGGCCACCCCGCCACCGATCGACGCGCTGGCCACCCAGTAACCGATCCACGCCGACCGCAGCGCGCCGTGGGTGACGTTCCCGATCGTCAACTGCCCGGCCAACTGGCCATCCAGCTCGATCACGTACGGCAGCATGCGACCCTTGCGGGCCTCCGAGCGCAGGCCCGAGCACACCGAGGGCCACGACGAAACAGCGTGTCGCACTTCCCAATCCAGCTCGGCTGTCGGCTCCCACGGTTCGAGGTGCGCGCGGTCGGCCAACCGGATCCTGCTCCACTGCGCGGCGTCACGCAGCCGCACCGGACGCAGCCTGACCACGCCGGCGGGCACCCGGAGCGGACCGGCCGACAGTGGCCAGCCCGGATGTTGCGAGCTGGAACTCAACAGGTTCATCACCGCGGCGGTCTCGCGTTCACCCGCGTTGGGCCAGGAATGCGACGTCCACGATCTCCCCAGTGCGGATCTGCTCCGCCTCGGTGGGAACGACGACCAGACAGTTTGCCTCGGCAAGCGTTGCGAGCAGGTGCGAGGACGCGCCGGGCGCCCCGCCGAGCGCCTGCACCAGGTACTCGCCGGTGTCCTGATCGCGCATCAGCTGCCCGCGCAGGAAGCCCTTGCGGCCGGCGACCGACTCGATCGGCGACAGCGCGCGGGCCGGCACGATGCGCCGCGTCGCCTGTCGCTTGCCCAGCGAGAGCCGGATCAGCGGACGCACCATCACCTCGAACACGACCAGCGCGCTGACCGGGTTGGCGGGCAGCAGGAAGACCGGGACACCGTCGGGCCCGAGCTGACCGAACCCCTGCACGGACCCCGGGTGCATCGCGATCCGGGTGACCTCCATCTCGCCGAGCTCGGCCAGCACCGCCCGCACCCCTTCCGCGGCGGCCCCGCCGACGGCTCCGGCGATCACCACCGCCTCGGAGCGGCTTAGCTGCCCCTCCACCACTTCGCGCAGCTTCTTGGGATCGGTGGGGACGATGCCGACCCGGTTGACCTCGGCGCCGGCGTCCCGGCCTGCGGCGGCCAGCGCGTAGGAATTCACGTCGTAGACCTGCCCGTTGCCCGGCGTGCGCGAGATGTCGACCAGTTCACCGCCGACCGACAGCACCGACAGCCGTGGCCGCGGATGCACCAGCACCCGCTCGCGCCCGACCGCGGCGAGCAAACCCACCTGGGCGGGGCCGATGATCGCACCGGCGCGCACCGCCACGTCACCGGGTTGCACGTCGTCGCCGGTGCGACGCACGTACGCACCCGAACGCACCCCGCGCAGCACCCGGACCCGCGAGTCGCCGCCGTCGGTCCACCGCAGCGGCAGCACCGCATCTGCGAGGGTCGGCATCGGGGCGCCGGTCTGCACCCGGGCCGCCTGCCGGGGCTGCAACCGGCTCGGCGTACGGGCACCGGCCTCGATCAGGCCCATCACCGGCAAACTGATCTCCCGCGGCCGGCCCTCGTCACGGTCGGCGTCAGCGTCGTCGGGGTCGACTGACCCGCCGATGCCGAGGACGTCGACACTGCGCACCGCATAGCCGTCGATCGCGGCCTGGTCGAACCCGGGCAGCGGACGCTCGGTGACCACCTCCTCGGCGCACATCAGCCCCTGGGCTTCGGCGATCGCGACGCGCACCGGCCGCGGCGCCACCGCCGCAGCAGCTACCCGGGCTTGTTGCTCCTCCACCGAACGCACGGCACGCCTTTCTCACGTTGCACGGGCTGACGTCGACCGATCGGCCCGCGGATGCGCTCGAGAGTGCAGCCGCTACGGCTCGGACGTCGTCGGAGCGAGACCCAGCCGCTCGACCAACCACCGGCGCAATTCCGGCCCGTAGTCGTCCCGCTCCAACGCAAAGTCAACCGCAGCCTTCAGGTAGCCCCCGGGATTTCCCAGGTCGTGTCGAGATCCGCGGTGGACGACGACGTGGACGGGATGGCCCTCCTCGATCAGCAGCGCGATCGCGTCGGTGAGTTGCAGCTCTCCCCCGGCGCCGCGCGGGATGCGTCGCAGCGCGTCGAAGATCGCCCGGTCCAGCACGTAGCGGCCGGCCGCGGCGAACAGCGACGGCGCATCCTCAGCCTTGGGCTTCTCGACCATGCCCTTGACCTTGAGCACGTTCGGGTTCGCGGCGTCGGGGAGTTCCTCGACGTCGAACACGCCGTAGGCGCTGATGTCCTCGCGGTCCACCTCGATCGCGCAGAGCACCGTGCCGCCGCGCTTGGCACGCACCTTCGACATGATCTCCAACACACCGGTGGGCAGCACCAGGTCGTCGGGCAGCAGTACCGCGACCGCGTCCTCGTCAGGCGACAGGCTGGCCTCGACGCAGCCGATGGCGTGACCGAGACCGAGCGGCTCGGCCTGGACCACCGACTCCACCTTGATCAGCGCGGGCGCGCGTCGCACCTTCTCCAGCATGGCGTTCTTGCCGCGGGCCTCCAGCGTGCCCTCCAGCACCAGGTCCTCGACGAAATGCGCGACGACGCCGTCCTTGCCCTCGGAGGTGATGATCACCAGTCGCTCGGCGCCGGCTTCGGCGGCCTCGGCCGCAACCAGTTCGATCCCGGGCGTGTCGACGACCGGCAGCAACTCCTTGGGCACCGTCTTGGTGGCGGGGAGAAAACGCGTTCCCAACCCCGCTGCGGGGACGATCGCAGTGCGCGGAATGGCAACTTCAGGCCGTTTCATCGTTCACACACTAACCTCTCTGAGTCGGTAGTTCTTTCCTTACCCCGTCGTCAAGAGGACTAGTCGGTGCCGGTCACCAAATCACACCTGCGCGCCGAAATCCTCAGCGCCCGTCGGTCATTGACTCAGCAAATTCATGATCGGGAGGCGGCGCTGCTGGCCCGCCATCTGGACGCGTTGGCGTCGCCCGGAGCGGTGGTGTGCGCGTACATCCCGGTTGGTACGGAGCCGGGATCGGTCGCCATGGTCGACGATCTGGCCCGACGGGGCTGCACCGTGCTACTTCCGGTGGCGCGCGAGGACGAGAACGGCACTCCCCGCCCGCTGCAGTGGGGCCGGCACGTACCCGGCGCTCTGGTCGCGGCACCGTTCGGGCTCCGCGAACCACCGCCGCCCTGGCTACCCGCCGAGCAGGTACGCGATGCGGCCACGGTGCTCGTCCCCGCCCTGGCGGTCGACCGAGACGGCGCACGGCTGGGGCGCGGCGCCGGCTATTACGACCGGACCCTGTCACTGGCCGCGGCCCGGACGATGTTGGTGGCGGTGGTGCGCGACGACGAACTCGTCGACCACCTGCCCAGCGAGCCGCACGACGTGCGGATGACCCACGCGCTGACACCCCAGCAGGGGTTGCTGGCGCTGGGCCGGGGCGGTCCCGCGGAATGCCGCGGGCCAGGTGGCGGTTCTAGCACTTGAACTTGTAGAGTGCTAAGAAGTTTGACCATCTCGGAGGTTTGAGTGCCCACCTATTCTTATGCGTGCACCGATTGCCACAACAAGTTCGACGTGGTGCAGGCGTTCACCGACGATTCGCTGACTGAATGCCCGCAGTGCCACGGCCGGTTGCGCAAGATCTTCGGCAAGGTCGGCGTGGTCTTCAAGGGCAGCGGCTTCTACCGCACCGACAGCCGGGAGGCCGGCAAGAGTTCCGGTGGCGGCAGTTCCGCGAACGGTGCATCGTCGTCGGAGAAGTCGTCGTCGGAGAAGTCCTCCTCGTCGGAGAAGTCTTCGTCGTCGGACACGTCGTCCTCGTCCAGCAGTTCTTCGTCGAGCAGCTCGTCCACCCAGGCGGCCACCGCGTCCAGCTGACGCGCCGCGGGTTATCCACAGCGGCAGCGATCACTGCTGCCGCACACCGTCGGCGCTCGTTAGCGTCGATCCATGGGACATCCGCTGGACCGGTCGGCACTCGACCGGCTGAGCCGTGCGCTGCGCCCCGACTGGACGCGCACCCCGGCTGCCAGAAGAGTGCTCGCCGGCGCGCTGGTGCTGTTGGCGGCTGCGGCCGCGTGGCGGGGTGATCCCGGCGCGGACATGTCCGACGTGGTGGTGACAGCACACGACCTCAGCCCAGGCACCGCGATCACCGCGGCCGACCTGCGGATCGACCGCCGCGCGGTGTCCTCGGTCCCCGAGGGCGCGCACACGGCGGTCGACGCGGTGATCGGTACGACACTCGCCGGCCCGGCCCGCCGCGGCGAGATCCTCACCGATGTGCGACTGCTCGGCCCGCGACTGGCCGAGTCCGCCGCCGGGCCCGACGCGCGGATCGTGCCGATCCCGCTGGCCGATGCGGCGTTGACCGATCTCGTCCGGACCGGGGACGTCGTCGATGTGGTGGCCGCGCCGGCCGACGAGGCCGCCGAACCTCGGGTGATCGCGACCGACGCGGTGGTGGTGCTGATCTCGGCGAAGGACAGCGGCATCGGGGCGCGCGGTTCGGGCCGGGTCGTGCTCGTCGCGCTGCCCGCCGCGGCGGCGAAGTCCGTCGCCGGGGCGGCCCTGGTCTCTGCGGTGACGTTGACCCTGCACTGAAACCGACCCTGCGCTGAAACGACAATTGCCGCCCCCGGACGCGGTCCGGGGGCGGCAATTACAGGTCGGGTCAGATCACCAGTCGCCGATACCGGGACCGACGGGGTAGGCACCCTCGAACGCGGAGGCGGTGGAGCCCACGACTGCCTTGGTCGTGTCGCGCACCTCGCCGAACGCGTTGATCGTGCCGGCGTCGGCGACCCGCGACTCGGAGATGCCGCGAGCGACGCCGAAGTCGTTGATGCGGACGACCGCGAACTCGCTGGCCTGTCGGCTGGAGACCGTCGGGCCCGGGCCCACCTCGTTGACGTCGGCGCCGGCCGTCCCGGCGCCAAGTCCGGCGAAGGCTGTGGCCACGGCGAACGAGCCCAGGCTCAGAACACCCAGCTTCTTCGAACTGCGGGTAGCCGCTTTGGCGTGCTTGGCCATCAGCATTCCTCTTTAGGTATGAAGGACATCGAGTGTCCTCGTGGCGTTGTTCAGGCTTGCACAGCGTAGCAGTCGGAACGCCCGTTCGCGCCCCGAGTAGAAGGGGAAATTTTCGGCCGATCGTCGCAGGTCCGCGCGGGTTTCCCGGGGGTTCTCGCGGCGTTCACAGCCGCCGGTGGGCCGGCATGCTCCCGCCGCCCCGACGGCGTCTGGCCGGCGACGAATTCGACTCTGCGCCAACATAATTCGCCATACGGCAGCCCACCGGGCTGCCCGACGGCCCCTTCTTGGGCATTTTCCCAGGTCCGCCCCGTGCGGACGGTGGGGGCGTAAATTCCGGTGAGGGGCTCACAAAACGAGAGCGAAAGGGGTGTGACCTTCATGTTGAAGGGATTCAAGGAGTTCATTGCGCGGGGAAATGTCATCGACCTCGCGGTCGCGGTCGTCATCGGCGCCGCGTTCACCGGACTGGTGACGGCATTCACCGAGAACGTGATCCAACCACTCATCGATCGGATCGGCGCGGGCCCTGACACCGAGTACGGCATCCTGCGAATCCCGTTGGGCGGCGACCAGTTCGTCGACCTGAACGCAGTGCTGTCGGCGGCCATCAACTTTCTCATCGTGGCCGCGGTCATCTACTTCGTGATCGTGCTGCCGTTCAAGAAGATCAAGGAACGCGACAAGAAGGTGGAATCCACCGAGACCGAACTGACCCTGCTGACCGAGATCCGTGATCTGCTGCGCGACACCGCCGCCGACGGCGGGGACGGAAAGCACGTGAGCAGGGAGGCGCAGAACCACTCCGAGGAATAGCGCACCTTTCGGGAGAAACGAAATGGCCCCCGGCGAATGCCGGGGGCCATCTCTGTGAA
>NZ_BCRS01000147.1 GCF_001552715.1 Mycolicibacterium vaccae NBRC 14118 = CIP 105934 | reverse complement strand
CCCCCGCCAGCTCGGTGTCACCGCCGAGCCGCGCCCGTCGGCCGGCCCGGTCACCGGCGCGCCGGGCGGCCGACGAGTAACCGGCGGTGGCACTGGCCGCCCGCCATGTCCCGCGCGCTCTGGAGGTCTCGCGGTAGTAGTCCTTGAGCTCGATGTCCTTGTTGCGCAACGCCAGTGCGGTCCCCGGCGCACTGTCGGGCCCGGTGGTCGCCTCACGCTGAGCCTGCTCGCGTGCCTCGGCGAGCCGCTGCCCGACCCTGGCCCCGAACGCCAGCTGGAAGTTCAGCCGCGCGGTGATCGTCGGGGTCGGCTTGTGCGCGCCGGAGGCGATGTAGTCCTTCGACGCACGCACCATCTGCATGACCAGGCTGGTGTAGAGCGCGTGAGTGGTGTCGATGTCCTCACCGAACCCGTAGGCGTAGACGAACGTCGAGTTCGACGCGACATCGCATTTGACGTCGTTGGCCGCCGCGATCACCACGAACAGCTGCACATAGGTGCGCAGCCCTCTGGCGCCGGGCTCCCCGATCGTGATGGTGCGCTGTACGGGCGTCTGCGCCGCAGTGCGCCCGTCGGTGTGGCTGCGCGCGACGGCGAGGTCGATCGACGTCGCGGTCGCCAGCCGCTGCGCGGCGGCCATGAACGCGTCGGCCTCGTGCGGGTTGTCGGTGCCCTCGGCCTGGCGTAGCAGTGCCGCGATGCGGGCCAGCATCTTCTCGTCTGTACTCATGGCAGCGACGGTAGGGATTCGGTACGACGTTTCACTGCCCGCAGTATTCCTCATCCCCACACCGGAATTGCTCCACAGCCCGGCTCACTTGTCGACGAACCCGTCGAGCGCGGCGACCAGTTGACCCGACAACGGGTCCTGCTTGGCGTAGTTGGCGATGCTGTCGGTCGGGTCGTCGCGCAGCACGTGGCTGACGCCCTCGAGTTCGACGAAGGTCAGCTCGGTGTGCCCCAGTGCGGCCACCAGCGGGCCCATCCGGTCACACGGGGCCTGGTTGTCCGAGTCCGAACACGTCAGCAGTACCGGGGTGCCCGCGGGTACCGCGGCCGCCAGCGTCAGCGGGTCGATGCGGTCCGCCTCGGCCACGGCGGCCACGTTGCCAGGGTTGACGATCGCCGACAGGCCGTCGGGCAGGTCGGCCGGGACGGTGCGCGTGCTGCGGATCTCCTCGACGGCGGCCTGCCAGGTCGCCACCGTCTCGGGGGACCCGTCGGCCTCCACCCGGCCGGTGATGATGTCGAGGTAGCGCCCGGGCAGCGGTTGCAGCAGCCCGAGCGAGTGCACCGCCGGTGTGGCCGGGTCGGTGTCCCCGGCCAGCGCCAGCGCGTGGATGGTGCCCTCCCCCAGCGCGTACACCGAGACCCGGGTGGGGTCGGTGGCCGGCCGCCCGGCAAGGAACCGGAACGCGGCGTCGGCACCTGCGGTGTACACGGCGCTGACCACGTCGCCGGGTCTGTCCTTGTAGGGGCCCAGGCCGGTCCGTCCGGTGCCGACCTTGTCGTAGCGCAGGCTGGCCAGCCCGCGGTCGGACAGCAGCTCCGCCAACTGGCGCATGTTGCCGATCGGGCCGGCCACCTGGTTGTCCCCGTTGCGGTCGGTGCCCCCGCTCTCGGAGATCAGCAGCGCCGCGGGGGTGGGTTCCCCGCCGTCGCGGTGACGGTAGGTGCCGTGCAGGGTCAGCCCGTCGGCCTCGAACGTCACCTCCTCGTCGGTCCAGGCGACGGCTGGCGCGTCCGACGAACAGCCCGCGACCCACAGCAGAGCCGAAAGCATCACGGCGGTAAGGATTTTCACAGTTTCGACTCGATCCAGGCGGTGACGTCGTCGAGCACGACGTCTTTCTCGGGTTCGTTGAACACCTCGTGGTAGAGCCCCGGGTACTCCTTGAGGTGCACGTCGGTCGACCCGATGCAGTCGACGAGTTTGCGGCTGCCCTGCACCGGAATCAGCTTGTCGTTGTCCCCGTGCACGATCAGCAGCGGCGCGGTGATCGCGGCGGCCCGCTGCGGCATCGTCTCTCCGACGCCGATCAGCGCCCGCCCGACACCGGCCGGGAGCTTGCCGTGATGGACCAGCGGGTCACCCTCGTAGGCGGCCACGACCTGCGGGTCGCGCGACACCGCGTCGGCGGGCAGGTTCTCCACCGGCAGGCCCGGCGCGATCCTGCCCAGCACCTTGGCCAGCAGCACGCGCACCGGCGGGACCGAGGCGTGCGCGTCGACGGCCGGGCCCGACAGCACCATCGCGTCGTAATCGTCGGGATGCTCGACACCGTAGGTGAACACGATGCCGCCCCCCATGCTGTGGCCGAGCACCACCAGCTTCAGGCCGGGGTTCTCGGCGGCGGCGATCCGCACCAGGGCGTGGAAGTCGCCGGTGTACTCGGCCATGTCGCGCAGATAGACCCGCTTGCCGCCGGAGCGGCCGTGCCCGCGGTGATCCAGTGCGTAGGTGATCAGGCCGGCTTCGCCGAACCTGGCCGCGACGTGGTCGTAACGCCGGGCGTGTTCGGCGTAGCCGTGGGCCAGCACCACCACCCCGCGCGGCGGCCCACTCGGGGCCCATACGTCGTACACGATCCGGACACCGCCGATGCCGTCGAAGCTGCGCTCGGTGTGGGTCACGGCCATGCCAGCGAGACTATCGGGCCGGGTCACGCCCGGCTGTGCACACCGCCCGGTACCCGTTTGTGCAGACCCTGGACTTGTCGGTGCCGCTGCGTAAGCTGCTGTGGGTGACCGTCACGGCCCTAGACGAAGGTGGCGCCGCCGACGCCTTTCTCGCCGACGCGCAGCGCTACCGGCGGGAACTGCTCGCCCACTGCTACCGGATGACCGGCTCACTCCACGATGCGGAGGACCTGGTCCAGGAAACCTATCTGCGCGCCTGGAAGTCCTACAAAGGTTTCCAGGGCAAATCGTCGGTACGCACCTGGCTGTACCGCATCGCCACCAACACCTGCCTGACCGCACTCGACAGCAGCAAGCGCAGGCCGTTGCCGAGCGGTCTGGGCCAACCGGCGTCGGACCCGACCGGCGAGCTGACCGAGCGTCACGAGATCACCTGGCTGGAGCCGCTGCCCGACGCGCCGCGCGAGGACCCGTCGGACCCGTCGGTGATCGCCGAGTCCCGCGAAGCCGTCCGCCTGGCGTTCGTCGCGGCGCTGCAGCACCTGCCGCCGCGGCAGCGCGCGGTGCTGGTACTGCGGGAAGTGCTGCAGTGGAAAGCCGCCGAGGTCGGCGCGGCGGTCGGCACGTCCACCGCCGCGGTCAACAGCCTGCTGCAGCGCGCACGGGCCCAGCTCGAGGAGATCCAGCCCGCCCGCGACGACCGGCCGGTGCCGCCCGAGTCCCCGGAAGCGGCCGAGGTGCTGAACAGGTACATCGATGCGTTCGAGCGCTACGACATGGACCGGTTGGTGGAACTGCTCACCGCCGACGCGATCTGGGAGATGCCGCCCTTCGACGGCTGGTACCTGGGCCCGGCCGACATCATCACGCTGTCGAAGGTGCACTGCCCGGCCGAGAACCCCGGCGACATGCGCTTCCTGACCACCACCGCGAACGGTCAGCCGGTGGCCGCGCTGTACATGCTCAACCCGGAAACCGGTGCCCACGAAGCGTTTCAGCTGCACGTCCTGGACCTGCGGGAGACAGGCATCGCCCACGTGGCGGCGTTCATGGACGTCCGGCTGTTCGCGAAGTTCGGCCTGCCCGCCAGGCTCTAGCCGGCCGTCCGGGCGGCCCGCAACCGGGCCAGGATCGCCGTCAGCGCCGCACCGAACTCCCGCTGCTGGGTCGCGGTGAGCCCGTCGAAGACCACCGAGCGCACCAACTCGACGTGTCCCGGCGCGGCGGTCTGCAGCGCCGCCACCCCGGCGTCGGTCAGCGCGACGCTGGCCCCTCGCCGGTCGTCGTCGTCACCTTCGCGCTCCACCAGGCCGCGTCCGCGCATCCGGCGCAGCTGGTGGGACAGCCTGCTCTGCTCCCAGCCGATCAGGTCCCCGAGCTCGTGGATGCGCAACGGCCCGCGCTCGGACAGCGCGACGAGCACGTCATAGTCGGACAGCGACAACTCGCAGTCCGACTGCAGCTGACGGTGCATCGCCGTGTGCAGCTTGCTGACCACGGCCAGGTAGTCGCGCCAGATCCGCTGCTGGTCGTCGCTGAGCCACTCCATGGATCCACCCTAGCCCCGGAATACATGACACATCATGCATGTTGTCGCCAGCAGGACAGCCACCTAGGCTGACAGGAACTCTTCGAGGAGCGATCCACACATGGGCAACAGCCGCAGCACCGTCGACGTCCGGCGCGCCGACGACCGCGCGAAGACCACGATCGAGTGGTTGGACTCCAAGCACTCGTTCTCGTTCGGCAGCCACTACGAACCGGACAACACCCACCACGGACTTCTGCTGGTCAACAACGACGACGTCGTGAAGCCGGGAACGGGGTTCGACACTCACCCGCACCGCGACATGGAGATCGTCACCTGGGTGTTGCGGGGTTCGCTGGTGCATCAGGACTCCACCGGTCACTCCGGCGTCATCTATCCCGGCCTGGCCCAGCGGATGTCGGCCGGCCGCGGCATCCTGCACTCGGAGAAGAACGACTCCTGGACCCTGACCGGTCAGGAAACCCACAGTGAGCCAGTACATTTCGTCCAGATGTGGGTGGTGCCCGACGAAGCCGGTGTCGACCCCGGGTATCAGCAGCTGGAGATCGACGACGAACTGCTTCGCGGCCGGATGGTGACCATCGCCTCGGGCATGCCCGCGCACAGCGACGCCGCGGCGATCACCATCCGCAACCGGTACGCGGCGCTGCACGGCGCCCGCCTGGAACCGGGCCAGAGCGTCGAGCTGCCCGAGGCGCCCTACCTGCACCTGTTCGTCCCGCGGGGCGAGGTAACGCTGGAGGACGCCGGACCGCTGCGCGAAGGCGACGCAGTGCGTTTCACCGCATCGGGCGGCCAGCGGGTGACCGCCACCGCGCCCGCGGAGATCCTCGTCTGGGAGATGCATGCGGGACTCGGTGCGGCATAAGCGAATAGGAGTCCTGCTGGCCGGCGCAGCACTGCTCGCCGGATGCACATCCGAACCTGGACCCGGGCCGTCGGCGGCACCGGCCCCGACGAGCACAACCGAGAGCGCACCCGGTCCCGGACTCGTCCCGGTGACCGTCGCGGTCGACGAACCTCTGGCCGACGCGCCGTTCGACCAGCCCCGGGAGGCCCTGGTGCCGCAGGGTTGGACGCTGTCGGTGTGGGCGCGGACCGCCCGGCCGCGGCTGGCCGCGTGGGCCCCGGACGGCCAACTGCTGGTCTCGGTGCCCAGCACCGGCCAGGTGCTGCGGTTCACGCCGCGGCCCGATGCGGCACCCGAGGAAACGGTGCTGCTCGACGACCTCGACGAGGCGCACGGCCTGGCGTTCGACGGCGCGACACTCTATGTCGCCGAGAGCGACCAGGTGCTCGCCTACCGGTATGCCGAAGGCGCCGCGGTCGAACCGAGGATCGTCGCCGGCGGGCTGCCCGACGACCGCAGTCCCGATCTCCGGGGCGCCTACTCGCACGTGCTCAAGAGCGTCGCGGTCGGCCCCGACGGCGCGATCTACTTCTCCATCGGCTCGACGGGCAACATCTCGGCCCAGGACCGCTCGGCCGACCCGCCGAGGGCCACGGTGATGCGGGTGCCGCCCGGGGGTGGTCCCGCCGAACCGTTCGCGACCGGCGTGCGCAACGGCACCGGACTGGCGGTCGCACCCGACGGCGCGCTGTGGACGGCCAACAACGGGCGGGACAACGTCGCGTTTCCGGAGCCGGGGCCGTCCTACGGCCAGGTGATCCCGGAGTACGTCGACGACCACCCGCCCGAGCAGATCGCCAAACTCACGCCCGGGCGTGAACTCGGGTGGCCGTACTGCAACCCCGACGGCGGCCCGGCCGACCTGACGTTCATCCGCGACGTGCAGACCAATCCCGATGGCGCACAGATGGACTGCGCGTCGCTGCCGCCGGTCGAGCAGAGCATGGGCGCCCACTCGGCGCCGCTGGGCCTGAGCTTCGTCGACGGTGGCCTTCCGGCGCCGTACGCCCGCGGCGCGCTGGTCGGGGTGCACGGGTCGTGGAACCGGCAGCCCCCCCGGGCCCCGGAGGTGTCGTTCTACCCCTGGCAGGACGGCGGCCTCGGGGACCAGCAGACACTGGTCGGCGGCTTCCAGGGCGACGACGGATCCCGCTGGGGCAGGCCGGTGGCCGCGGTCGTCGGGCCCGACGGCGCGGTGTACATCACCGACGACGCGGCCGACGCGATCTACCGGCTGGCGCCGCCCTAACCCGGCGTCCGGGCCAGCCGGTTGAGCACCGTGGCCAGTTGCTTCTCGCTGCCACCGACCCTTTTCTCGAAGGCGATCTTCACCAGCGGCCCGAGAAGCTTTGCCGAGCCGTGCATCTCGATGTCGGCCTGGAATGTGACGACCGAGCCGTCACCGCCGCGGTCGACGGTGATCGCATCCACGGTCCTGGCGGACTGGTTCTCCCCGACGAACACCACCCTGCGGTCGGTGAGCTCTTCGAGCTTGTACGTCAGCTCCGCGGTGACCCCGAGCATCTTGGTCACGTTGTGCCAGAACGCCCCCTCGATGACGGGACCGGTGTCGATGCGCTGGCAACTCCGGGTGCCGGGATCCCACTGCTCCGCGTGCCCGAAGTCCTTGAGGTAGTCGACGACCACCCACGGCGGCGCAGTGACGGTGAAGGTACGAGTCACAGTTGGCATTTCGTCCGGGTACCCGGTCGCCGGCCGCATCATCCACGGAGACTAGCGCCGACACTGGCCCAGCAAAGTCCGCAGCGATAAGCTCGGAACCAACCCGTGATGCCACTGTGACGTAAGTTGACACTGTTTCTGGTGGGATTATCCTCAGTGGGCTGTCCCCGCCCGTCCCGATTGGAGCCGCCGGTGCCGACTCCCACCGCAAACTTGCGGCGATTTCTCACCGCAGCGCGTTACGCGCTCGCGGTGACGATGTGTGCCACGGTGGCGGCCGCGACGGCGCCCCCGGCTGCGGCGGCCGACGCCCGTGAGCTGCTCGCGGGCGCGATCGCCAACACCCGCGGCTCCTACCTGGTCTACAACTTCGGCAGCGGCTTCCCCGCACCGATGCTCAACGCGGCGGGCAACTGGTACGAGATGAACAACGGCGGCCGGCTGATGATCATCAAGGGCGCCTCCCAGCGGCTGGCGCCGCGGCTGCTGGCCGACTCCCACACCGGCTATCAGGCCCGCTGCGAACGGGATCCGCGCGCCCGCACCGGCGAAGGGCTGTGGCAGGCGTCCGAGATCTACACCCCGCTGGAGGCCTGGTACGCGCTCGGCCAGCCCACCATCGCGATCAACGCGAACTTCTTCGACGTCCGCGGGCAGCGCGGCGGCTCGTGGAAGACCACGGGCTGCAGTTCGCCGCTGGGCGCCTACGTGGACAACACCCGCGGCCTGGGCCGGACCAACGCCGCGGTCACCGGCACGCTGGCCTATGCCGGTAAACAGGGCCTCTCCGGCGGCAACGAGCACTGGATGGCGTTGTCCACGATGATCCTGCCGGTCAAGGGGGCGCCGTTCGTCGTCCCCCCGCGCCACGACGACGACTTCGACGCCGCCACCCCGGCGATCACCGGCCTGCTCGACAAGGGCACCCGGTTCGTCGCCGTCGCAGGTATCGGGCTGCTGGCCCCGGGCGACACCGGCCAGCTCAACGACCCCGGACCCAGCGCGGCGCGCACCGCGCTGGCCTACGTCCGCGATCGCGACGAGATGTACGTCTTCCAGGGCGGCAATTACACCCCGGACCAGATCCAGGACCTGTTCCGCGGGCTCGGCAGCGACACCGCGGTGCTGCTCGACGGCGGCGGGTCCTCGGCGATCGTGCTGCGCCGCGACACCGGCGGGATGTGGGCCGGTGCGGGCTCGCCCCGCGGCTCGTGCGACACCATGGCCGTGCTGTGCGACTCGCGCGAGCGCGCCCAGCCGGCCTGGCTGGCGTTCAACTGACGCTCAGCGCGGCCGCCCGTGCCTGCGCCAGATAGCCCGGCCCGAACAGCACCACGTGGGCCAGTAGCGGGTAGAGCTGATGCAGCCCGACCCGGGCCTGCCACCCCGCACGCAGCGGTCGCTGCTGCTGGTAGCCGGTGATCACCTCGTCGAGGTGCGGACAGCCGAACAACGCCAGCATCGCCAGGTCGGTCTCCCGGTGCCCGCCGTGCGCTGCCGGATCGATCAGCACCACCCCACCGGCAGTCCACAGCACGTTGCCGCTCCACAGGTCGCCGTGCAGCCGGGCCGGCTCGTCGTCATCATCGAATTCCCCTGCGCGGCAACGCTCGACAACGGCAGACACGGCAGCGGCGGTGGCCGGGTCCAGGTCGGCGCGCTCGGTCATCGGCACCAGCCGGCGATCGGCGTAGAACGCGCCCCAGGATGCGTCGCGGCCGTAGGCCATCGGCAGCGGGTGGTTCAGCGGGCCGAAGAAGCCCGGCCCGGTCCACCCCTGCGGCGGTGCGCCGAATCCGTCGGCGCCCGCATCATGGGTCCGGGCCAGTCGCGTGCCGAACTCGCGGGCCGCGGCGTGTGTGGGCGCGGTGGTGGTCAGCCGCTCCAGCGTCAGCGCGTCCTGCGCGACGTCGAGGACGCGGGCGCACGGCACTCCGCCGTCGGCCCGGGCGAGCCACCGCAGCCCGGCGGCCTCACATCCGAAGAACCCGTCGGGGGCGTGCGGGTTTCGCTTCACGAACGGCATGGTGAACGTGGCGCCGCAGAAGGGGTTACAGCTGAGGGGTGAGGTCGAACGAGGTGATGGTCGACATCCGGACGATCCGCCAGTCGTCGCCCTCGCGCTGCATCGTCAGCCGGTAGGACAGGTACCGCAGCGACGGGATGTTCTTGGTGACCGGGCTGGTGGCCACCGAGTTGGTGTACACCAGCGCGGTCGCCTCGGTCGGGATCGTCGGCGGCGACACCGATTCCACCGCCGCACCCATCACCTCGGTGGTGTTGGTGACCTGAGCCTGCTTGTTGGGCTCGACGATCGCGTCGATGTAGCGGCGGTACTCGGCGCCGAAGTCACCGCTCAGGTAGGCCGAGGCGCGGTCGGCCAGCGTGGCCATGTCGTCCGGGCTGTAGGTCCACAGCGTGGTGATCGCGTCGGTCGCCGTCCGCGCGATGGTCAGTTTCGTCTCGTAGAGGGCGCGTTCGGCGAGGTAGGGCTGGGCCATCGCCGCGGCGAACCCGCTGGCGGCGACGAACACCGCCGACGCGGCCGCCACCGCAACCACCGCTCGACGGCCCGCGGGCCGGTGCGGCACCAGAGTGACGGCTTCGGGCTGCGCTTCCGGTGCCTCCGCGACGTCCGGCGTCTCCTCGGCGTCCGGCGTCTCCTCGGCGGGTTTCGGTGCTGCGCGCCGTGACTTGCCGACCGGCACCTTCGGCGCCGGCTCGGTGACTGCGGGCGCGGGCTCGGCGACTGCAGGTGCGGGCTCGGCGGCGGCCTTCGGCGTACGACGGAAGAACCGCCTGCGGGACCGCGCGACCGGCTCGTCGGTGGTCAGATCACCTGTACCAGGTTGCTGATCTTCCACTGCTGTCCTTCCTTGATCGCCGTTGCAACCCAACGGCTTCCGCTCTCGATCGTCGACTTGCCGTCCGGCGTCCTCGAGGTGACCTTGGTCGCGACCAACACGTCGGCGCTGCCGTCGTCGTTCCACCGCTGCACCCCCGCCGCGAGCACCTCCCCGGTGCTGGGTTCGGAACGCGCCACCTGGACCAGGATCTCGTTCAGCCTGGCCTGGAAGTTCTTGGCGAACTCCCCGGTGGCCTCGGCGGCCACCCGGTCGGCATAACTGTTGGCGTCGAACGGGTCCAGGCTGGTGTACATCACCATGAACTCGCTCGTGTAGCCCAGCGCCGACGCCTCGTCGACCGCCTCCCTGCGGTCGTCGCGCTGCCCGACGAGCATGAACGCGCTCGCGGCGATGGCCGCCACCACCACCAGCGCAACCAGCGCCGACACCAGCGGCAGGCCCCAGCGCGCAGCGGGGCGAGGCGTCGGCCGGAAGTAGTCCGGGCCCACCCTGGTCTCGACGGGATCGGCGGCGGTGAACCTGCGGACGGGACTCATTGGCCCGCCACGTTCATCATCGGCTTCTTCAGCACGCTCAGGTTCGCCACCCGCCACTGGCCGTCCGACTTCTCGAAGTCGACCCGGACCGTCGCGGTGATGAACTTCATGTCCTCCGCCGTGGTGCCGCGTTGCCCCTGCAGCGCCAGCAGCATCGCGACCCGGTCTGCGGTGACGGGCGGATCGGTGAGCACCGCGCTGTTGACGGCCCAGTACTCGTTGGTGCTCGCGCCGCCGCCCTGCACTGCCTGCTGCTGGGCGATCAGCTGTGGCCGGTACCCGTCGGTGGTGAGCGCCTGTGCCCGGGCGAAGTCGTCGATCATGGTGTCGGTGCCGTAGCTCAGCACCTGCTCGACGATCCGCGGCCCCTCCGCGGCGACCTGCTGGCGCGCGGTGTCCACCGCGCGTTCGGGCCGGAACACCAGCGCATATCCGAGGCCCACCACGGCCACCGACACCACCGCGGCCCCGATCAGCACCTGGGCGACCAGCCGGCGCATGTCGCGCTGCGGCGGCGGCACGCGGTACACCCGCGTCCCGGCCAGCAGGTCGGCGAACGTGCGGCGGCGCCGGTCCCACAGCGGCCACAGCCAGCCCACGCCCAACGCCAGCGTGTCCAGCAGGTGGCCGAGCTCGCGGGCGGTCAGCCGCAGCACCCCGGGTGCGTTGCCGTCGGCGTCGCGCACCGCGATGCCGAACAGTGCCCGGCCCAGCGTCCAGCCGGTCGCGACGGGGGCCACCAGCCGGTTGGCCGCCATCAGGAAGAACACCACCGCAGCCACCGCGGTGAACACCCAGCGGGCCCCACTGTCGGCCGGCGAGGTCAGCGCCAGCAGGACCGCCGTCGCGATCACCCCGGCCGCGGGCAGTGTGTCGACCGCGAACGCCCCCGCGCGGGCGGGCCACGACGCCGGGGACTCCTCGGCGGGCGCGTCCTGTGCGGCGGGGGCCGTGTCCAGCACCGACGTCACGAGTTGACCTGGTCCAGCCTGGAAATACGGTACTGGCCCTCGTCGAACGCCATGGTGGCGCGCAACCGGTACCCGACCCGCTGGTCGGCGGCCTCGGCGTTGGTGATCCGGACGCGCACCGCGACCAGCACGTTGACCGTGCCGTCGTCGTTGCGCCGCTCGACGGCGGCCCGCAGATCGTCGACCGCGACCGTCGCCTGCGCGGCCTGGTACGCCTCGGCCAGCACGCTGCCGAACAACCCGGCCTGCACGCCGAACTCGCCGGTGGAGCACTCCAGGATCTTGGTCTGGGCCGCGGTCATCGCGGCGGTGTCGGGCGCCTGGGTGGCCGCCACGCACTCCTTGGCGGCCTGCAGCGCGGCCTCGTCGGAGCGGGCGATCTCGGCGGCGCGCTGGTCGGCGCGCAGCGCCAGCACGCCCGCGACGATGCCGCCGCCGGCGAGCAGCAGCAGCACGACACAGAGGGCCGCGGCCCAACCGGCGCCCAGCCGCGAAGGCCTGCGGAGGTCGTCCGGGGACGGTTCCGGGGAGGTCGTGTCGGGAGCCGCCGGCGACGAGTCATCCGGCGCGTTCCGCGCGTCGTCGGCGGTGTCGGTGTCGGGGATCAGCCGGCTGGTGCCAGCATCTCCTTCCATCCGTCGTCTCCTGGGTTGCTCGAATTGCTCACGTTGTACCTGACACCGTCAGGGCCGACGACCTCACCGCTGCTCGGGCTGTAGCCCGCGGTGGTGCCGGGCGGCCCCTGCGCCGGGGTGTAGGTGCACGGGTTGGGCTGTTGACCGCTGCACCTGACGGTACCCGAGCCGGGCCGGCTGACCGGGTCGCTGGTCGGGGCTGTCGCCTGCGTAGGCGGCAGCTGATCGGCGGGCAGCGGATTCATGCCGTTGTTCACCGACGGCGCCGGGATGACCTGCCCCGGTGCCACCCGCTGGTCGCACCGGGCACCGGGCGCCGGGCAGGCCACGACCTGGTTCGGGTCGCCGTACCACGGGTTGGTGCCCAGCGGGACGTACGGCTCGTCGCTGCGGCATTCGGTCGGCGACGCCGCCCGCTTGCCCGGCACGTCCGCACACGGATAGTTGCGGGCGCCGCGAACAGAGTTGCCCTGGTAGTCCTTCGGGATCTTGCAGTACATCCCGGACGGCAGCGGCGCCCTGCTCGTGTCGGCCGGCGACCGCCATTCCGATGCGGGCAGGAAGCCGGTCATGCACGGCGGCGGCTGGTTGATCGACAGACCGAAGTGCAGCAGGCCGCCGTCCTCGAAGATCGAACCCATCTGCAGCAGCGACGCGCCCTGCGGGTAGATCACCAGCGTCTGCTCGATGCCCTTGTTGTAGCGCTTGAGCATGTCGTTGACCACGGCCAGGTTCGCCAGTGTCTGCGGCAGCGCATCCCGGACATCGGTGAACACCGCGTTCACCTGGTCCAGGGTGGGGGCGGCCTGCTGCAGGCCGCTGCGCAGCGCGGGATCCTGTTCGGCGGTCTGGGAGGCGATGATGTTCAGGTTGCGCGACCACTGCTCGATCGCGTCCCCCGACGTCACCTGGCTCTCCAGAATCGGCGCCGCGTTGTTGATGATGTCGGTGACCTGGGGCAGGTTGTCGCGGAAACCCTCGGCCACATTCGTCGTCGAATCGACGAGCCGCTGCAGGGCCGGGCCCAACCCGCCCACCGCGGCCGACGTCTCGGTCAGCAGCACGTCGATCTTCTCTTTCGGCAGCACCGCCAGACTCCGGTCGGCGGCGTCCAGGGCCGGGCCCACCTCGGCCGGCACCGTGCTCTTGGTGATCGTCTGTCCGGGGCTCAGGTACTGGTCGCTGCCGGTGTCGGACACCAGGTCCAGGTACTGCTCGCCGATCGCCGACACCGAGTGCACGTTGGCACTCACGTCGGCCGGGATCTTGTACTCCTTGCCGATGCTCATCGTGACGCGGGCGCCGTTCTCGGTCGGCTCGACCTCGGTGACCTTACCGATCTGGGTACCGCGGTAGGTCACGTTGCCCGTCGCGTACAGCCCGCCAGAGCGCTCCAGCTCGGCGTACAACCGGTACTCGCCGACGCCGACCAGGCTGGGCAGCCGCAGGTAGTAGAGCCCGAGCACGCCGAGCGCGACGACGGTGAGGATCGTGAAGATGATCAGCTGGATCTTGACGAAGCGGGTCAGCATCGCTCACTCACTCCTCTCGATGAGCGGCCCGCCGGGAACCGAGTTCGGGTTCGGGGTGAACCGCACATCCGGGATCATCGTGTTCGGGTCGCGGCCCCACGCCTGTTCGAGCGCGCGGAGCATGCCCGAGATGCCGGTGCCGGAGAAGAACCCGTTGTCGATGGCCGACAGCGTCAGGTCGACCGTCAGCGACGAGTTGATGTAGTCCCCGCGGATCGCCTTGGGCACGTTCTCGATGCTGTACGGCGCGGTCAGGAAGATCTTCAGCGCGCCGAGGAGATACGGCCCGGACTTGCCCAGCTCTCGCAGCGGGCGCTGCAGGTTGGCCAGGTTGGTCTGCAGGTTCTCGCTGGACGGCTCCAGCGCGTCCACGGCGGCGTTGCTGATGCGACCGAGCGAGACGACGGCGTCGGCGAACAGGTCCCGGGTTTCGGCGAAATGCTGGATCAGCGGAGGGAACTCGGTGAGCACCGCATCGAGGGTCTCGTTGCGCTGCGCGACGACCGACAGCAGGCGGTTGGTCGAGTCGATGGCTCGGGTGATGTCGTCGCGCTGCTGGTTGAGCTCGTCGGTGAAGGTGTCGAGCTGACCCAGGAAGGTCCTGATCTGGTCAGCGCGGCCGTTGAGCACGTTGTAGATCTCGGTCTGGATCGTCTCCAGGTTCGCCACGCCGCCACCGGTCAGGATCGACGCGATGCTGGCCAGCACGCGCTCGGTGGTCGGGAACGCCGACGCGTTCTTCAGCGGGATCGTGTCGCCGGTCTGCAGCTTCTGGTCCGACGGGTCCGGCGGCAGATCGAGCTGGACGTGCTGGGAGCCCAGCAGGCTGGTCTGCCCGATCTTGGCCAGGGTGTTGACCGGCAGCTCGATGCTCGGCTCCAGGTCCAGCGTCAGCGTGGCGACCCAGTTGCGCAGCTCGATGGAACGCACCCGGCCGACGTACACGTCGGCCACCCGCACCCGGCTGTTCACGTTCAGCGCCAACGTGTCCGGCATCTGCACGTAGATCGTGGTGCGCTGCGAGCCGGTGCCCGGTCCGCCGGGAAGCGGCACGTTGGAGATGCCCTTCCACGAACCGCACGAGGTCAGCACCACCGCTGCCGCGGCCAGCGCGATCGAACGGCGCGCCAGTCTGGTCCACTTCTTCATCGCGATCAGCCTCCTGCCTCGGCCGGCATCAGCGGACCGGCCGGCGCCGCGGGGGCCGGCGGGGCCGCTGGGGCGTTCACCGGGGCCGGGTTGCCCGGGACGACGCCCGGGGC
>NZ_BCRS01000146.1 GCF_001552715.1 Mycolicibacterium vaccae NBRC 14118 = CIP 105934 | reverse complement strand
ACCACGGTGGAGGACGGGACCACGGTGGAAGACGAGATAGTGACCGAGGACGAGGTCGTCACCGACGAGGACGCGGTGGCGACGGACCCCGACACCCAGGACACCCAGGACACCGGAGACGCCGAAACCACTGAAAGCACGGACAGCGAGACACCGGCTGCGGCCTAGCGCCGATATGAGGAATCCCCCGCATTCAGGCGTGCGGGGGATTCTTCGTTTCAGCTGGTGGATCGGCTATGCGGCGACCGCCGGCTTCAGGTAGGTCACCAGGCTGACGTCGATCGTCTCGTCGATGAAGTAGTACTGGCATCCCCTGAGGTAGCGCATGTACCGCTCGTAGTTCTCCTCGTCGGTCGCGGCGATCGCCGCGTCCTTGTTGGCCTCCAGGCGGTCGGCCCAGATGCCGAGGGTCTTGATGTAGTGGTTGCGCAGCGACATCGTCTCCGGCACCTGGAACCCGGCCTTCTGGCCGTGCTCCACCATCATCTGGGTCGTCGGAATGCGGCCGCCGGGGAAGATCTCGGTGATCATGAACTTGATGAAGCGGGCCAGCTCGAACGTGAGCTTCTTGCCCCGCTGCGCCAGGTCATAAGGGTGATAGCCGACGCTGCTCTGGAGGGTCATCCGGCCGTCCTCGGGCAGGATGTCGAAGCAGGTCTTGAAGAAGTCGTCGTAGCGCTCGAAGCCGAAATGCTCGAATGCCTCGATCGACACGATCCGATCGACGGGGGAGTGGAACTGCTCCCATCCCTCCAGGCGCACATCGAAGGTGCGCTCGGTGTCGATCCTGCTCAGAAGCTGGTCGCAGTAGGTCTTCTGATTCTTCGACAGGGTCAGCCCGATGACGTTGACGTCGTACTTCTCCATCGCGCGCTGCAGCGTCAGGCCCCAGCCGCAGCCGACCTCGAGCAGCGTCATACCGGGCTTGAGATCCAGCTTGTCGAGGTGCTGGTCGACGTTGGCGACCTGCGCCTCCGACAGTGTCGCGGCCGGCCCGGTGAAGTACGCGCAGCTGTACTTGCGGGTCGGATCCTGAAACACGCCGAAGAAATCGTCCGACAGATCGTAGTGAGCCTGGATGTCCTCGAAATGAGGCGTCATATCCTTGGTGCTGCTGGATTGGTCAGACATGTTTCCCCTGCTTCGCGCTTCCGACGTATGAACTGTGGAAGACCGTACCGAAGACGCGGCTCGTCCCTTCTGCAAACACGCGTCCTGAAGGCATCAGACTAGCCGTCGCCGCGTCGCGGCGGCCAACCCGGAAGGCCGCGCCGCTACTTGGCAAGGGTGAACTGGTTGACGTCGATGTAACCCACGCGGAAGCCTTTGGCGCAGCCGGTGAGATAGTGCATGTACCGGTCGTAGACCTCCTGGGACTGCACCGCGATGGCCTCGTCCCGGCGGGACTCCAGCGCTGTGGCCCAGCAATCCAGGGTGCGGGCGTAGTGCGGTTGCAGAGACTGCCTGCGGGTCAGTGTGAACCCGGCCCGGCCGGCGTGCTCTTCGACCTTCTCGATCGACGGCAGCCGGCCGCCGGGGAAGATCTCGGTCAAGATGAACTTCACGAACCGGGCCACCTCAAACGTCAACGGCATGCCCTGTTCGGCCATCTGCGGCATCGTCAGTGCGGTGATCGTGTGCAGCAGCATCACGCCGTCGTCGGGCAGCACCCGGTCGGACATCGCGAAGAAGTCGTCGTAACGGTCGAAGCCGAAGTGCTCGAACGCGCCGATCGACACGATCCGGTCCACCGGCTCGTCGAACTGCTCCCAACCGGTCAGCAGCACCCGCTTCTGCCTGTTGTCGTCAGATTCCGCGAAAACCCGCTCGACGTGAGCTTTCTGGTTCGCGCTGAGCGTCAGGCCGATGACGTCGACGTCGTACTTCTCCACCGCGCGCATCATCACCGAGCCCCAGCCGCAGCCGATGTCCAGCAGCGTCATACCTGGTTGCAAATTCAACTTTCCCAGTGCCAGATCGACTTTGGCGAGTTGGGCTTCCTCCAGCGTCATATCGTCACGCTCGAAGTACGCGCAGCTGTAGGTACGCGACGGGTCTAGAAAGAGTGCGAAGAATTCATCAGAGAGGTCGTAATGCGCCTGCACGTCGTCGAAGTGCGGCGTCAGATTTCGTTTTGCGGCCACCGTGGACCTTTCCTGCGGACACAGCCCGAAGAGGATCTCCTGTAACGGCGATCATGCCCCCAAGGCGGATGGTACGCGCAGATCTGAAACTGTGTATTGACTGAAAAGTCAAGACGCCTCGCCGAACGTGGTCTTCAGTTCGCCCACGATGTCGTCCCACAGCGGTTCAGGAAGCTCGTGGCCCATGCCGTCGAACAGAACCAGGCGGGCACCCGGTATCGCCCGCGCGATGGCGCGGCCGCCGGACGGCCGCATCAACTTGTCGGCCTTGCCGTGCATCACGACAGTGGGCGCGGTGATCTGCCGGTCGTAGTGCCGCAGACTTCCGCTTCCCAGGATCGCGGCGAAGTGCCGGGCCACCCCGGCCGGGTAGTAGCAGCGGTCATACCCCTCGATCGCGTCGGCGCGCAGCCGTTCCCCGTCGGCGGGGTATCCCGGGCTGCCGATGATGCGGGCCACCCGGACCGCGTTCTCGATCACCGCTTCACGGTCAGATCCCTTGGGGCGCTGCAGAATTGCAGCCAACTGACGCGGCCCCGGGGGTGGCAGCGCAGCCTGGTTGTTGCTGGAGAAGATCACTCCGAGCGACTTGGTGCGGGCGCGGTGGCGGGCCGCGAAGATCTGGGCGATCATCCCGCCCATCGATCCGCCGACCACGTGGGCGCTGTCGACGGCCAGGTGGTCGAGCAGCGCGGCGGCGTCGTCGGCCATATCCTCCAGCGTGTACGCGGCCGGGCTGCGCAGCCCGGCCAGCGACCGCGCCATCCGAGGCACCAGCGGCGCGCCGGCGTGATGGTGGGGCAGCTTGCTGGACAGCCCGACGTCACGGTTGTCGAACCGGATCACCCGCAGGCCCTGGTCGACGAGCTTCTCGCAGAACCCGGCGCGCCACAGAATCAACTGCGCGCCCAGACCCATGATCAGCAGCACGGCCGGATCGTTGCGGTCCCCCATGTCCTCGTAGTGGATGTGCAGATCGCCTGACGGCGCCTTGCCTTCCCGGACCTCCACCAAACCTCCACCTCTCCGCGCGACTGACTGTGCCCGGCTAACCACTATGCCGGTGCGCCCGACCTGCGCGAGTGCGAGGTGGGTGCCCCGGCAGGAAACCCGTGTGAGAAGCCAAGCGCGCGTGTAGCGTCTTGCGCGACGTGCCGCAACAGGGGATTGACGGCGAAGGGGCCGGCATTCATGGGGAGAAGATCGTTCGCGCTGCGTGACATGGCCGCTGATGTGAAGGCGGCGACGCTGGGCAGAGCCGCGAAGCTGGCCAGGGCGATCGACCACATGCCGCCCGCGGGCGCCGAGGTGCGCCTGCAACAACTGCAGCTGCTGATGCAGTACCGCGGAATGCGATCGGCGCCAAGCGAGTTGCCCGGTCTCGCCGACGTGAGGTTCGACATCTTCACCCCTGACGGCGAGGACGGCGCTCTCCTCTACATTTTCGGGCTCATCGGTTTCTCCTCGCGCCGCTGCGTCGACATCGGTGGGGCGGGCGTCACCGCCAGCAACACCGCCAACCTGATCGTCAACCACGATTTCCAGGGTCTGGTGCTCGACGGAAACGAGCACGGACTCGCGCGCACCGCACGCGCCTACCGGCGGTACAACACCGCGCACGCTCCTCAGTGCGTGCCGGCGTGGATCACCCGTGACAACGTCAACGACCTGCTTGCCGAACACGGGGTGGTGGGTGAGATCGACCTGCTCTCACTGGATATGGACGGCGTCGACTGGTGGATCCTGGACGCGCTGGAAGTCGTCGATCCCCGCGTCATCGTGGTGGAGTACCAGGACATCCTGGGTCCGGAACGGGCGTGGACGGTGCCGTATCGCCCGGACTTCAATTTCCGCGAGTACCCGGTCAACGACGGCGGCGCGTACGACTACTGCGGCGCCGGGTTGTCCTCTTTCGTGCATGTACTCAAGCCGCGGGGCTACCGCCTGGTGGGCTGTAACCGGGCCGGGTACAACGCTTTCTTCGTCCGGTCAGACGAGGCCGGTGACATGTTGCCCGAGGTCGGAGTCGAGTCGTGCTTCGTGTCGCCGTGGAACCGCTACGGCATGGAGCACCGATTTCCCCGCGTCGCGGACATGGACTGGACCGACGTCACCGAGGTGCTCACCGCACGCGTTCGTTAAAGGTCAGGCGTCGAGGTCGTCGGAGTGCTCGCGCGACACCTCGACCATGAAGTCCGCGAAGTAACCGGTCAGCGACGGGTCGCTCATCATCTGCCAGTTGGGCGCCAGCAGCTTCATGTAGCGCTCGACGTAGAGGAACTGCTTGCCGATCAGCACCAGTTCGCGTGGCAGTTTCACGTCGTAGGCGTCAGCGAGTGCCGAGAGCTGCTTGCCGATCTCGGCGTAGCTGAGATCGCCCAGCGACTTCAGCGTCAGCGGGGTGGCGAACTTCTCCAGGTCCTTGGCGGCCTCGGCTTCGGGCTTGACGGTGCCGACGGCGCCCATCAGCACGACGATCTTGCCGGCGGCGGCGTGGTCCTTCTTGACCAGCAGCGCGTACACCAGCTCGCGCAGCAGCCAGCGGGTGCGCGGATCGATGCGGCCCATGATGCCGAAGTCGAAGAACACGATCTTGCCGTCGTCGTCGACGTAAAGATTGCCTGCGTGCAGGTCGCCGTGGAACAAGCCGTGTCGCAGGCCGCCTTCGAACAAGCTGAACAGCAGCGCCTTGACCAACTCGGTGCCGTCGAAGCCCTTCTTGCGGATCGCGGCGACGTCATCGATACGCACGCCCGTCACGCGCTCCATCGTCAGCACCCGCTCGCTGGTCAGGTCCCAGTACACCTGAGGCACCCGGATGTTGCGGCCCAGCGGTGACGCGTGCATGTGCGCGACCCACGCGTCCATCGACTGCGCCTCCAGCCGGAAATCCAGCTCCTCGGCCAGGTTGTCGGCGAAGTCGGCCACCACGTCCTGCGCCGAGAGTCGCTGCCCGAGCTTGGCGAACTCGACCACCCGGGCGCCCCGCTTGAGGATCTGCAGGTCGGCGGCCACGCGGCGGCGGATACCCGGGCGCTGGATCTTGACCACGACCTCCTCGCCGGTGTGCAGGGTGGCGTAATGCACCTGCGCGATCGAGGCCGAAGCGAACGGCTGGTCGTCGAACGACTTGAACAGGTTCTGCGGCTCGTCGCCGAGTTCCTCGCGCAACAGCTTGTGCACGGCCTCGTTGTCGGCCGGCGGCACCCGGTCCAGCAGGCTGCGGAATTCGCGGCTCAGCGGTTCGCCGAACGCGCCCGGGCTGGAGGCGATGATCTGGCCGAATTTGACGTAGGTGGGGCCGAGGTCGGCGAACGCCTGCGGGACCTCTTTGACGATCTTCTGCTGGAGGGAGCCGCGCCGGGTCAGTTTGGACAGGACGCGGGCGCCGGTGCGGGTGATCTGCCAACCGGTCGCTCCGATGCGGGCTGCTTCGGCCGGAAGGGATATCCGGTCCAGCCTGGCAACCTCGCGGTGAGGGGGTTTCCGCGGTGCAGTCATATCTTGCAGTGTCTCAAAAGCCACGGCCGCGTGAAAAAGCTGTGAACGGGCTCACAGTCACGGGTGCCCGGGCTCAGGCGGTGCACATTCCCGGCGGGGCGACGGCGACCGCAGCCGAGGTCTGCGGGGTGAGCTTGGCGCCCGGTGACGGTTTCTGCCCGCACACCTCCCACGTCGCCGGGTTCATCGGGGTGTGCGCGGTCGTGTTGATGACCCTGGTGCCGAGCTCGCGTCCGGTCATCCCGGCAAACGTCTCCTTGGCGCTCTGCAACGTCATGCCGTCGAACGAGGGCATCTCCAGCGGCTCGGGCTGGGCCGTCGCGGTGGCCGTTCCGAAAGCGCCGGCAGCCAGCGTGGCCGCCGCGAAGCCCGCGGCGAGGAACTTTCTCATCGATCTCCCCCTCAGAGAATTGCGTCTGAACGCGTTCGCCCCCCGGCGCCCTTCACGCTAACCCATTTGCCGCGCTCAGGCGAAGGCGTCTTCGAGTTCGGTGCGGCTGCGCACCGGATCGTCGCCCGGCTGGTAGCTCGGCACCGTGTGCGGCGCGAGCGCGGGGTCGACGCCGTCGGCGACTCGTGCCTTGGCCTGTTCGAATTCGGGCACCGGACCGGATGCGGCGTGCAGCCCGTTGATGACCGACCACACCATCGCGCGGCGCGCGGTGCGCTCGACGATGTTGGGATCGCGGTGCTGGATCAGCCCTTTGGCCCAGCCCGGCATGGCATCGCGCATCGCCCAGTTCACCGCGGCCTGCGGCAACGGCAGGTGGGGGCCGGTGGCCACCGCGGTGCCGTAGGTGACCGCCAGCTTGGGTAGGTAGGACTTCAGGCAGTCCAGCGTCTCCTGCTTGGTGGCGGGCAGGTCGGTGCCACCGAGGGCATGCCCGACACGGACGAACTCGCCGTAGTAGCGGTCGAGCTTCTTCCCGCGCAGCGGCTGCGGATGGTAGAGCTCGTGTGCGGTGGCGATGCCCCACACCACCGTCGCGTAATTCCACCGGAGCCATTCGGGGTCGTCGGCGTCGTAGCGTGCCCCGTCCGGGCGGGTGCCCTTGACCGTGTGGTGCATCGAGCGCACCGCCAGCGCGAGTCGCTCGGCCGTCTCGGTGGAGCCGTAGGCGGTGCCGATGAAGAACGCGACCGAGTGCCCGAGCCGGATCAGCGCACCCTTCGGATCGATGACGGGCATCGGATCGTTCTTGGTCTCCGGTTTGACCAGCCGGGAGTGGTGGATGCCCATCCAGTAGATGGACGGGTCGAGACGCTCGATGAACGCCGCGCACTGCAGGCCGAACACCAGGGTCTCCATGTGGGAGTGCACGTGCCACACCGCGCTGCCGGGGCCGAACCAGCCGGGGTCGCCGATCGGGCCTGCGAAGTTCATGCCCTTGAAGAAGTTCCGGCGGATGCCCTGGTCGAACCGCTTGTCCACCTCGTTCTGCACGAGCTGCTGGGCGATCTGGTGCGGCAGGAACATGCGGCGTCTCCAAACATTGGTCACGGGTGTGCCCAGAATACTGCTTGGTCACGCCTGTGGCCAGAACCACTACGCTGTAGCGGTGTCCGGTGCCGAATCCACCTCGGCGGCCCCGACCCGGTGGGCCGGCGTGTCGTTGGCCGACCGCCGCGCCGAACGCCGGGGGCTGCTGGTCGACGCCGCGTTCCGGCTGTTCGGCGACGGCGGCGAGGCTGCGCTGTCGGTGCGCTCGGTGTCGCGGGAAGCCGGGCTGAACACCCGCTACTTCTACGAGAGCTTCAGCGGCACCGACGATCTGCTCGGCGCGGTGTACGACCGGGTGAGCGCGGAACTGGCGGCGGTGGTCGGGAACGCCATGTCGCGCGCCGGCGAGTCGCTGCCGGAGCGCACCCGCGCCGGCATGACCGCCGTCCTGCATTTCAGCTCCGCCGACCCGCGCCGGGGCCGGGTGCTGTTCACCGACGCGCGGACCCACCCGGTGCTGACCGCCCGCCGGGCCGCGACCCAGGATCTGCTGCGGGAAGCGGTGCTGACGGAAGGCTGGCGTCTGCACCCCGGCTCCGATCCGACCGCCGCGATGGTCGGTGCCGCGATGTACACCGGCGCGATGGCCGAACTGGCCCAGCAGTGGCTGGCCGGGCGCCTCGGCGACGACCTCGACGCCGTCGTCGGCTACGCGCTGCGACTCGTACTGCGCTGAGCCGGAGCCCAAGGCTTGAGCCACTCCGTCGCGGGCCAGCCCTCCAGGCCGGCCAGCAATTCGTAGAGCGTGGCGCCGTCGATGCTCTCCCGGATGATGTCGCCATGACCTGCGTGCCGGGCCAGTTCCTCGATCATGTGGAAGACGACCCAGCGCACCGACCAGGCGTCGACATCCTTGGGGAACCACGGCGCGTGCTGCGGAACCGGCACCGCCGCACCGAGATCGACGGTCTCGACCAGCCGGATCGTCTCGGCGTTCTGCCGGTCGAGCGCGGCGAGCAGGTCGGCGAGGGTCTCGTCGTCGCGCATCACGAAGTCGTCGCCGTACGCGGCGGCCTGGTCGGCCATCGGGCGGGTGTCGCTCTCGCACATCTGCGGCGCGGCGGCCACCCGCTCCATCCACCCGCGCTGGCAGTTCGTCACGTGCTTGATCAGACCGCCGATGGACAGCGCGCTGACCGACGGCGTCGACCGTGCCTGCTCGTCGGTGAGTCCGTACGCGATCGCGTGGAACGCGTACTGCTGGGCGCGCAGGTACTCCTTGAGTCCGGCGCGTTCGTCGGCGATCGGCGGGGGCATGGCGGCCATCTCAGTTCTCCTTCGTCGTGGTGTGGGTGAAAAGGTCACGGAGCAAAGCGATCTCGGCTCCGTGGTGGATCACTTCGCGATTGATGTGCAGGATCAGTGTCGACATCGGGGCGGCCGCCCACGACCCCTCGGCGGGGCCGCACGGCGTGGCCAGGGCGGCGTCGGTCAGCTCGCGCACGCCCGTCATCCAGCCCCGGTAGGCGTCGTCGAGCTGCCCGAGCGCGGTCTCGGCGTCCGTCGCGAACGGCCAGGTCTGGTAATCGGCCGGCGGCCCGCCGAAATGGGAGTGGGTGCGCGCGGCCAGGACGCCGACGATCACGTGGGCCATCCGCCACGCGATCGTGGTCAACGGCGCCGGGTCGGGTGGCGGATATTCGTAGTCGACACCCCCGTCGCGGTGCACCGTCCAGCAGCCGGGCGCCGGTTCGAAGAAATACTCGTCGTCGGTGAGGTCGTCGAGGCGCGGCCGCAGCTGCTGCGTCCAGTGCCAGTCGAGCTGATCTGCCAGCTGCGTGGTCATGTCGTTGCCCATGCGATTCACTCTCGCAGCCATTTAGGACAGTTTCTGTCCTCAGAGTGGGGCAGACTCACGGTATGGCGGAGACGACCGGCCGGGTGCTGCAACTACTGGGGCTCTTGCAGTCGCGCCGTGTCTGGAGCGGCGAGGCGCTGGCCGAACGACTCGGGGTGACCACGCGCAGCGTTCGCCGCGACGTGGACCGCCTGCGCGAACTGGGTTATCCGGTGCACGCCAGCACCGGGCACGGAGGCGGTTACCAGCTGGGCGCGGGCGCGGCGCTGCCGCCGCTGCTGCTCGACCCCGACGAGGCCGTCGCCATGGCGGTGTGCCTGCGCGTGGCCGCGGGCGGCAGCGTGGCCGGGGTGGGGGAGTCGGCGCTACGGGCCCTGACCAAGTTGGATCAGGTCATGCCCGCGCGGCTGCGGTCACAGGTGGCGGCCGTCCACCAGGCGACGGTGACGCTGGGAGCCGCGACCGATACGCCCGTCGAGCCTGACGTGCTGATGACGCTGGCCCGGGCCAGCCGGGACCACGAGCACGTCGAGGCCGGATACGTGGACATGCACGGCCGGGCCAGCCGGCGACGGCTGGAGCCCTACCAGCTGGTGACCACGGGGCGGCGCTGGTACCTGTTGTGCTTCGACCGCGACCGTGACGACTGGCGCAGCCTGCGGCTGGACCGGATGTCGGAGGTACGCGCGGTGGGCACCACCTTCCGGCCGCGGGAGGCGCCGGATGCGGCGACCTACGTGCGCAGGGCCATCTCGTCGTCGCCCTACCGACACGTGGCGCGGGTGCGGTACAGCGCACCGCACGACGTGGTGGAGCGGGCATTTCCCGCGGCGTCGGTGCAGGTGGAGCCGGACGGTCCCGACGCGTGCGTCGTGACCGTGGGCGGCGACGACCCCGAGGGCATGGTCCCGTGGCTGGCGATGCCGGGGTGTGACTTCGAGGTGCTGGAACCGCCCGAGGTCATCGAGGCGGTGCGGGTGGTCGCCGACCGGATAGCCGGCGCCGCCCGACGCTGACGGTCAGACCGTCAGATCACCAGTCGCCGATGGCCGGACCCGAGGGGAAACCACCGCGGAACGGGCGGGACTTGGAGCCGACGATCGCCATCGTGCCGTCGCGGACCTCGCCCTGGGCGCTGACCACACCGGCGTCGCCGACGCGCGCCTCGGAGATGCCACGCGCGACACCGAAGTCGTTGATCCGGATCACCGAGTTCTCGGAGGCCTGCCGGCTCTTCACGGTGGGGCCGGGACCGACCTTGCGGACGTCGGCCTCAGCCGAACCGGCGCCCAAGCCCAGGAACGCTGCCGCGCCGAACGCGCCGAGGCCGACAATTCCAAGCGCTTTCGCGCTGCTGACCAGGACTCGGGTGGATACCGGCATCGGCGTCTCCTTCAGTTACGAGTTCACGAACGTTTCGTGCGGGGAATCGTTCGACTATGTCACATTCGTTACACCGACAAGGAGTTCCCTGTGAATTGCCTGGACGTCGGTACATCATCGCCCACGTTCGGGCTGGGTGACGTCTTAGGGTGCTGAGGTGGACCTCACCTCCGCCGAATCGACGGAGCTGTTCACCGGACCCTCGGACGCCCCGCTCCAGGTGGTGCGGGTCAACTACCGCGGCGCCGTGGCGCCGACGCCGGTAGACGTGACGGGTCCAGGCCTGCAGACCGTCGGCGAGGCGGAGGCCCGCCCGGACGCGACGACGGTCGAGGTGTCCGTCCGGGTCAGTGGTCCTGTACCGGGCAGGGTGCGCACGGCGCGGGCGGTGGCAGGCTCTGCGTCGGTCGACTTCGACTTCGTGGATGCCGAACCCGGCTGGACGATGTTCATGGTCAGCCACTTCCACTACGACCCGGTGTGGTGGAACACCCAGGCCGCCTACACCAGCACGTGGACCGAGGACCCGCCCGGACGCTGCCGGCAGACCAACGGCTTCGAACTGGTCAGCGCGCACCTGGAAGCGGCCAGGCGCGAACCGGAGTACAAGTTCGTGCTCGCCGAGGTCGACTACCTCAAGCCGTACTGGGACACCCACCCCGAGGACCGGGCGGACCTGCGCAGGCTTCTCGCCGAGGGGCGGGTGGAGATCATGGGCGGCACCTACAACGAGCCGAACACCAACCTCACCGGCCCGGAGACCGCGATCCGCAACTTCGTGCACGGCATCGGCTTCCAGCGCGACGTGCTGGGTGGCGACCCCGCCACCGCTTGGCAGCTCGACGTGTTCGGCCACGACCCGCAGTTCCCGGCGATGGCCGCCGACGCCGGGCTGACGTCCAGTTCGTGGGCGCGCGGTCCCTTCCACCAGTGGGGCCCGATGGCCAGCCCGATCACCTCCGTCGACGGGCAGGCCGGCGACGCCGCCCGGATGCAGTTCGCCAGCGAATTCGACTGGCTCGCCCCGTCCGGACGTGGGGTGCTCACCCACTACATGCCCGCGCACTACGCGGGGGGCTGGTGGATGGACTCGTCGCCGTCGCTGGCCGAGGCCGAGGACGCCACCTACGACCTGTTCGTCCGGATGAAGAAGGTCGCGCTGACCCGCAACGTGCTGTTGCCCGTCGGCACCGATTACACCCCGCCCAACAAATGGGTGACCGACATCCACCGCGACTGGAACGCCCGTTACACGTGGCCGAGGTTCGTCTGCGCGTTGCCGCGCGAGTTCTTCGCCGCGGTGCGGGCCGAACTGGCCGCCACCGGCGAGGTGCCGTCGCCGCAGACCCGGGACATGAACCCGATCTACACCGGCAAGGACGTGTCCTACATCGACACCAAGCAGGCCAACCGCGCCGCCGAACTCACGGTGCTGGAGGGCGAGCAGTTCGCGGTGTTCGCCGGCCTGTTGACCGGTGCGAGCTATCCCGAGGCGGCACTGGCCAAGGCCTGGGTGCAGCTGGCCTTCGGTGCCCACCACGACGGCATCACCGGCTCGGAGTCCGACCAGGTCTACCTCGACCTGCTCACCGGCTGGCGGGACGCCTGGCAGCTGGGCACCGCCGCGCGCGACCGCTCCCTGCAACTGCTCTCAGACGCCGTAGACGCTGTAGACGGCTCCGAATCCGCGGTGGTGGTGTGGAATACGTTGTCGCATAACCGTTCCGACATCGTCACGGTAGGCCTGGCCGAGCCGTTCGCGGGCCGGGTCGTCGACACCGACGGGCAGCCGGTGCCGTCGCTGAGCGCGCACGGCGGGCACTCGCTGACCTGGCTGGCCCGCGATGTGCCGTCGCTGGGCTGGCGGTCCTACCGGCTGGTGCCCGATGGTCCCTCGTCGACGTGGGTAGCGGTCGACGGCGCCGCGATCGGCAACGAGCACTTCCGGCTCGTCGTCGACGGCGAGCGCGGCGGCGCGGTCAGTTCGTTGGTCGCCGACGGCCGCGAACTCATCGCCGACGGCCGCGTCGGCAACGAACTCGCGGTCTACGACGAGTATCCGGCGCATCCCGCGGCTGGGGAGGGTCCCTGGCACCTGTTGCCCAGCGGGCCGGTCGTCACCTCGGCGCAGCAGCCCGCGACATCGGTGCGCAGCTGGCGCAGTGACCTCGGCGAGCGCATCGTGGTCACCGGGGAGATCCCCGGGATTCTGCGCTACACGCAGACTTTGACGTTGTGGCGGGGTGTCGACCGGGTGGACTGCCGCACCACGATCGACGGCTTCGCCGGACAGGACCGGCTGCTGCGGCTGCGCTGGCCCTGCCCGGTGCCCGGCGCGATGCCGGTCAGCGAGGTCGGCAGCGCGGTGATCGGCCGCGGTTTCGGCCTGCTTCACCCACCGGGCTCGCCGGAGTCGGTCGATACCGCGAAGTTTCCGTACACGCTGGACAATCCGGCCTACGGCTGGTTCGGGCTGTCCTCGACGCTGCGGGTGCGCTTCCGCGGCGGATCGGTGCGCGCGGTGGCGGTCGCGGAGGTGATCTGTCCGGCAGTCGACGACGCGGTCCGTGAGCTGATCGCCGCGCTCGGGCGGGCGGGGGTGACCGCGACGTGCAGCGAGGCCGGGGCGCCGCGGTACGGCGATCTGTCCGTCGACTCCAACCTGCCCGACGTGCGGATCAGCATCGGTGGTCCGGACGAGAACGCCTTCACCGCAAAGGTTCTCGACGGCCGTCGGGACGCGCGGGTCTGGGTGCCTGCCGGCCGCCCGTTGCGCGAGGTGTGGGTGCCCGGCGCCGACCTGCGCGACCCCGCCGCGTTGCCGGTGCTGGTCCTCGGCGCCGACGGCGACACCGCGGCCGCGGTGGCCGCGCTCGTCGACGACCTGGCCGATGCCGAGATCACGGTCGACCAGGACGTCGTGGAACCGTTCGAGTCCCGCACCGTGTCGGTGATCAACCGCGGCGTGCCCGGGTTCGCGGTCGAAATCGACGGCACCCTGCACTCGTCGCTGATGCGCTCCTGCAGTGGGTGGCCGTCGGGAACCTGGATCGATCCGCCGCGGCGCACCGCCCCGGACGGGTCGAACTTCCAGCTGCAGCACTGGACCCACACCTTCGACTATGCGCTGGTCTCCGGCGCCGGCGATTGGCGCGACTGTGACATGCCCTCTCGCAGTGCGGAATTCAATCAACCGCTGCTCGGTGTGCAGGCTCGGCACGACCCCGGGGCCGGAGGTCTGCCGCCCTCGGGTGCCCTGTTGGAGGTCCACCCCGAACGCGCGGTGCGCGTCGGCGCGCTCAAGGCCGCGGGGAACCCGACCGCGCACGGCAGCGGCAGGCCCGCCGACCCCGGCGCCGGGGTGGTGGTGCGGGTTGTCGAGACGCTGGGCCGTGCCACGGAGGTCTCGGTGCAGTCCGGGCTGCGGCACCTGGAGGCACCGCAGCGGATGAACCTGATCGAGGAACCGGTCGTCGCCGCCGACGGACTGCTGCACGGATACGAAACAGCCACGCTGCGAACCCAACTGAACCTGTCCCGGGTCGCCGACGCCGACCAGGTGTCGCTGTGCCCCGACGCCGAACCGGTGCAACCGCTCTACGCGAGGTACTGGTTGCACAACCGCGGGCCCGCGCCGCTGGGCGGACTGCCCGCGGTGGCGCACCTGCACCCGCACCGGGTGGATGCCGGCGCCGGTGAGGTCGTCGCGCTGAGGCTCACCGCGGTCAGTGACGCCACCGACACCGCGCTGCACGGCCTGGTGCGGGTGCTCGCGCCGTCGGGCTGGGACGTCGGGGTCGAGGAGCTGCCGTTCGTACTGCCGCCCGGGGAGTACCTGGAATCGACGGTCGAAGTCGCCGTGCCCGCCGGGGCCACCGGTCTCTACCCGGTGCGCGCGGAGCTTGCGGCCACCGGCGCTGCGATACCGGCCTCGTGGCATCAGACCGTCGAGGACGTGGCCGTGCTGTCGGTGGGCCGGCACGACGACAGGCTGCTGCGGCTGGTCGCCGACCCGCGCGACGTGGACGTCGCGGCGGGCTCGGTGGCGCAGCTCAGCGTCACCGTCGGCACCGACGCGTACACCGACCTGACCGTCGAAGCCCACCTGATCTCCCCGTGGGGTACCTGGGAGTGGTTGACGCCCAACATCACCGGCGGCTCCGTCCCGCCGCGGGGCACGCTGGAACTCGTGTTCGACGTCGCGCCGCCGGCGTGGACCGAACCGGGCCGGTGGTGGGCGTTGGTGCGGATCGCCGCCGCCGGGGAGCTGGTGTACTCACCGGCGGTCCGGGTGACGGTGCGATGAGCGCCGTCGCGGCGACCGTCGGGTCGCAGGTCCTCACCATCGCCGACGTCGACGCCCGCGAACGCGCCGTGCGGGCGGGACCGCTGCGGCACGCGCTGCC
>NZ_BCRS01000145.1 GCF_001552715.1 Mycolicibacterium vaccae NBRC 14118 = CIP 105934 | reverse complement strand
GGCGCCGGCGCGGGTCCGGGAGGTAAGCCGAACGGCGCCGCGGGCACAGGAGCCGGGGCGGGGCCGGGCGCCGGAGCGGCGGGCGGGAGGTCCTGGATGCAGAACACCGCGCACTCGGGCTGTCGCTGTTGCTGCGGCTGCGCGACCCAGGGCGGAACCCACGCCGGCGGCGGGGCAACGGGAGGGGGCGCCGCCTCGGGAGCGGGTCCGGGCAACGGACCCAGGCTCTGGCCGGGCACGAACCCCGGCACGCTCTGGTTGATCTGGCTGGCCACATCGGTGCGGGTCATCAACGGGATCAACGCCAGCGGATCGTTGGCGGGCAGGCCCGTGGCGTTGATCGGCAGCCCGGGGCCCAGACCCGCGCGCCGGTCGAGGTGGCTGGCGGTGGTGGTGACCTCGTCGAGCTCGGGCACCGCCCCGACGATCGGCGGGAGATCGACCGGCACGACCCCGGTCGCGTACGCGGCCGCCCAGCTCAGCACGTTCTGGGTGTAGGCCATCGAGTTGTTGTAGCGCAGGATCGCCGCGATCACGTCGGTCTGGTTGCGCAGGTTCATGTTGCCGCTGCACAGGTACCGGGCGGCCGCCAGCGACGCGTCGAACAGGTTCTGCACGTCGGCTTTCCCGTCGCCGTCCCCGTCCGAGGCGTAGCGCGACCAGGTGCCGGGCAGGAACTGCATCGGCCCCATGGCGCGGGCGTAGATCACGCGGTCGGCGGACCGGCTCTGCACGATCACCTCGTTGCCGGGCAGGGTGCCGTCCAACGCCGGGCCGTAGATCGGGCGCACCGCGGTGCCGCGCGCGTCGGTGGCGCCGCCGTAGGCGTGCATGGACTCGATGCGGCCGATGCCGGCCAGCAGGTTCCAGCTCAACCCGCAGCCGGGGTAGGCGGCCGCCATCATCGTCTCGGCGTTGCGGTAGGCCGCCAGCGCAGTCGACGGGATGCGTAGGGTGCCGGGCGCGTTCACGATCATCGGCGGGGGCGGCGCGGACGCGGCGCTGGCCACGGTGCGCAACGGGGTGGGGGTCTTCTTCACGGCCACCACCGACGGGCCGGAACGGTCGGCGGGCGGTGACGCGACCGCGGCCAGCGGCAGCACCGCCGCGTCGCTGACCGGCGCGTGGGTCGACGGCGCAGACGCACCGACGGCGCCGGCCAGCACGAGTGGTGTGAGTACCGCGGCGACCCCGAAGGCCGGCATCCGGACGAACTGTCCCGCTCGCCGTCGCGCCGCTTCGAGGGCGGATCCCCCAATGTGCACTCGACCGTCCTAGCTGTTAGACCATCTGTGAATCAAGTCACCATACCTATATGGCAACGGTGGTGTTACAGCAATCGCCGCGTCTGTCTAGCCGGATCTCTTCGCCCGGCGGTCACCGGTGTCGTGTTTGCCGGAATCGGGCTTGTCGGGCTCGGCGCGCGCGTGCAGTTCCTCGATGAGCTCCCGGATCTCCTCCAGCTCGCGGCGAAGGTAGTCGCGGGTGGCTACCTCACCGACGGCCAGCCGCAACGCCGCGAGTTCGCGGGCCAGGTACTCGGTGTCGGCCTTGGTCTGCTGGGCTCGGCGCCGGTCCTCCTCCAGCGACACGCGGTCGCGGTTCTCCTGCCGGTTCTGGGCCAGCAGGATCAGCGGTGCGGCGTAGGCCGCCTGGGTGGAGAACGCGAGGTTGAGCAGGATGAACGGGTACGGATCCCACTGCCAGGCGAACGCGCCGAAGTTGAGCAGGATCCACACGATCACGAAGATCGTCTGCATGGCGAGATAGCGGCCGGTGCCGAGGAAGCGGGCGATGCGCTCGCTGACCCGGCCGACGGCCTCGACGTCCAGGCGGGGCGCCAGGCTGCGCGAGACCCGCGGGGTGTCCAGGCGCTGCCGCGACGACGGTTCGCTCATGTCGCCTTCTCCGAGGCCAGGATCACAGTCTCGGCTTCGCGTTCGCGCCAGTCGTCGGGCAGCAGATGGTCGAGGACGTCGTCGACCGACACCGCGCCGAGCAGGTGATTCTCGTCGACCACCGGTCCGCACACCAGGTTGTAGGCGGCGAAGTACCGGGTGACTGCGCCGAGTGCGTCCTCGGGGCCGAGGGTGGGCAGGTCGGTGTCGATGATGCCGCTGACCAGCGTGGCGGGCGGTTCTCGGAGCAGGCGTTGCAGGTGTACGCAGCCCAGATAGCGCCCCGTCGGGGTGGCGGTGGGCGGGCGCACCACGAACACCAGCGACGCCAGCGCGGGGGTCAAATCCGGATCCCGAACGCGCGCAAGGGCTTCGGCGACGGTGGTGTCCGGTGCGAGCACCACCGGCTCGGAGGTCATCAAGCCGCCCGCGGTGTTCGGTGAGTGGCTCAGCAGGCGGCGGACGTCCTCGGAGTCCTCGGGATCCATCCGCCGCAGGAACTGCTCGGCGTCGGCGGGGGTCATCGTGCCCAGCAGGTCGGCGGCGTCGTCGGGGTCCATCGCCTCGAGCACGTCGGCCGCGCGGTCGGTCTTGAGCTGACGCAGCACCGCCACCTGCTGGTCCACCGGCAGTTCCTGCAGCACGTCGGCCAGGCGCTCGTCGTCGAAGGCGTTGACCACCTCGTAGCGCCGCTTCTCGGGCAGCTCCCGGATCGCATCGGCCACCTCGACGGGGCGCTGGCCCTGGAACTGCTCGAGCAGCTGGGCCACCCCCTGATCGGGCATGGCCAGCCCGGACGGGGTGAGGCCCTGCACGTTCTGCCACTCGACGGTGTAGACGTTGCTCCGCCGGCCCAGTCGGCGCTGCTGCCGCACGGCGACCTTGGTGACCATCCAGTCGCGGGTGCGGGTCTGCTCGATGGCCAGATCGACCACGACGACGTCCACGCCGGCCAGCTCCGGCAGATCCGGATCGTCGACGCGGACCCGGGTCTCGATGACCTGCCCGAGCACCAGCACCTCGCCGGGCCGCTGCGAGAAGCGCCGCAACGACACGTTGCCCGTGGACAGCGTGACCGCGCCCGGCTCGATGGCCGTGACGCGCAATATCGGCACGAAAATTCTTCTGCGGGTGAGCAACTCGATGACAAGGCCGAGCACGCGCGGTTGTTGCCGTACGACACTGATGCCGACGACCACGTCACGCACGCGGCCGATGGATTCGCCGTCGGGACCGAGCACGACCATGCCCGCGAGCCGAGCCGCATAGACCCTGTTGACGGACACCATGGTTGTAAAGGGTAGAGAGTGTTGTTGTGGAAAACCGGTATCGGCCCCGTCGGACGTGCCTGTCCGTGCCGGGCAGCAGCGCAAAGATGATCCAGAAGGCCAAGAGTCTCCCCGCCGATCAGGTGTTTCTCGACCTTGAGGACGCCGTCGCGCCGGACGCCAAAGCGCAGGCGCGGGAGCAGGTCGCCGCGGCGCTTGCCGAACCGGGATGGGCCGGGCAGTTGCGCGGCGTGCGCGTCAACGACTGGACCACACCGTGGACCCACGCCGACATCATCGAGGTCGTCGCCAGGGCCGGGGCCGCACTCGACATCGTGGTGCTGCCCAAGGTGACCGACGTGTCGCACGTTCACGCGCTCGATCTGCTGCTGAGCCAACTGGAGGCCACCCACGGTCTCCCCTTGGGGCGCATCGGAATCGAGGCCCAGATCGAGGACGCCAGGGGACTGACCAACATCGACGAGATCGCCGCGGCGCCGCGGGTGCAGGCTCTGGTGCTCGGTCCCGCCGACCTGATGGCCAGCCTGAACATGCGCACGCTGGAGGTCGGCGAACAACCCGAGGGCTATCGCGAAGGGGACGCCTACCACCACGTGCTGATGCGCATCCTGGTGGCGGCCAGGGCCAACGGGATCGCCGCGATCGACGGGCCGTATCTGAAGATTCGCGACGTCGAGTCGTTCCGGCGGGTGGCCGGGCGCTCCGCGGCGCTGGGTTATGACGGCAAGTGGGTGCTGCACCCGGACCAGATCGACGCGGGCAACGAGATTTTCAGCCCGCGGCAGCAGGCATACGACCACGCCGAACTGATTCTCGAGGCCTACGAGTGGCACACGTCGAAGGCCGGGGGCGCCAGGGGAGCGGTGATGCTCGGCGACGAGATGATCGACGAGGCGAGCCGCAAGATGGCGTTGGTGATCGCAGGCAAGGGCCGCGCGGCGGGCATGCAGCGCACGGGTGAGAGGTTCCAGCCGCCGGCCGGGTGAGCGTGACGGCCGCGGTCAGGAACTCATGATCGCGATGGTGGCGATGCCGCTGATCAGCAGGGTGAGCACCCCGACGGCGACGCCGGCGATCGCCAGGCCGCGGCCTTCCTGCTGCGTCTGGTTGATCTGATTCATCGCCACGACGCCCAGCACGATGCCGATGATGGAACCGACACAGCAGAACAGGCCGATGCCCGAGGCCACCAGGGAGCCGATCGCCAGCGAGTTGGTGCCCTGCGGGGCCGGTGCCCCGTAGCCGTACTCCGCACCGATCCATCCGCCTGCGGGCGGGTAACCGCCGGCACCGTAGGGCGGCGGCGGATAAGACGGGGCCCCGTACTCCGATGCCCCGTATTCCGGTGCGCCGTAGCCGGGTCCGCCGTAGCCAGGTGCGCCGTAACCGGGGGTCGGGTACGGCGGGGACCCTGCGGCGGGGTAGGGCGGGGGATACGCCGGCGGCGGGTAGTCCGGGGCCGCGAATCCTCCGGGCGGTGGATATCCGGTGGTCGGCGGGTAGCCGGGCGTCTCGCCGTAACCGGGGGACGGGGGCGGGTTGTACGCCGGGGGCGGCGGGTACTGCGGCTGGAGCCCGGTGGGATCGGTGGTGTCGCCCTGCTCGATCGGCGGCGCTTCGAAGCCCGCCGACGACGGTTCGGACCCGCCCGGGGTGGAATCGGACGATTCGCTGCGGTCTGCGTCGTTGTCCGGATTCGTCATGCTGATCAACCTAGCCTAACCACGGGAACGCCGAGGTGAGCGCCGCTGCGGGCACGCCGAGAGGGTGCCGCGCGTTGGCGAGAGGGACTAGCGTTGCAGGTCGTAGCGAAGGAGTGAGATGAGATGACAGGTCAATTCCAGCCAGGACAGAATCCCGCTGCGACACCCGGCGGACCGGCCACCGGCCGCGGCCGCCCGGTGGGTCTTCCGACGCCGCCCAAGGGGTGGCCGATCGGCTCGTACCCCACCTACGCCGAAGCCCAGCGTGCGGTGGATTACTTGTCGGACCAAGAGTTCCCCGTCCAGCAGGTCACTATCGTCGGTGTCGACCTGATGCAGGTCGAGCGGGTGACCGGACGGCTGACATGGCCGAAGGTGCTCGGCGGCGGGGTCCTCACCGGCGCCTGGTTGGGCCTGTTCATCGGTCTGATCCTCGGGTTCTTCAGCCCCAATCCGTGGAGTGCCCTGGCCACCGGTCTGATCGCCGGTGTCTTCTTCGGGCTGATCACCTCGGCCATCCCGTACGCGATGGCGCGCGGCACAAGGGATTTCAGCTCGACGATGCAACTGGTGGCCGGACGCTACGACGTGCTCTGCGACCCGCAGAACGCCGAACGCGGCCGCGATCTGCTCGCGCGGCTGACCATTTAGCCGGGGCGCTACGCCCTGCGGCGACGATGTTGCGCCCGGCGAGGCTTTGGCCCTAGCTTTGCCCGGCGGGACAATCCCGTCGGACGGGTCGGCATGCTCGCCGGTTGCGTGCGGTGAGAGGGAGCTCGATGGCTGAGATCGTTTTGGACGGGGTGACCAAGAGTTACGCCGACGGCGCGCTCGAGGACGCCGCGGCGATCGACGCCTACGCCCGGATCAGCGCCCCGGTCTTCGGTGTCGACGGGCCCGGCGCTGCTCGCGTTCCGGCGCATGTCCAGCTGTTCGACCCGAGGGCCGGTGCCCACCTGTCGCTGCCGGTGGCCGGCTCATGAGCGAGGTTCTGGACCGGGTGCGTGCGCATCTGCGAGACCACTTCGCCCGCAACGGCGTCACCGCCGATCCACACGTCGCGAGTGTCACGTTCCTCGGCACCGAGCGGATCGACGTCCTGCGCTTTGTCGGACCGGGTGACGCTGCGGCGCACTATGTTTCGCTGGGATGCTCGCGACACCCGATGGTGGATCCGACCGAGATGGTGGCCGACCCGGTGCAGGGTCCCCGGGCGGAGGTGATGGTCGCGCTGCGCGGTCCGGCGCCGACCGGACTGTCGCGGTCGGTGGCGATCCTCGCGGCAGCCCCGGCGGTCGAGGGCCTGGTGCTGGCGCCGGACGCGCTGATCGATCTAGAGACACCGCTGTGGGAGGGTGCGCCGTTCACCGCATTCCTGTTGGGGCGCAGCGACATCGAAGACGTCGTGCTGCCCGAACCGTTGGCGCCGGTGGCGGTACTCTCGGCGGTGCCGATCACGGCCACGGAGGCGGCGTGGGTGCGGCTCAAGGGAGCCGAGGCGATGAGGCAGGCGTGGGTGCAGGACGGGGTCGACCCCACGGACCCACGGCGGCGAGCCGCCAATCCAACCTGAGCGGCGAGCCGCCAATCCAACCTGAGCGGCGAGCCGCCAATCCAACCTGAGCGGCGAGCCGCCAATCCAGCCTGAGCGGCGAGCCGCCAATCCAACCTGAGCGTCAGAGCCAGTTGTTGCGCCGGAAGTTGCGGTACAGCAGTACGCACACCGAGGTCATCAGCAGCAGGACCATGGGATAGCCGAAATCCCAGCGCAATTCGGGCATCGAGTCGAAGTTCATTCCGTAGATGCCTGCCAGTGCGGTGGGCACGGCGGCGATGGCGACCCAGGCCGAGATCTTGCGCATGTCCACGTTCTGCTGCATGGCCACCTTGCCGAGCGCGGCCTGCACCAGCGAGCTGAGCAGTTCGTCGTAGCTGGCGATGCGGTCAGAGGCCTTGATGGTGTGGTCGAGGACGTCGCGCATGTAGCGGCGGATCTCGGGGTTGACCAGGTCGTCGTGGTCGGTGCCGATGCTCTGCAGATCGGTCGCCAGCGGGCTGATGGCGCGGCGCAGTTCGACGACTTCGCGCTTGAGCAGGTAGATGTTCTCGATGTCGGTGCGGGCCTGCGGGGAGAAGATGTCCTCTTCCATCGCGTCGATGTCGGTCTCGATCAGCTCGGTGACAGCGAGGTAGGCATCGACCACCTGGTCGGCGATCGCGTGCATCACCGAGTAGGGGCCGAGGCAGAGGCTGTCGGGTGAGGCTTCCAGGCGTTTGCGCACGCCCGCGAGTCCGCCGTGTTCGCCGTGGCGCACGGTGACGACGTAGTCGTTGCCGACGAAGATCATGATCTCGCCGGTCTCGACGATCTCGCGGGCCTTGGCCACCGAGTCGTGGTCGACGTAGGTGACGGTTTTGAGCACCAGGAACAGCATGTCGTCGTAGCGCTCGAGCTTGGGCCGCTGGTGGGCGTGCACGGCGTCCTCGACGGCGAGTCCGTCCAGGCCGAATACGTCGGCGACGGCCTGCATCTGTTGTTCGTCGGGTTCGTGCAGGCCGATCCAGACGAACGCGGACCTGCCTTCTGCTTCGAGTTCGTGGACTCTGGTCAGCGCCGCGGCGTGGGTGAACTTGCCGGGCAGTCGCTGTCCCTCGCAGTAGACGCCGCAGTCGACCATCGCCTGGGAGACCGGGATGTGGATGCGCTCGGAATCCGGGTCGACGTCCTTGGGCCGGCGCAGCCCGCGAGCCTTGGTCGGCTGACGGCGCGGCGACGACGACGGGTGGAACGAGGACATATCGTCACCTCCCTCGTGCGGGCGTCGGCCGTGAACTCGCCCTTCGGGCACCGGGAAATCGTACGCGCCGGCGCGACATTGTCGGCCTCACCGTGGGGGAACCTGTCCCTGTGAGTTCCAGGGGTCGGTTACCCTGACGCCCGTGTCGGAATCAGTGGGATCGGTGGAGCGCGCGCCGCGGGTGGTCATCGAGGACAGCGAGATCTTCGAGGCTCATGAGGGCGGCAAGCTCTCGGTCGAACTGAAGTCGCCGCTGGACACCCAGCGGGCGCTGTCGATCGCCTACACCCCCGGTGTGGCGCAGGTCAGTCGGGCGATCGCGGCGGACAAGACGCTGGCCGCGAAGTACACGTGGGCGAACCGGCTGGTCGCGGTCGTCAGCGACGGCAGCGCGGTGCTCGGCCTCGGCGACATCGGCGCCGCGGCGTCGTTGCCGGTGATGGAGGGCAAGAGCGCGCTGTTCAAGGCGTTCGCCGGGCTGGACTCGATCCCGATCGTGCTCGACACCAATGACCCCGACGAGATCGTCGAGACGCTGATCCGGCTGCGGCCGACGTTCGGCGCGGTGAACCTGGAGGACATCTCGGCGCCGCGGTGCTTCGAGATCGAGCGCCGCGTCATCGAGGCACTGGATTGCCCGGTGATGCACGACGATCAGCACGGCACCGCGATCGTGGTCCTGGCGGCGCTGCACGGCGCGGCCAAGGCGCTCGACCGGGACATGCATTCGTTGCGCGTGGTGATCTCGGGAGCCGGCGCCGCAGGCGTGGCATGCGCGAACATCCTGTTGGCCAAGGGCATCGCGGATGTGACCGTGTTGGATTCCAAGGGCATCATCCACAGCGGCCGTGACGACCTGAACCCGTTCAAGGCTGAACTGGCCGGGCGCACCAATCCCGCGGGGCGCACCGGCGGCGTCGCCGAGGCCCTCGACGGCGCGGACATGTTCCTCGGCCTGTCGGCCGGTCTGGTTCCGGAGGAGATCATCGCGACGATGGCGCCCGGCGGCATCGTGTTCGCGCTGTCGAATCCCGATCCCGAGATCCACCCGGACGCGGCACGCAAGTACGCGGCGGTGGTGGCCACCGGGCGCAGCGACTTCCCGAACCAGATCAACAACGTGCTGGCGTTCCCCGGGGTGTTCCGCGGGGCGCTGGACGCCGGGGCCCGTCGTATCACCGAGAAGATGAAGGTCGCTGCGGCCGAGGCGATCTTCTCCGTCGTCGGTGACGACCTGGCCGTCGACCACATCGTGCCGAGCGCGCTGGATCCGCGGGTCGCTCCTGCGGTCGCGGCGGCGGTCGCCGCGGCGTCGCAGGGGTAGTCGCCTGAGCCGCAGGCGTTTTCGGGACCGCTGGCTGCGGCTGGTGTCCGCAGTGGTGGCTGCCGCCGTGCTGGCCGGCTGTGGTGGCCCGCCACCGCCGCCGTCGATCCCGGTCGGCTCGCAGCCCGATCCGGAGTCATTGCTGATCGCTCACCTCTACGCGGCGGCGTTGCGGTTCTACGGCAACCCCGCGCACGTGACGGCCACCGAGACCCCGCTCGGTCTGCTGGACTCCGGCGAGGTGCAGGTGGCGCCCGGGTTCACCGGCCGGCTGCTGACCCGGTTCGCGCCGGACGCGGCGGCGCGCTCGGATGTGCAGGTCTACCGCACACTTCTTTCGGTGTTGCCCGAGGGCATCCTGGCCGGCGACTACACCACGTCGGCTGAGGACAAACCTGCCGTCGCGGTCACCGAACGCACCGCCGACGAGTGGGGCGGACGGGACGTCAGCGCGATGGCCCGCCGGTGCGGGGACGTCGCGGTCGGCGCGGTCGGTTCGGTGTCGCACCCGGCGACGCTCGGCACCTGCAAGTTGCCGCGGCCCCGTAGCTTCGCCGACGACGAGGCGATGTTCGCCGCGCTGCGCGCCGGTCAGATCGACGCCGCGTGGACGACGACCGCGTCACCGGACGTGCCGTCGGAGATCGTGGTGCTGTCGGACAGCACGTCGCTGATCCGCGCCGAGAATCTGGTGCCGCTGTACCGGCGCAACGAGCTGTCCGAGTCTCAGGTGTTGGCGCTCAACGAGATCGCCGGCGTGCTGGACACCGGCTCGCTGGCCGACATGCGCAGCAAGGTCGCCGAGGGCGACGATCCCGGGCTGGTGGCAGGGCAGTGGCTCGACGAGCACCCCCTGGGCACCGGCAACTAGGGGTCCGCTTCCTCTCCGCGAGCGTGCGTGTCTGCGGCGGACACGCCGTCGGGATCAGGAACTCTCCGCACGCTCGTCGCCTGTTTCCGCTCGCCCGAGGAGGACGGGTCCGCTATTTCGCCTTGGGCGTCAGCCGGGCGACGACTTTCGGGAACAGGCTCTGGTATCCGGCGCCGACGGCGCGGATGACGATCTCGAACATCTTCGCGTCGTTGCCGACGAGGATGCGCGCCTTGTTCTTGCGCACGCCGTCGAGGATGATCTTGGCGGCTTTCTCCGGGGTCGTGCTGGCCAGCTTCTTGTCGAACGTCTTGGCCAGTTCCTCGGCGTCCAGGCCTTCGGCGGCCGAGGCGTTGCGTGCGATCGCGGTCTTGATGCCGCCGGGGTGCACACACGACACCTTGACGGGGTGGCCGGCCAGACCCATCTCCTGCCGGAGGGCCTCGGTGAAGCCGCGCACGGCGAACTTGGCGGCGTTGTAGGCGGCCTGCCCGGGCACCGAGAACAGCCCGAACACGCTGGAGACGTTGACGACATGGCCGTCGCCGGAGGCGATCAGATGCGGCAGGAACGCCTTGGTGCCGTTGACGACGCCCCAGTAGTCGACGTCCATCACCCGTTCCATGTCCTTGAACTGGGTGATCTCGATGTCACCGGTGAACGCGATGCCGGCGTTGTTGTAGATCTGGTTGACCTTGCCGAAGTGCTCGGCGACGCTGTCGGCGTAGAGCTGGAAGGCCTCGCGTTCGGTCACATCGAGGCGGTCGGCCTTGACCCGGGCGCCGATGGCCTTGAGCCGCTCCTCGGTGACGGCCAGTCCCTCGGTGTCGACGTCGCTGATCGCGACGTGCGCCCCGGACCGGCCGAGCTCGATCGCCAGCGCCTGGCCGATGCCTGATCCGGCCCCGGTCACCACGGCCACCTTCCCGGCGAAGCCCTGCATGTTCACTCCCTCGCGTTGGCTGTTCGACGTATAGACACTAAACGGTACCGGCGGTACCGCACTGGTGGGGTGGCCGGTGCGCAGGCGCGAGTAATGGCCGCGGCCGTCGCGACGACATTCAAGGCATGAAGTTGACCCCTGCGGCCGTCGCCGCGTTCGTCGCGTCGGCGGCGGTGGCCGCGACGATGTCGGCGACGCCGGCGCAGGCCGACACCGCCACCGACGTCTTCCTGTCCACGTTGCAGCGTTACCGCCTCGGCGACATCGACCCGGCCACCGCGATGCGCGTCGGCCAGGATGTGTGCCCGAGGCTGGCGGCGCCGGGACAGGACGCCGCCAACGTGGCCGCCGACGTCGCCGAGGCGCTGGGGCGGCCACTCGGCCCGGCGACGATGTTCACCGGCCTGGCCATCTCGATCTTCTGTCCGCGCGCCGTCGGCGCGCTCACCGACGGCGTGCCGTTCTCGTTCCTTCGGTGAGCGGCCGAAGCGGCGGCCGGCGAGGTCAGCCGAACGCCTCGTCGATGATCTCCTGCTGCTCGACCGCGTGCACCTTCGACGAACCTGAGGACGGCGCCGACATCGCGCGCCGAGAGATGCGCTTGATCCCGGCGAGCTTGTCCGGCAGCACCTCGGGCAGCGTCAGGCCGAGGGTCGGCCACGCGCCCTGGTTGGCCGGCTCCTCCTGCACCCAGAAGTACTGCTCGACGTTCGGGTACCGGTCCAGCGTCTCGGCCAGCCGTCGCTTCGGCAGCGGTGCCAGCTGCTCGAGGCGCACGATCGCCACGTCGTCGCGCTCCTGCTTGGTCTTGCGGGCCGCCAGCTCGTAGTACAGCTTGCCGCTGGTCAGCAGCAGCCGCTTGGCCTTCGACCGGTCGCCGGTGCCCTCGGTGTAGGTGGATTCCTCCAGCACCGACCGGAACTTGGCCTCGGTGAAGTCCCGCAGATCGCTGACGGCGGCCTTGTTCCGCAGCATCGACTTCGGCGTGAACACGATCAGCGGGCGCCGGATCCCGTCCAGGCCGTGGCGGCGCAGCAGGTGGAAGTAGTTCGCCGGTGTCGAGGGCACCGCGATCGTCATCGACCCCTCGGCCCACAGCTGCAGGAACCGCTCGATACGGCCCGACGTGTGGTCGGGTCCCTGGCCCTCGTGGCCGTGCGGCAGCAGCAGCACCACGTCGGAGAGCTGGCCCCACTTGGCTTCGCCGGAGGAGATGAACTCGTCGATGATCGACTGCGCACCGTTGACGAAGTCGCCGAACTGGGCCTCCCACAGCACCAGCGCGTCGGGGTTGCCGACGGAGTAGCCGTACTCGAAACCGACGGCCGCGAACTCCGACAGCGCCGAGTCGTAGACCATGAACCGGCCACCGGTGGGGTTGCCGTCGCTGTCGACGGTCAGCAGCTCCAGCGGGGTGAACTCCCGGCCGGTCGCGCGGTCGATGATCACCGAGTGGCGCTGGGTGAACGTGCCGCGCCGGGTGTCCTGGCCGGTCAGCCGGATGGTCTTGCCCTCGGCCAGGAACGAGCCCAGCGCCAGCAGCTCGGCGAAGGCCCAGTCGACCTTGCCTTCGTAGGCCATCTCCCGGCGCTTCTCCAGCACCGGCTTGACGCGTGGGTGCACGTTGAAGTCGTCACCGAAGGCCAGGTGCGCGTCGCCGATACGGGCCAGCAGGGACTTGTCGACGGCGGTGGTCATGCCGGCGGGCACCATCTGGTCGGACTCGACGGACTCGCTCGGCGCGATCGCGTGCTTCTCCAGGTCGCGGACCTCGTTGAACACCCTTTCGAGCTGGCCCTGGTAGTCGCGCAGCGCGTCTTCGGCTTCCTTCATCGAGATGTCGCCGCGGCCGATGAGCGCCTCGGTGTAGGACTTGCGGACACCGCGCTTGGTGTCGATCACGTCGTACATGTTCGGCTGGGTCATCGACGGGTCGTCGCCCTCGTTGTGGCCGCGCCTGCGGTAGCACAACATGTCGATGACGACGTCCTTCTTGAACTTCTGCCGGAAGTCGACGGCCAGCTTGGCCACCCACACCGCGGCTTCGGGGTCGTCGCCGTTGACGTGGAAGATCGGCGCGCCGATCATCTTCGCGACGTCGGTGCAGTACTCCGAGGAACGGGAGTCGCTCGGCGAGGTGGTGAAGCCGATCTGGTTGTTGACGATGATGTGGATCGTGCCGCCGGTGCGGTAGCCGCGCAGCAGCGCCAGGTTCAGCGTCTCGGCGACCACGCCCTGCCCGGCGAACGCGGCGTCGCCGTGCAGCATCATCGGAACGACCGAGAACTGCTCGGAGCCGTCGACCTCCTCGCCGACGTTCATCAGATCCTGCTTGGCGCGGACGATGCCTTCCAGCACCGGGTCGACGGCCTCCAGGTGGCTGGGGTTGGCGACCAGCGAAACGTCGATGTCGTTGTCGCCGAACATCTGGATGTAGGTGCCGTTGGCGCCGAGGTGGTATTTCACGTCGCCGGAGCCGTGCGCCTGCGAGGGGTTCAGGTTGCCCTCGAACTCGGTGAAGATCTGCGAGTAGGGCTTGCCGACGATGTTGGCCAGCACGTTGAGCCGGCCGCGGTGCGGCATCCCGATCACCACCTCGTCGAGCCCGTGCTCGGCGCACTGGTCGATCGCCGCGTCCATCATGGGGATGACGGTCTCGGCGCCTTCGAGTGAGAACCGCTTCTGCCCAACGTATTTCGTCTGCAGGAAGGTCTCGAAGGCCTCGGCGGCGTTGAGCTTGCTCAGGATGTACTTCTGCTCGGCGACCGTGGGTTTGGCGTGCTTGATCTCGATGCGGTCCTGCAGCCACTGCTGCTGCTCGGGCTCGAGGATGTGGGTGTACTCCACGCCGATGTGGCGGCAGTACGCGTCGCGGAGCAGGCCGAGGATGTCGCGCAGCTTCTTGTGGCTCTGACCGGCGAACCCGTTGACCTTGAACTCGCGGTCGAGGTCCCACAGCGTCAGGCCGTGGGTGTTGACGTCGAGGTCGGGGTGGCTGCGGAACCGGGTCTTGTCCAGCCGCAGCGGGTCGATGTCGGCCATCAGGTGGCCGCGGTTGCGGTAGGCCGCGATCAGCTCGATGACGCGGGCGTTCTTGTCCTCGATGGAGTCGGGGTTGTCAATGCGCCAGCGCACCGGCTCGTAGGGGATCCCCAGCGCGCGGAAGATCTCGTCGTAGAACTCGTCGTCGAGAAGCAGGGTGTGGATGGTGCGCAGGAAGTCGCCGGACTCGGCGCCCTGGATGATGCGGTGGTCGTAGGTCGAGGTCAGCGTGATCAGCTTGCCGACGCCGAGCTCGGCTATGCGTTCCTCGCTGGCGCCCTGGAACTCCGCCGGGTACTCCATCGCACCCGCGCCGACGATCGCGCCCTGGCCCTGCATCAGGCGCGGCACCGAGTGCACGGTCCCGATGGTGCCGGGGTTGGTCAGCGAAATCGTCACGCCGGCAAAGTCTTCGGCGGTCAGCTTGCCGTCGCGGGCCCGCCGCACGATGTCCTCGTAGGCCGCGATGAACTGGCCGAAGTGCATGGTTTCGCAGTTCTTGATCGCGGCCACGACCAGCGAACGCTTGCCGTCCTTACCGGGCAGGTCGATGGCCAGACCCAGGTTCGTGTGCGCGGGCGTGACCGCGGTGGGCTTGCCGTCGGTCTCGGCGAAGTGCCGGTTCATGTTCGGGAACTTCTTGACCGCCTGCACGATCGCATAGCCCAGCAGGTGGGTGAACGAGATCTTGCCGCCGCGGGTGCGCTTGAGGTGGTTGTTGATGACGATGCGGTTGTCGATCATCGCCTTGGCCGGGATCGCGCGCACGCTGGTCGCGGTCGGCACCTGCAGCGAGGCGGACATGTTCCTGACGACCGCGGCCGCGGCGCCGCGCAGCACCTGCGTGTCGTCGCCACCGGACGCGGAGGCCTCGGGCTTCGGGGCGGGCTTGTCGTCGGTCTTGGCGGCGGACTTGGC
>NZ_BCRS01000144.1 GCF_001552715.1 Mycolicibacterium vaccae NBRC 14118 = CIP 105934 | reverse complement strand
GGCGGCGGCCACGGCGGGCCAGTCCATGCACCACAGCGCCAGAACCCTGGAGGGGGTCACCGGATCACCCACCCACCGCGCGGACCTGGTGGCCGACGGACCGGCCGCGGGCCCGCATCGACAACTGCACCCGGCTGATCCGCCCGCACCCGGGAGTGGGCCGCCCGTCCCGCCCACCGGCGATCTCGTAACCGCTGACATGGGCCTCCAGTCGCGCGGAGGCCCCCTGCCAGTCACCGTCGGTGACGAGCAGGGTGCACCCCCGCTGGCGAGCCCGGGCCACCACCGCCCTGGCCCGGGTGACCGTCACCCGCCGTCCCCCCAGACCGAGCACCACCAGATCCATCCCGTCCATCAGCACCGCGGCCACCTCGACCGGGTCGGCACCCGGCTCCGGGATGACCGCGATCCTGCTCAGATCGGCCCCCATCTCCGCCGCCGCCAACAGTCCGACGTCGGGTTGGCCGATGATCGCGACATGACCGCCCGCGGCCGTCACCGCCGCAACCATCCGCAGCTGCAGCGACCGAGCCCCCGACAGCACCGCGACGGTGCCGCGCGGCAACGAATCGGGAAGCAGTTCAGCCAGCGAATCCGGCCTCGGCAGCAAAGAATCTGGAGTGGTCGACAGCTCCGGGACCGGGGCCGCCGCCCGCCGCGTCCCACCCACCTTGCCGGACACCGACGCGATCTGCTTGCGCAGCTGTTCTACCTGCTCAGCACGTGTGACGGCACACCTTGTCCAGCTCTTCGGCGTCGTCACAGCAGTACCTTTCACCTCATCCGAATCATCTGTTTTTCGAAACTTTGTTCGACGCAGCCAGTAAACACCCACCCGCCGACAAGCGTCAACAAGACCGACCGCGCCATCGCCCAATAGTGACATTGACAAATGTCACCATTGGGTGCTGCAATCGATGATGGCCATCGACATGGACGCGATGCTGGCGAAGATCAAGGACAGGCAGTGGGCGCTGGCCGACATCGACTGGGACGCCCCGGGAGCCGACCGGATCACCGACGAACAGCGGCCGAAACTCAAGGCGTTCATGGCCGACCTGTGCTGGATCGAGAACATCGGCGCCCGGGGATTCGCCGCGCTGGCCAAGAAGGCGCCCACCCCGACCATCGCCGAGATCTACCGCTATTTCCATGCCGAGGAACAACGGCACGCCAATGCCGAACTGGCACTGATGAAGCGGTGGGGCATGCTCGACGACGGACCCGAAACCCCGGAGCCCAACGTCAATATCCGGCTCGCGATGACCTGGCTGGACACCTACGCCGACGACATGTCGCTGTCTGTCCTGGGCACCGTGATCCCGATGCTCGAGGTGGCTCTGGACGGCGCGCTGCTGAAGTTCCTACTCGAAGAGGTCGACGATCCCGTCTGCCATCAGGTGTTCGAGAAGATCAACAACGACGAATCCCGGCACATCGCCGTCGATTTCGAGGTGCTCAACATGATCGGCCACGCCGATCTACGGCGGCTGGCGGTCGAGTTCGTCGGCAGTGTCGCCAGCCCCGGACTGATCATCGGGGCCATCATGTACGTCCCGCTGCTCAACCGGATCCGCAACGAGATCGTCGGTATGGGCCTGGAGCCCGAGCGCCTCTACAACGCGGTGAAAAGGTTCCAAACCCTCGGTGAGCGAGGAGAATTCACCCACCGGGTGCCGGCCTACCAGGTACTCAAGCGGCATGCGGGGGCAGTCGTCAACCCGCATCATCCCTACCATCTGTTCGCCAACTCCCTGGTGTGGGCCTCCGAGCGCTACCCCCGAAAGTTGCTGCGCCCGATCCCGAGCTGGTTCAGGGAACTCACCCACGAGCCGGCGGCCTGAGCCATGCCGGTACATCACGCCTCCCCCGAGATCCGGGGCGTCGACACTTACCTGGGACACCCGATCCACGCCGGGACCTGGGACCACGACCACGATTTCACCGGTGAACGGGTGGGCGTGATCTGCACCGGCGCCGGCGCCGTGCGGATCGTGCCGGAACTGGTCGACAGCGCGGCGTTCGTCAAGGTGTTCCAGCACAACCCGTCCTGGGTGCTGCCCCGCCTCGCCGTCCCAATCCCCGCAGCGGTGCGAGCGCTGTGCCCCGACCGTGTGGTCACGCGCCTCGGCAAGGCGCATCTGCGCCGGCAGGTCAGAGATCCGTGGCTGCGCCGCCAGCTCACCCCCACCGGAAGCTGCACGCAGACATCGATTTCCAGCGACTACTACCCTGCCCTGCAGCGCGCCAACTGCAAGTTGATCGACTGGCCGATCGCCACACTGAGCCCCGTCGGTATCCGCACCAGCGACGGCGTCGAGCACCACCTCGACGCGATCGTGTTCGCGGTGACCTGAGATGTCCGGCCCCATCCAGACGATCCTGCGGCGGGTGCGCCGCGGCTCGCGCGACGTGATCGAGAACGCGGTGTCTCAGTTGTTCGACGCCGCGGTGCAGCCGCACGGCGCCACCGATTCCGGCGAGTACCGCATCGACGACCTCGCACGCCTGGCGGGCACCACCACCCGCAACATCCGGGTGTACCGCGACCGCGGTCTGCTGCACCCGCCGCTGCGGGTAGGCCGCGTCGCGCTGTTCAACGACACCCACCTGACCCGGCTGCGGCTGATCACCTCGCTGCTCGACCGTGGCTACACCATCGCCCACGTCAAGGAGATGCTCTCGGCATGGGAACAGGGCAAGGATCTCGGCGACATGCTCGGTCTGGAGTCGGCGATCGCGGGCAGCTGGGCCACCGAGAAGCCTCAGCGCATGCCGTCCGCCCAGGCGCGGCGGATGATCGATGACGACGCCGCGTTCGACCGGCTGGTGTCACTGGGCATCATCCGGGTAGAGGACGACGCGCACGCCACCGTCGTGCGGCCCACGCTGGTACAGGCGTTCACCGAGATCCACCGCCACGGCGTGACGTTCGACAAGCTGATCGACCTGCACGAGCGGGTGGCGCCGCTGCTCGACCAGATCAGCGCGATCCTCGTGCAGGCCGGGCTCGAAGAGGTGGTCGACAAGATCAACCCCGGCGCGGCCGTACCCGACGACGTCGAGGTCGCCGAGCTGATCACCACACTGGTCCGGTTCCGCACCCAGGCGGTGACGGCGGTCGGCGCGACGCTGGCGTTCTCGATCGAGTCGCAGGTGGAGTCGGTGGTCGGACAGCTACTCGGTGATCTGGTCGACAAGTCCGCCGAGGCCGCCGGTGAGTAGCTTCACTCCCACTCGATGGTGCCCGGCGGCTTGCTGGTCACGTCCAGCACCACCCGGTTGACCTCACGCACCTCGTTGGTGATCCGCGTCGAAATCCGTTCCAGCACTTCATAAGGCACCCGCGTCCAGTCCGCCGTCATCGCGTCCTCACTGGACACCGGGCGCAGCACGATGGGATGGCCGTAGGTGCGGCCGTCGCCTTGCACGCCCACCGAGCGGACGTCGGCCAGCAGCACCACCGGGCACTGCCAGATCTGGTGATCCAGCCCGGCCGAGGTCAGCTCCTCGCGGGCGATGGCGTCCGCGCGCCGCAACGTGTCCAGACGCTCAGCGGTGACCTCGCCGACGATGCGGATACCCAGGCCCGGTCCGGGGAACGGTTGGCGCGCAACGATTTCCTCGGGCAGGCCGAGTTCACGCCCGACCGCGCGCACCTCGTCCTTGAACAGCAGCCGAAGCGGTTCGACGAGCTTGAACTTCAGGTCGTCGGGCAGGCCGCCGACGTTGTGGTGGCTCTTGATGTTCGCGGTGCCGGACCCGCCGCCCGACTCGACCACATCGGGGTAGAGCGTGCCCTGAACCAGGAAGTCGACCTCGCCTCCGGACACGTCGACGGCGTCGCGGACGGCGCCCTCGAAAGCGCGGATGAACTCACGCCCGATGATCTTGCGCTTGCCCTCGGGATTGGTCACTCCCGACAGCGCCTCCAGGAAGCGGTCTGCCACGTCGACGGTGACCAGCTTGGCTCCGGTCGCGGCGACGAAATCACGCTGCACCTGGGCCCGTTCACCCGAGCGCAGCAACCCGTGGTCGACGAATACGCAGGTCAACCGGTCCCCGATGGCCCGCTGCACCAGCGCGGCGGCCACCGCCGAGTCCACACCGCCGGACAAGCCACAGATCGCCCGCCCGTCGCCGATCTGGGCGCGCACCTGCGCGATGAGCGCCTCGGCGATGTTGGCCGGGGTCCAGGCCGCATCGATACCGGCGAATTCATGCAGGAAACGGCTCAGCACCTGCTGGCCGTGCGGGCTGTGCATCACCTCGGGGTGGTACTGCACACCGGCCAGTCGCCGCTCCCGGTTCTCGAACGCCGCCACCGGCGCCCCCGCGCTGGTGGCGACCACCTCGAAACCGTCCGGAGCGGCTGTCACCGCGTCGCCGTGGCTCATCCACACCGGCTGCGTGTCCGGCAGATCGGTATGCAGCTGTCCACCGGCCACTTTGAGCTCGGTACGGCCGTACTCGCTGGTCCCGGTGTGCGCCACGGTGCCGCCGAGGGCCTGCGCCATCGCCTGGAATCCGTAGCAGATCCCGAACACCGGCACGTCGAGGTCGAACAGCGCGGGATCCAACTGGGGCGCACCCTCGGCGTACACGCTGGCCGGTCCGCCGGAGAGCACGACCGCGCGCGGATTGCGCGCCTTGATCTCCTCGACGGAGGTGGTGTGCGGGACGACCTCGGAGAACACCCGCGCCTCCCGGACGCGCCGGGCGATCAGCTGCGCATACTGCGCGCCGAAGTCGACGACCAGGACCGGGCGGGGGGCTGCAGATTCCACCGGGACAGTCTAGTGAGTTGCCCGGTCAACGTGATCGCCGGAGCGGCGGCGGTTCGGCGCACCCCCCCGACCCCGATCGCCCCTCGCCGCCGGCGATCACGCTGACTCCCCCGAGCACTGGCCACGGTAGTGGCGCCTGATCCGGGTGTCTGTCGGCCGAACGGGCGATCTCGGTCAGTAGAGATCGTTGAGGCTGAGGATGCCGTCCTCGATCGCGCGCGCCAGCAGCGCGGACTTGGTCGACGCGGGCCGTCCGACGCCGGCGTACTTCGCCCGGGCCCGCTGCAGATGTGTGCGCACCGTGGTCGGGGCGATGAACAGGCGCTTGGCGACGAGATCTTTGCTCTCGGTCTGGAACCACGCGATCAGGACCTGTTTCTCCCGTTCGGTGAGTTTGATCCGCCCGACCGTGGTGTCGTTCAGCATCGCCTTGCCCATCCGGGGGCCCACGTACGGCGTTTCGGTGTGCGCCGCGTGGATCGCCTCGATGAGATGGCGCTTGCCCTCGGATTTGACCAGGTAGGTGACCGCGCCCAGGTCCAGACACCGCAGGATGACCTCGTCGGTGGTGATGTGCGAATAGACGACGACCCGCTGGCTCCGGTCGGCGAGTCTGGCCAGCGACTCGAAGTCGGGTCGATGCCCCTCGATCTGCAGGTCGAGCAGTACGACGTCGATGTCGCCGCCGTCGGCCGGGTACTTCGCGAAGTACTCGACCGGACGCAGGAAACTGTCGGCCAGTTCGATCACCGGATCGGCCTCCGCGCACCAGGCCTCGATACCCGCGTGCACGACGTCGTGGTCGTCGATGATCGCGATTCGCACGGGCCGCCGCGCATCGTTCTCGCGGGACATCCCCCTGGCACCTCCCCCCCAAGTCGCCTGCGCGTATTTAATCTCAGGCCCCTGACGGAGGCGACAGAAAACCCGGGTGAAGTTGCCGAAATAGCCCAATCCGTTCCCTACGGTCGCGAAATTCGTACGTTCGACCGACACACCCGACCCCGCCATGGGCCTACCCTCGACCTCTCATCGGGTTCGCTGGGGGGCGGCATGGCGACGAGCGGCACCGGTGCGGGATCAGCCGCCCGCCAGCAGCTGACGACCCGCGCAGCCGCGGTCGGGCTGTTGATGCGCAACACCGTCAACCTCGGTGTGGCGCTGATCGCGCTCGCCGACCCCGCCGCACCCGGCTCGCGGGTGGGCACCTGGCTGCTGTCGGCACTGGCGGTCTGGTCGCTGATCCGGGTACTGACCCGCTCGCCGCAGGCGGTGTGGCTGGCCATGGACTACGCATTCGTGCTCTCGGTGTGCCTGGCCATCCCCGTACTCGCCCCCGCGGCGGACTTCTACACGGCCAACACCGCACCGCAGGCCATCGCCGGCACCGCCGTGGTGAGCATCTCGGTGTCGGTGTCGGCCCCGGTGAGCGTGGCGCTGACGGCGGGCATCGCCGCGGCGTACGCCCACGGTGCGGCTGCCGTGGTCGGTTGGGAGAACCTGTCGTCGGTCACCGCGCTGTACTACTTCGTCGTTCAGTGCGCCACGGCATCGATCATCCGCTTCATGCTGTTGCGGGCGGCCTCGGTCATCGACCGCGCCCGCAGCGAACGCGAGGAGGCGGAGGTCGCCAGGCGGGTCAACGACGCGGTCCGCGACTACGAGCGCGAACAACTCGCGTTGCTGCACGACACCGCGGCCTCGACGCTGCTGATGGTCGGGCAGGGCACCACGCTCCCCGCTCGACGGCTGGCTGCCCAGGCCCGGCGCGACCTGCGCCTGCTCGGCGAGCGCGCCCGAGTCGTCCCGTCGTCACCGGTGGAAGTGGTTGCCGCCCTTGGCGAATGCGCAGCCCATCTGTGCACGCCGGTGCGGTTCGACGGCCGCGACCGGCTCTGGTTGCCCGGCCAGAGCGCCGGTCCGGTGATCGCCGCCGCCCGCGAGGCGATGACCAACGTCGACCGGCACGCCCACGCGACGCTGCTGCGCGTCACGGTGTCCGACACCTGTGTGCGCCTGGTGGACGACGGGGTCGGCTTCGACGTCGACGCACCGCGCCACGGTCACGGGGTGGACGAGTCCATCATCGGCCGCATGGAGCGGGCCGGCGGTCAGGCCCGGGTGACGTCCGGCCCGGACACCGGGACGGTGACCGAACTGTCCTGGTGCCCGGACCCCGATACCCCGCTCAGGTCACCGACGGTCGATCCGGACCGACTGGTCGAGCGGACCAGAACCCGCTACGGACTCGCGCTGGCCGCCTATGCACTGGTCAATCTGGCGGTCAGCGTGCCGCCCGCCGAGGCCCCGCTCGGGATCCTCGCCGCTGTCGGAGCTCTGGCGTCGATTCCCGGGATACTCTGGCAGCGTTGGGCTTTCGCATGGCCGGCCGCCCTGGCCATGCTGGTGGTCGCGATCGCGCAACCGGCGCTGCTCCCGCAGGACGCGCTGATCGGGTACGCGCACTGGGCCCAGGGTGCGGTCGGCTGGTGCGTGCTGCCGCTGCTGCTCGCACTGCCGAACCGCACCGGCGTGGCGATGCTGGTGGGCTACTGGGTGCTCAACAGTGCCGTCGTGGTGGTCCGGGATCCGTCGGCGGCCATGTTCGTCAACGTCGGTCTCGGCACCGCGAGCATCCTCGCGGTGCAGCTGTTCGCGTTCGTGTTCAACGGATTGATGCGCGACGCCGCCGCCGTGGTGGAGGCCGAGACGCGTGCCCACCGGCGCCTGTTGACTCGCGACCGGATCTCACAGGCCCTGCGCACCGAGTATCAGCGGCGCTACGCCACCATCGTCGACAACGTGGTGCCACTGCTCGAAGCGCTGACTCGCGGCGACCCGGTGGATGCCGACCTGCAGCGCCGAGCTCAGGCCGAGTGTCGAAGACTCCGTGCTCTTTTCGACCAGGCAGGCACCTTCGACCATCCGTTGACGCAGCGGATCCGGCCGCTGATCGATGCCGCCGAGGACCGCCGGCTCGATGTGGCGCTGGAACTTTCGGGGTCGCTGCCCGATCTGGACGAGGACCGGGTCACCGAGGTGCTCACGACGCTGGCGGCGGTGCTCGAGCTCGCGTCAACCACGGTGCGGATGGTGCTCACCGGCTCCGACGACGGCGTGGAGATCAGCATCGTCATCGACATCGACACCGCGACCGGCAGCGATCTGTCCGCCGGCCTCGACGGTGCGGAGGTGGTGGTGTCCGGGCGTGAGCTGTGGTGCCTGCTGCACACCGGGGCTCAGCGCGTCACGACGAGCTCGTGATCACCGGTGGCCCAGGCTGATTCGAAGGTGTCGATGCTGACCTGCTCGTCGCGGGTGTCCTCGCCCCCGCTGTCGCCGAGGTAGACGATGTCCTCGTCGAAGTCGATGGCGGCCACAGTGATCATGTGGCCGCAGTTGGTCCGGTCGCCCTCGGTGTCCCAGATGATCCGGGAGTTCACGCACACCATCGCCTGCTGCCCGTTGCCGAGGTAGTCGGCCAGCGCGTCGAGACCCGTGTCGAGGCCGCCGTCGGCGGCCTCGTCGTCGTTGGTGTAGTCGGCGTCGATCCCGAAGTGCTTGAGCAGTAACGGCAGATCCCGCGAGCAGGTGCCGTGACCGATGCCGCCGTCCTCCGGGTCGATGCTCTCGTCGTAGACCGGTTCACCCGGTGTGCACTGGCTGGGCGTGCCCGCCGCCAGATCGATGATCTCCCGTTCGGTGGGTGGCGCCCCGGTGATCTCCCCGACCACCATCCTGGTGGCCATCAGACCGCAATCGCCTTCGCTCTGCTGTTCCCAGTACCGGGCGGCGGCGTCGGGATCCCCGTAGACGCCACCGACGATCTCGACGATCTCGTCCTGCGGCGGGCCCTCGGCCTTGTCCCGGGAAGCGTCGAGCTGCCGGGCGGTGCGCGTCCCGTCGTGGCCGCGGCAGGTGAAGTTCGGCTCTGCCGAAGCCGCCGAAACAGAAGTCGCCGGTGTCGACGGGGCCGACGGTTCGGTGGCGCCGCAGGCAACGCCGAACGCCAACGTCACACCGGCCGCAACCGCAACTGCCAATGAGCTTCTGAGGAGCAGCGCCATCCCCGGAAGCTAACAGATCTAGCCCGTCGTGCTGACCGGTTCGATCGGGATCCGGCGCAGCGCAGCGGGGGCGTCGGCGGGCACCACGGGGTTCTTCGGTTCGATCGCCGACAGCCGGCGGTAGGGCTGCCCCTGCGCCGGACGCTGATCCTGCTCACCCTTGTTCGGCCACAGCGACGCGGCCCGCTCGGCCTGGGCGGTGATCGACAGCGACGGGTTCACGCCGAGGTTCGCCGAGATCGCCGCGCCGTCGGCCACCGACAGCGTCGGGTAGCCGTAGACCCGGTGATACGGGTCGATGACCCCGTGCTCGGGGCTGTCGCCGATCGCCGCGCCGCCCAGGAAGTGGGCGGTCAGCGGGATGTTGAACAACTCGCCCCAGGTGCCGCCGGCCACCCCGTCGATCTTCTCCGCGATGCGCCGGGTCACCTCGTTGCCCGCCGGGATCCAGCTCGGATTGGGTTCGCCGTGGCCCTGCTTGCTGTCGAGGATGCGGAAGCCGAACCTGGTCTTGCGGGTGTACGTGGTGATCGAGTTGTCCAGGTGCTGCATGACCAGCGCGATCATCGTGCGTTCGCTCCACCGTCGCGCATTGAGCAGCCGCAACGTGCCCCGCGGATCCTGACGCGCGGTCTCGACCAGCTGCCGCCACCGCGGCACATCGGTGCCCTCCGGCCCGGTGCCGTCGGTCATCAACGTCTGCAGCAGCCCCATCGCATTGGAGCCCTTGCCGTACCGCACCGGTTCGACGTGGGTGTCGGCGGTGGGATGGATCGACGACGTGATCGCGACACCGTGGGTGAGGTCGAGGTCGTCGCCGACCTTGAGCCGCCCGGCGCCGACGATCGACTCGGAGTTGGTCCGGGTCAGCACGCCCAGCTTGTCGGACAGCTTCGGCAGCTTGCCTTGGTCGCGCATCTTGAACAGCAGCTTCTGCGTGCCGTAGGTGCCTGCGGCCAGGATCACGTGCTCGGCGGTGAACGTCCTGGGCCGCTTGCGCAGCTTGCCGCCGGTGCGCGCGGTGCGCACCTCCCACAGCCCGTCCGGCCGCTGCTCGAAACCGGTGACCGTGGTCATCGGGTGCACCTGCGCACCGGCCTTCTCCGCCAGCCCCAGGTAGTTCTTCAGCAGCGTGTTCTTGGCGCCGTACCGGCAGCCGGTCATGCACGACCCGCACTCGATACAGCCGGTGCGCGCCGGTCCCACCCCGCCGAAGTACGGGTCGGGCACGGTCTTGCCGGGCGTCTTGTCGTTGCCGGGACCGAAGAACACCCCGACCGGCGTCGGCACGAAGGTGTCGCCGACGCCCATGTCCTCGGCGACCTCTTTCATCACGCGGTCGGCGTCGGTGAACGTCGGATTGGTGACCACCCCGAGCATCCGCTGAGCCTGGTCGTAGTGCGGCATCAGTTCGGCCCGCCAGTCGGTGATGTCCTTCCACTGCGGGTCGTTGAAGAACGGCTCCGGCGGCACGTACAGCGTGTTCGCGTAGTTCAGGGAGCCGCCGCCCACTCCGGCGCCGGCCAGGATCATCACGTTGCGTAGCAGGTGGATCCGCTGGATGCCGTACATGCCGAACTTCGGGGCCCACAGGAACTTGCGAAGGTTCCACGAGGTCTTGGCGAACTCCTCGTCGGCGAAGCGGCGGCCCGCCTCCAGCACCCCGACGCGGTAGCCCTTCTCGGTCAGGCGCAGCGCGCTGACGCTGCCGCCGAACCCCGAGCCGATGATCAGCACGTCGTAGTCAGGCTTCATCGGCACATTATGAACTTACCGGCTGGTAACCAGCTAGAGAGGCGACCCTAACTTCGGCAGGCGATAGGGTCGGTGGCTGTGACCACTCGGGCCGGTTCGGGCATCACCGCGCGTGAGGCGAAGCGCCTGCAGACCAGGGAGCGGCTCCTGGGCGCGGCCATCGCCGAGTTCAAGCGGGCGGGCAAGGACGAGGCCGACGTCGGCGCGATCGTCGCCGCGGCCGGGGTCGCCCACGGCACCTTCTTCTTCCACTTCCCCACCAAGGAACACGTGCTGCTGGAGCTCGAGCGCCGCGAAGAGGACCGGATGGCCAAGCGGTTCGCGACGTTCACCAAGACACACGACGATCTGGCGGCGGTGCTGCGCGAGGCGGCCGATCTGGTGGCGGCGCTGGAGCGCCGGCTGGGCGTGCTGCTGTTCAAAGACTTCCTCGCACTGCACTTCTCGCCGACCCGCCCGCCCGCTGAACACGGCGACGACCACCCGCTGGTGGTGCTGGTCGCCGACCAGATCGAGAACGCCAGGCAACGCGGCGAGACCGCCGCCGACGTGACACCGATGAACAGCGCGATCTATTTCCTGCTGGGCCTGTACGCGCTGCTGATCACCACCGACGAATCCACCGGTCGGGAGGTGTTGCTCGACGACTACCTGGTCCGGACGCTGCGCAGCATGCAGTAGGTCGGCTCAGCTCCCTACGGTGAGCCCGACCTTCTGGAACTCCTTGAGATCGCAGTAGCCGGCCTTGGCCATCGAGCGGGCCAGACCACCGACGAGGTTCAGCGAGCCGAACGGGTCGTCGGACGGGCCGTTGAGCACCTGCTCCAGCGACGGCCGGTCCTCATCTGCCACCTGCAGCAGCGCACCGCGCGGCAGCGACGGGTGCGCGGCGGCGGACGGCCAGAACCAGCCTCCGCCGAGCGCCTCGGCCGACACAGCCAGCGGGGTGCCGAGCACGACGGCGTCGGCGCCGCACGCGATCGCCTTGGCCAGGTCGCCGGAGGTGTGGATGTCACCGTCGGCGAGCACGTGCACGTAGCGCCCGCCCGTCTCGTCGAGGTACTCGCGGCGTGCGGCGGCGGCGTCGGCGATCGCGGTGGCCATCGGGACGCTGATGCCCAGCACCTCGTCGGACGTGGTGACCCCGGCGGTGGAGCCGTATCCGACGATGACGCCGGCGGCGCCCGTGCGCATCAGGTGCAGCGCGGTGCGGTGGTCGAGCACACCGCCGGCCACCACAGGCACGTCGAGTTCGGAGATGAAGGTCTTCAGGTTCAGCGGCTCCCCGGTCTCGTCGCTGCCCTTGGCGACCCGTTCGGCGGAGATGATGGTGCCCTGGATGACGAGCAGGTCGATGCCCGCGGCCACCAGCGTGGGAGTCAGGGCCTGCGCGTTCTGCGGGCTGACCCGCACCGCGGTGGTGACCCCGGCCTCCCGGATGCGTGCCACCGCAGCGCCGAGCAGATCGAGATCGATTGGCGCGGAATGCAACTGCTGCAGCAGTCGGGTCGCCGCCGCCGGGTCCGGATCCTTCTCGGCGACCTCGATCACCTGGGCGATCTTGTCGGCGACATCGCTGTGCCTGCCGATCAGCCCCTCGCCGTTGAGCACACCGAGCCCACCGCTGCGGCCCATCTCGATCGCGAACTCCACCGACACCAGCGCATCGGTGGGGTGTGCCACCACCGGGATCTCGAACCGGTACGCGTCGAGCTGCCACGCCGTCGAGACGTCCTTCGACGAGCGGGTGCGACGGGACGGCACGATGTTGATGTCGTCGAGTTCGTAGGTGCGGCGGGCGGTCCGGCCCATGCCGATTTCCACCATCTCACGCATGTTCAGCTCCCCTGTGTAGGCCCGTGCAACCCTAGCGGGTGGTGTAGTTCGGGGCTTCCGCAGTCATGGTGATGTCGTGTGGATGGCTTTCCTTGAGGCCCGCGGCGGTGATCTGGACGAACTGTGCCTGCTGCAGCTGCTCGATGGTCGCCGAACCGGTGTAGCCCATGGCCGCGCGCAGCCCGCCGACGAGTTGGTGGATCACGGTGCCCAGCGGGCCGCGGAACGGCACCCGGCCCTCGATGCCCTCGGGCACCAGCTTGTCCTCGGAGAGGACGTCGTCCTGGAAGTAGCGGTCCTTGGAGTACGACACGCGGGCGCCGCCGGCGGCCGCGTTGGACCGGCCCTGCATCGCGCCGAGCGAGCCCATGCCCCGGTAGCTCTTGAACTGCTTGCCGTTGACCAGGATCAGCTCGCCGGGAGATTCGGCGGTGCCGGCCAGCAGGGAGCCGAGCATCGCGGTCGACGCGCCCGCGGCCAGTGCCTTGGCGATGTCACCGGAGTACTGCAGCCCGCCGTCGGCGATGACCGGGACGCCGTGCGGGGCGCAGGCCGCGACGGCCTCCAGGATCGCGGTGATCTGCGGGGCGCCGACACCGGCAACCACCCGGGTGGTGCAGATCGATCCGGGTCCGACGCCGACCTTGACCGCGTCCGCGCCGGCCGCGACCAGTGCCGCGGCCGCGGCCCGGGTGGCGACGTTGCCGCCGACGACCTCGACGCGGTCGCCGACCGCCGCCTTGAGCCGGTGCACCATGTCGAGCACGCCGCGGTTGTGGGCGTGCGCGGTGTCGACCACCAGCACGTCGACGCCGGCCTCGGCCAGCATCATGGCGCGCGTCCAGGCGTCCTCGCCGACACCGACCGCGGCGCCGACCAGCAGTCGGCCGTCGCTGTCCTTGGTGGCCAGCGGGAACTGCTCGGTCTTGACGAAGTCTTTGACCGTGATCAGGCCGGTGAGCTTGCCGTTGCCGTCGACGATCGGCAGCTTCTCGATCTTGTGGCGGCGCAACAGTCCCAGCGCGGCCTCAGCCGAGACGCCTTCCTGCGCGGTGATCAGCGGGGCCTTGGTCATCACCTCGGAGACCGGCTTGGACAGGTCGACCTCGAACCGCATGTCGCGGTTGGTGATGATGCCGACGAGTGCGCCGCTGTCGTCGACGACGGGCAGGCCCGAGATCCGGAACCGCGCACACATCGCGTCGACCTCGGCCAGCGTGTTGTCCGGCTTGCAGGTCACCGGGTCGGTGACCATCCCCGCCTCGGAGCGCTTGACGGTCTCGACCTGCGCGGCCTGTTCGGCCGCCGGGAGATTGCGGTGCAGCACGCCCATGCCGCCGGCGCGCGCCATCGCGATCGCCATGCGGGACTCGGTGACGGTGTCCATGGCCGAACTCACCAGCGGCACCTTCAACCGGATCTTGCGGGTGAGCTGACTCCCGGTGTCGGCTGTGGCCGGGATCACGTCCGAGGCTGCGGGCAGCAGCAGGACGTCGTCGAAGGTGAGCCCGAGCATCGCGACCTTGGTGGGGTCGTCGCCGCCTGTAGGCACAGGAACGGCGAGCGGGATGCTGCTTTCGGCGATCGACATGGGTGGGGCCTCCGGTAACAAGTGCAGCCAGGTGACGGAACCACCTGAAAGGGCCATCTTATCGGCTCCGAGCCTGCACTTTTGATTCCCCGCGACCTACCGGGTGTGCGCTGGCGCGATACCTGTGGTGCTGCGTAGTCTGGGGACGTGCGAGACCACCTGCCACCAGGATTGCCGCCCGACCCGTTCGCCGACGATCCGAGCGATCCGTCGGCGGCGCTCGACGCCCTGGAGCCGGGTCAGCCGCTGGATCCGCAGGAACGCACCGCAGTCGAGGCCGATCTGGCCGATCTGGCTGTCTACGAAGCTTTGTTGGCGCACAAGGGAATCCGCGGACTCGTCGTCTGCTGTGACGAATGTCAGCAGGATCACTACCACGACTGGGACATGCTGCGCGCGAACCTGCTGCAACTCCTGGTCGACGGCACCGTTCGTCCGCACGAGCCCGCCTACGACCCCGAGCCCGACTCGTATGTCACGTGGGACTACTGCCGCGGCTACGCCGACGCGTCGCTGAACGAGGCGACCTCGGATTCCGACGGCTATCGCTGAGAGCGCAATTCCCGGGCTGTGCCTGATTCGGCGGCTCGGCCCCCGGTGATCAGCCCACCCCGCCCGGTACGGGCAGCGGGATGACCGGTGTGGTCGTCGTCGGAAGCGGCACCGTCGGGGTCTCCGGCGCCACCGTCTCCTCCTCCACCGGCGGCACGGCCGTGGGTGTCGGGGTCGGGGTCGGCTGCGGAGCACGCGCCGTCGTCGCCTGAGCTGTGCTCGTCGCCTGAGCTGTGCTCGTCGCCTGAAGAGTCGTTGTCGCTGTCGTCGGGTTCGACGGGGTCGTTGTCGCTGTCGTCGGGTTCGACGGGGTCGTTGCCGCTGTCGTCGGGTTCGACGGGCTCGTCGGCGTCGCGCTCGTCGGCGTCGGGGTCGTCGGTGTCGTGGCCACCGAGGTGGACGGCGCCGGCGCCTGGGTAGCCGTCGTCGACGTGGGCGCGGCCGTGCTTGACGGGGCGGTGGTCTCGGTCGCACTCGACGGTGACGTCGTCTCGGTCGTGCTCGACGGTGACGTCGTCTCCGACGGGGCCGGCGTATCGGTGGTCTCGCTGGTCGGCCCGGTCACCGGCGCGTCCGGCTCAAGGATGACGACCGGCACGTCCGGGAAGGTCGGCAGCACGGCGTCGGGAGCGATGGTCGCGGCCGGATCCTGGGCCTCGACCTTGACGGTCAGCTCCTGCCACTGGGTGACGAGTTCCTGTTTGCGCTCGATGTCGTCGACGGTGGCGACCGTCGTGGTGACGGCCTCCAGCTTGGCCTGCGCGCCCTGCCAGTCGCCCTGTTCTATGAGCTGCTGCACCTGCTGCATCTCGGTCTGGGCGGCCAGGATCACCGCGTCGTCGCGGGTCTGGGTCTGCTCGCCGAAGAACATGGTGCGCAGTCCGTAGAGCGCGTCTCCGGGGCCCGACCCGGCCACCACCGCGCCGACACCACCGATGGCCAGGACGGCGGCGGCCGCCGAGCCGAGGACCGCCAGCGAGAGCCGGCGGCGCGGGGCC
>NZ_BCRS01000143.1 GCF_001552715.1 Mycolicibacterium vaccae NBRC 14118 = CIP 105934 | reverse complement strand
CACCCCGCCGGTGCGCTCGGCGATGTCGCGGGCGAGCGCCACGTCGGCAAGTGCCCGCCCGGAATCGCCGCGCAGCGCGTGCAGCCGCGCGGTGGCCAGCGCCACCGGGCCCGCCATGCCGACCTGCCCGATCACCGCGATGCGGTCGCGGAACGGGTCCAGAGCCCCCAGCAGCGGTTCGGTGAACTCCGGCAGACCGTGGTCGGCGGCCAGATGGGCCAGCAGCGCCTGGTGGCCCAGGGTCGTCCAGATGTGGGCGCGGCCCTCGCCGCCTGCCGATCGCTGCAGCGTCCTGACCGCCTCGGCCCGTGCCTCCGGCCCGGACTCCAGTGTCAGCAGCGCGGTGCGCACCAGGCCGACCATCCCCTGCCCGCCGGAGTCCTTCTGGGCGTGCACACCGGCCCAGTCCTCCCCCACCGGTCCGCCCCGGTCCCGCAGCAGCGATGCGGTGGCCAGCAGCCCGCTGCCCGCCTCGTAGAGCTCGGTTCGCTCGTGCACCTGGGTGGCCACGGCGTGGTGGCGCTGCGCCTCGGCGAAGTCACCCACCCACATCGCCAGCACCGCTTCCATCCACCGCAACTGGGCGCGCATCACCGGCAGCTGCAACTCCTCGCTGCCCGCGATCCCGGCCCGCACATGGTTGCGGGCACCGGCCACGTCGCCGAGGTTCATCGCCGCCATCGACGCCACCGAATGGGCGATCACGGCATCCTCCCGAGACCTGCTGTGGCCCAGGCTGTTCAACCGCTCCACCCATTGCAGCGTCTGATGGCTGAGCGTGGCGACCCCGGAGAACGTGATCAGTCGTCCCACCAGAACGTCGGCCAGCACGTCGATGTCCCCGGTCTCCTCGGCGACCCGTTCGGCGCGGTCCAGCAACTCCCCGGCGACCGCGCTCTCCGGGTGGTAGCAGTGCCCGACGGCCAGCGCAGGCAGCACCCGGGCCGCCGAGGCCGGTTCGATCTCCGACAGTGCCGCCGCGCGCCCCAGTAGGGCGAGCAGCTCGCTTGCGTCGTTTCCCGGTGCGAGCCAGGGCCATCCGCCGCTGGCGCGCAACAGTGCGCTCGCCACCCGGCCCGCGCTGGCGGCCCGCCCGGTGCGTAACGCCTCACCGAGATAACGCTGCACGCTGTCGAGCACCAACTGCCCGCGGCCGGCCCGCGAGTGCGCCTCCAGCAGTTCCACTGTCAGCGCGTCCCGCTCGGCGTCGTTGCGTTCGACCGCAGGCAGCCGGTCGTAGGCGTCCAGCGCGGCCTGCCACCACCCCGCTGCGATGTCCGAACTCCATTGCGCGGTGGCCTGTTCGGCCGCCAGCCGGCATGCCTGAACGACGGCGGCCGGCTCGACGAGCGGTTGTGCGGCGATCAGGTGCTGCGCCCGGCGCGTCGGCGCATCCGGCGCGGTGCTGTCGACGAGCACCTCGGCGACCCTGGCGTGCATGCGTTGTCGGCGCAGCGCGGGCATACCGGCGAGCAGTTGGTCGCGGAGCAGCCCGTGCGCGAACGCATATCCGTCACCGTCGTAGGCGGTGACCACGATCCGCTCGTCGGCGGCCTCGTCGAGATGGTCGGCCAGGGTGTCGAGGTCCAGACCGGTGGTCTGCGCCAGCACCGGCACCGCGGACGCGTCGATCACGTCACCGATCACCGCTGCAGCCCGCAGCATCTGCACCACCGCCGGGTCCAGCGCGGCCAGCCGCCGGTCCAGCACCGAACGCACCGCACGCGGAATCTCGTTGCCTGCCCGCTCCGCTCGGGGCAGCCGCGCGTACTCCGAGACGAAGAACGGGTTTCCGCCGGTGCGGTCGGCGAGCTCGGCGGCCTCGGCGTCGGTGACCGTCTCCTCGGCGACCTCGTTGGCGAGCACTGCGACATCGGCCGACGACAGCGCGGGTACCTCGATGTGCCGGTTGTCCTCACCGCGGGCCACGGTGCTGAGCAGCCGCGCGACCTCCGGCGTGTGCTCGCCGTCGCGCACGGTGACGATGACCAGTATCGGCCGGTCCCGCAGCGCGCCGGCCAGGTAGGCCAGGCAGGCGGCCGAGGCGGTGTCGGCCCACTGGACGTCGTCGACGACCACCGCAAGCAGGTGGGGAGCAGACTCCAGTAGAGACTGAACACGCTCGTAGACAAAGAATCTCGCGGTATCGGGATCGGTGTGCGCCGGCACCTCGAGCACCTCGTCGGCGTCGGCGCCCAGTGCGCGGACCAGTTGGCGCATCGGCCACCACGGCGGTGTCGCACGTTCGTCGGGACAGCTGACCCAGGCGGTGTCGCCGGCGCGGGCGTGCACCAGGCCCGCGATCTCCTCGGCCAGCCTGGTCTTGCCGATCCCCGGCGGACCCGACAACACCAGCCACCGCGTCGCGCCGGCCGCGACCCGCTTCAACACCTCGGCCGCCCTTGCGATCTCGCGCTCCCGGCCGACCAGCGGCGCGCGGTCCGGACCGACCTCCATCGAGACCGGTGCGGCCGTCGCCACCTCCGGTTGCGCAAGTGCCGTCGCGCCGGTCCACTCCGGCGAGCGCGGCCATCCGGCAAGCTCGGGAGCCTGCCGCAGCACGGCGGTGTGCAGGTCGCGCAGTTCGGTACCCGGGTCCAGTCCCAGCTCCGCGTCGAGCATCCGCGCGTACCCGCTGTAGACCTCCAGCGCCTCAGGGGTCCGCCCGGCCCGGTAGAGGGCCAGCATGTGCAGCCGGCAGCCGCGGTCGGCCAACGGCTCCCGCTCACGCAGCCGCGCCACCTCGATCAGCGCGGCCGCCACTTTGCCGAGCGCCAACAGCGCGATCACCTTGTTCGACAGGCATTCCGTGGCCATCTCGGCCACCCGCGCCGAATCCTCGCGAAGCCAGTCCGCATCGCCGAGGTCTTCGAGCAGCTCGCCGCGGACCAGGCTCAGCGCGGCGTCGGCCTCGGCGAGCGCCTCCTCCCAGCGCTCGCCCTCGATCGCCGCGCCGGCTCGCGCGTAGCCCGCGGTGAACACCGCGAGGTCCACGTCGTCGGGCCCGACGTCGAGGTAGTAGCCCGGCGGCCGGCGCACGATCGGCGAGGCCATCTGCGTCTCCCCGCCGCCGCGCAACGCGCGACGCAGGTTGGAGATGTAGACCTGCAGGCTGGCTATGCCGCTGGCGGGGACGTCGTCGCCCCACACCGCGGCCGCCAGTCGATCGGTCGACACCACCCGCCCCTGGGCCAGCAGCAGCGCGGCCAGCACCGACCGCTGCTTACGCGGTCCGACATCGATCGAGCTCCCCCCGTGGACCACCTGAAGTGGCCCGAGCAACCGATACCGCACCGGCGTGAGCGGCTAGTTCGCCGACTGGTATTCGCTCACCGCGTTGTCCAGCCGTTGCAGCGCCTCACCGAACTCGGCGAAGTCACCACTCTGCTGGGCCTCCCTCAGCGCGTCCAGCGCCGAGTTCACATTCTGCAGCGCAGCGGATTTCGCCGCGGACAGTTGCGTCGGTCCGGTCGGCGGCACCGCCGCCGGCACCTCCGGCTGTTGCTGAGCCGGTGCCTGACCGGGCCGGTTCGGCGCGGCCGCAGGCGGCGGGTTGTTGTTGCCCTCCGGGCGCTGCTGCGCGGCCTGGCCGGAGGCCGGCGGTTCGGTCCCCGCAGGCCCCGTCGCAGTGGCGTCCGCCCCGGGACCGAACAGGTCGGTCAACGCGTCACGCACCGTCGGGCCGTAGCCGATCTGGTCGTTGTACATCATCGCGACGCGGATCAGACGCGGGTACGAGGACGCTGCGTCACTGGCGCCCGGCGATGCGTAAACCGGTGCGACATAGAGCAATCCACCCTGACCGATCGGAAGGGTCAACAGGTTGCCCCAGCGGATGCGGTTCTGGTTGTCGCGGCCGATCACACCGAGGTCCTGGCTGACCGCGGTATCCGTGCTGATCGCGTTGAACGCCAGCTTGGGACCGTTGACCTGACCCGGGATGGTCAGCACCGTGAGCTTGCCGTACGTCTCGGGATCGGAACTGGCGCTGATGTAGGCCGCCAGGAAGTCGCGGCGGAACCGGTTCATCGCGCTGGTCAGCTGGAACGAAGCCGAATTGTTGTTCTCGGCAAGGTCCTTGGCGACGATGTAATAGGGCGGCTGGTAGCTGCTGGCCGTCGGGTTCGGATCCAGCGGGACGTCCCAGAAGTCCGAGGTGGAGAAGAACGTCACCGGGTCGTCGACGTGGTACTTGGCCAGCAGCGCGCGCTGCACCTTGAACAGGTCCTCCGGGTAGCGCAGGTGCTCCTGCAACTCGGGGGTGATGTCGGCCTTGGGCTTCACGGTGTCGGGGAACACCTTCATCCACGCCTGCAGCACCGGGTCCTGCTCGTCCTGGGCGTACAGCGTGACCGTGCCGTCGTAGGCGTCGACGGTGGCCTTGACCGAGTTACGGATGTAGGACACCTGCTTGTCGGGCTGCAGCCGGTTCAGCGCCACCTCGTTGGAGTCGGTGGTGGCCGACGACAGCGACATCAGCTCCGAGTACGGATAGTTGTCCAGCGTGGTGTAACCGTCGACGATCCAGACGATGCGCTCGTTGACGATCGCCGGGTACACCGCGGTGTCGGTGGTCAGCCACGGCGCGACGGCCTCCACGCGGTCGGCCGGATCACGGTTGAACAGGATCCTGCTGTTCTCGCCGATCACGTTGGAGAACAGGAAGTTGCGCTCGGCGTACTTGGCGGCGAACACGCTGCGGGTCAGCCAGTTGCCGATCGGCACACCGCCGCTGCCGGTGTAGGTGTAGTTCCTGGTGGCGGTGTTGGTCTCGTAGTCGTACTCGCGCGGGGCGCCGTTCTCGCCGACGATCGCGTAGTCGGCGGCGGTGTTGGCGATCACCGGTCCGAAGTAGATGCGCGGCTGCGACAGCGGCGCCGGACCGGGCGAGACGACCTCGCCGTTGGGCCCCACCACGCTGGCCAGGAACTCGGGGTAACCGCCGTTCTGGTTGGGATCGTTGGCGATTCCGCGCACGGTGTTGGCCGGCGAGGCGATGAAGCCGTTGCCGTGGGTGTAGACCGTGTGCCGGTTGATCCAGTCGCGCTGGTTGTCGATCAGCCGGTCCGGGTTGAGCTCGCGGGCGGCCACCACGTAGTCACGCAGGTTGCCGTCGTCGTCGCGGTAGCGGTCCATGTTCAGCTGGTCTTGGAAGAAGTAGAAGTTCTTGCCCTGCTGGAACTGGGTGAACGCCGGGCTGACGATGTTGGGGTCGAGCACCCGGATGTTGGACGTGGTCGCGCGGTCGGCGGCGACCTGCTGGGCCGTCGCCGCGGTGTTGCCCGGATAGTCGCGGTACTCCACCGCTTCGTCGGTCAGGCCGTACGCCTGCCGGGTCGCCGCGATACTGCGGCTGATGTACTCGCTCTCCTTCTGGGCGGCGTTGGGGCGCACACTGATCTGCTCGACGACCAGCGGCCAGCCCGCGCCGACGATCAGCGACGACAGCAGCAGAAGCACCACGCCGATCGCGGGGATCCGCAGGTCGCGCAGCACGACGGCGGAGAACACCGCCGCGGCGCAGATGACGGCGATCGCCAGAAGGATCAGCTTGGCCGGCAGCACCGCGTTGATGTCGGTGTAACCGGCGCCGGTGAACGGCTTTCCGCCGCGGGTGTGGCTGAGCAGTTCATAGCGGTCGAACCAGTACGCGACCGCCTTGAGCAACATCAGGATGCCGACCAGCGTGATCAGCTGGATGCGGGCGGCCCGGCTCAGCGCGCCGTCGCGGCCGGCCAGCCGGATTCCGCCGAACAGGTAGTGCCCCAGCAGGTTGGCCAGGAACGCCAGGAACGTCGCGGCGAACAGGTAGGTCAGCACCAGTCGGTAGAACGGCAGGTCGAATGCGTAGAAGCCGAGGTCGATGCCGAACTGCGGATCGGCGACGCCGAAGCTGCCGCCGTGCAGGAACAGCTGCACCTGCTGCCAGTAGTTCTGGGCGATCAGGCCCGCGAGCAGACCGATCGCGACCGGGACCCCGACGCCGACCAGCCGCAGCCGCGCCATCACCGCGGTGCGGTAGCGCGCGATCGGGTCGTTCGGCCCGGCCGTCGGCACGAACACCGGGCGGGTGCGGTAGGCCAGGGCCAGCGCGGCGAACACGACGGCGCCGACGACCAGCGCCACCGCGAGGAAGATGACCAACCGGGTGACGATCTGGGTGGTGAACACCGACCGGTAGCCGAGTTCGCCGAACCACAACCAGTCGACGTAGGTGTCGATCAGCCGCGGGCCGAGCAACAACAACACCACGGCCACAATGGCGAGGGCGATCAAAACTCTGCTTCGTCTCGTCAGCTTCGGCATTCTCGCCGCCGGCCGCATACCCACTCGTTACTCCACTCTCGGAAATTCTCAGCAGATCGTCAGGTGTGATTACTCAGCCATTACTGTACGCACCGGCCTCAGACTGCGGTTTCAGCAGCGAGGAGGTTCGCCACCAGCGGAAAGCGTGCGCAACCCGTCGATCGCGGTTTCCAGCGTGTCCACCTTGAGCAGCTCGATGCCGTCGTCGTCGACGGTGGTGGCCTCCGCGCAGTTGTCTGCGGGCACCAGGAACACCGTGGCTCCCGCGTCCTGGGCGGCCACGATCTTGTGGGTGATGCCGCCGATCGAACCGACCTTGCCGTCGCCGCTGATCGTGCCGGTGCCCGCGACGAACTTGCCGCCGTTGATGTCGCCGGTGGTCAGCTTGTCCACCACGGCCAGGCTGAACATCAACCCGGCCGACGGCCCGCCGATGTTGGCCAGGTTGAAATCGATGGTGAACGGCGCCCACGGCGCGTCGAGCACGTTGACCCCGAGCATGCCCTGCTCCCGTTCCGGGTGGGCGCCGAGCGTGATCTCGGCGGTGCCCATCGGCGCGTTCTTGCGGCGGTAGTCGACGGTGATCACCTCCCCCGGCTTCGTGCCCTTGAGGAACTCCTGGAACTGCTCCAACGAGGCGACGGGAATGTTGTTGACCCCGTCGATCGCGTCGCCGGCCTGCAGTTTGTCCTTCGACGGCCCCTTCTCGTCGACGCTTTCCACCGTGACGGCCATCGGGTACTTCAGGTACTGCAGCGCCGCGTACTCGGCGCTGTCCTCGGACTGGCGGAAGTCCTTGGTGTTGGCCTCGTTGATCTCTTCCCTGGTCTTGTCGGGCGGGTACACCAGCTCGCGCGGGACGAGCTGATCGCGGCCCGAGGCCCAGAAGATCAGCGCCTGCCCCAGGGTCAGGCCGTCGCGCTGGGACACCGTGGTCATGTTCAGGTGTCCGGAGGTCTTGTGCACGTCGGCGCCCTCGATGGCCACGACGTCCTTGCCGTCGACCTCGCCCAGGGTGTCGAAGGTCGGCCCCGGCCCGAGGGCGACATAGGGCACCGTCACCACGGTCAGCAACATGCCGAAGATCAGGATGGGCGCCAGGGCGACGACGAGCGTGGAAATCCGCCTGTTCACGCCGCCCACAGTAAAGGTCGGCCACCACGGCGAGCCGCGAAGACCACTGCGGTTCACTCTCAGCGTGACCCGGGCACCCGCACGTGGTGCCGGGGGTGAGTACCGTTGGGGACATGGCTGACCTGCCTTTCGGCTTCTCCGGTGGGGACGACCCCGACCGCGACAAACGCAAGAACAACCCGGGCGACCCGTTCGGCGGCGCTATGCCCGGCGGTGAGTTCGACATGTCGCAACTGGGCCAGATCTTCTCCAAGCTCGGCGAGATGTTCAGCGGCGCAGGCACGTCGATGGCCGGCGGCAAGTCCGCCGGTCCGGTGAACTACGACCTGGCCCGGCAGCTCGCGTCGAGTTCGATCGGCTTCGTCGCCCCGGTACCCGAACAGACCGTCACCGCTATCGCCGACGCGGTGCGGCTGGCCGAGACCTGGCTCGACGGTGTCACCCCGCTGCCCGCGGGCACCACCAGGTCCGCGGCGTGGACGCCGACGGACTGGATCGACAACACCATGGACACCTGGAAGCGGCTGTGCGATCCGGTGGCCGAGCAGATCTCGACGGTGTGGGCGCAGGCGTTGCCCGAGGAGGCCAAGGCGATGGCCGGGCCGCTGCTGGCGATGATGTCGCAGATGGGCGGGATGGCCTTCGGGTCGCAGCTGGGCCAGGCCCTGGGCACCCTGTCGAAGGAGGTGCTGACCTCCACCGACATCGGACTCCCGTTGGGCCCCAAGGGCGTCGCCGCGCTGATGCCCGAGGCGGTGGAAGCGCTGGCCGGGGGTCTGGAGCAGCCGCGCAGCGAGATCGTCACGTTCCTCGCCGCCCGGGAAGCCGCCCACCACCGCCTGTTCAGCCATGTGCCGTGGCTGTCGAGCCAGCTGCTCAACGCGGTCGAGGCGTTCGCCCGGGGCACCAAAATCGACATGAGCGGCATCGAGGAATTCGCCCGCGGATTCAACCCGGCGTCGCTGACCGACCCGTCCGAGATGGAGCAGCTGCTCAATCAGGGCATCTTCGAGCCGAAGGCCACCCCGGAGCAGACCGCCGCGCTGGAGCGGCTGGAGACGACGCTGGCGCTGATCGAGGGCTGGGTGCAGACCGTGGTGTCCGACGCGCTCGGGGACCGGATCCCCGGCACTTCGGCGTTGTCGGAGATGCTGCGCCGCCGGCGTGCGACCGGCGGGCCGGCAGAGCAGACGTTCGCGACCTTGGTCGGCCTGGAACTGCGGCCCCGCAAGATGCGCGAGGCCGCCGCCCTCTGGCAGAAGCTCACCGAGGCCGTCGGCGCCGACACCCGCGACAGCGTGTGGCAGCACCCCGACCTGCTGCCCAGCGCCGCGGACCTCGACGAACCCGCTGCGTTCATCGACCGGATGATCGGCGGCGACACCAGCGACATCGACAGCGCGATCGAGCGGGCGTTCGGCGAGGCGCTGGGCCACGAAGCGCCTCAAGAAGGCGACCAGGAACGTCCCGATGACGGGCGTGACGAGGGGCGCGACGACCCGAAGGCCTGACGCCCTCGGCTTGGCCGTCCTCGCCGAGGTCACAACTGTCACAGGTATCCACGTTGTGCAGGGAACGTGCGAGTCGACCGCTGAAAAATGCGGATATCCGTGACGCCTGGGGCTGGTGTGTTCCACGCATGGCCGGTGACCTGGAAGCTGACGCGACCCGCCAGGCAGGTGCGTCTCCAACGTTGACGCCATCCCCGACGCGCGTGGGTTCTCCGGGCCGGGCCCGTGCCTGTGGATAACTCGGTTCGACGGCACCGCGGCATGACACCGTCGACCTATGACGCGCTACGCGCTGAGCACCGCCACCCCGGTGCTGTCCCGGCCCGATGGAACCGTGCAGGTCGGGTGGGATCCGCGCCGCGCGGTCGTCGTACACCCGCCCGCCGGGCTGTCCGCAGCCGTTCTGGCTGACCTGCTGCGCGCACTGCAAGGCGCCGTGACCGCCCGCCAACTGGAGCGGCTCGCCGCCGGCCACGGCGTCCCCGGACCCGTCGTCGCAGGTCTGCTCACCCACCTCATCGACACCGGCGTCGTCACCAGCACCCGACACCACGCCCGCGCGGCGTCGGTACGGGTGCACGGCGACGGACCGCTGACCGATCTGCTCACCGCATCGCTGCGGTGCTCGAATGTGCGGGTCAGCCAGAGCAGCAAAACCCACGCGTCGACCGGGCGCGTCGACCTCGTCGTACTGACCGACTACCTGGTCGCCGACCCCCGGGTGGTGCGCGAACTGCACGACGCCGGCGTCGCGCACCTCCCCGTACGTGTGCGCGACGGCACCGGACTGATCGGCCCGCTGGTGATCCCCGGCGCGACCAGTTGCCTGCGCTGTGCCGACCTGCACCGCAGCGACCGCGACGCCGCCTGGCCTGCCGTTGCCGCGCAGCTGTGCCGTACCGTCGGCTCCGCGGACCGGGCCACACTGCTGGCCACCGCGGCGCTGGCCCTGCACGAGATCGACCACGTCGTGCGTGCGGTGCGCGGTGACCGCGGCAACAGCCCCGCGACGCTGGACACCACGCTGGAATTCGACGTCACCCGCGGCGTGGTCACCGCACGCCGGTGGTCCCGGCACCCGGAGTGCAGCTGCTGACTGAGGCGTTGCCAACTAGTTGGTCGAAGTTCGGTCGCTTCGTGGATGATGGACTCGTGAGTGAGATCAAGCGGGGCAGCGTCGCGCGCAATGCCAAGCTGGCGTCGTTGCCGGTGGGGATGGCGGGACGCGCCGCACTCGGCTTCGGAAAGCGGTTGACCGGCAAGTCGAAGGACGAGGTCAACGCCGAGATGATGGACAAGGCTGCCCAGCAGCTGTTCACGGTGCTCGGCGAGCTCAAGGGCGGCGCGATGAAGGTCGGCCAGGCACTGTCGGTGATGGAAGCGGCGATTCCCGAGCAGTACGGCAAGCCGTACCGCGAGGCGCTGACCAAACTCCAGCGCGAGGCGCCACCGCTGCCCGCCGCCAGGGTGCACCGCGTCCTGGATCAGCAACTGGGCACCAAGTGGCGGGACCGGTTCCAGTCCTTCGACGACAAGTCGGTCGCCTCGGCCAGCATCGGCCAGGTACACAAGGCGGTGTGGTCCGACGGCCGCGAGGTCGCGGTCAAGATCCAGTACCCCGGGGCCGACGAGGCGCTGCGCGCCGACCTGAAGACCATGCAGCGCATGGTCAGTGTGCTCAAGCAGCTCTCCCCCGGCGCCGACGTGCAGGGTGTGGTCGACGAGCTGATCCAGCGCACCGAGATGGAGCTGGACTACCGTCTGGAAGCCGACAATCAGCGCGCGTTCGCCAAGGCCTACGAAGGCGATCCGCACTTCGTGGTGCCGCACGTGGTGGCCAGCGCGCCGAAGGTCGTCATCCAGGAGTGGATCGAGGGCATCCCGCTGTCGCAGATCATCCGCGAGGGCACCCAGGAACAGCGCGACCTGATGGCCACCCGGCTGTTCGAGTTCTGTGACGACGCACCGACCCGGCTGGAGATGGTGCACGGCGACGCCCATCCCGGCAACTTCATGCTGCTGCCCGGCGACAAGATGGGCGTCATCGACTTCGGCGCGGTCGCCCCGATGCCGGGCGGCTGGCCCATCGAGCTGGGCCAGATCCTGCGCTATGCGGTGGACAAGAACTACGACAAGCTGCTGCCCACCATGGAGAAGGTCGGCTTCATCCAGAAGGGCCGGCAGGTCTCCACCCATGAGATCGACGACATGCTCAAGCAGTACGTCGAGCCGCTGGAGGTGCCGGTGTTCCACTACACCCGCCGGTGGCTGCAGCGGATGACCGCGGTCGAACTCGACAAGGCCGCCGGGCAGATCAAGACGGCCCGGCAGATGGACATCCCGCCGAAGCTCGCGATCCCGATGCGGGTGATCGCGTCGATCGTGGCGATCTCCTGCCAGCTCGACGCGCACGTCGACACGCGGCGGATCGCGATGGAGAAGGTGCCCGGATTCGCCGACCCCGACGCCGTGTAGGCGTCGAGGCCGACTGAATCTCAGGCTGCCACAGTCTCTTTCGCGTCCTTACGCGGCCTGCCCCGGGGCCGCTTGCGGGCCACGACCGTACCCCGGTCCAGGATCTCGCCACCCCACACTCCCCACGGCTCCTGGCGCTGCAGCGCGGCGTTGAGGCATTCCCGCCGGAGCGGGCAGTCGGTGCACAATGCCTTGGCGCGCTCCAGATCCCGCGGATCCTCGGCGAACCACAGATCCGGGTTCTCGACGTGACACGGCACCGCTGTTGTCGTCTTCTCACATGTCGGCGAAGACATGTCGGTCCTCTGCTTCCTGGTCGGTGATGCTGGTGATGTCGGTGAAGTTGTGGCGGGATCTGTGACCAGGAATGACAAAGGCCACGGATCCGTGATTGCGGGTCCGTGGCCTGGAAGGCGATTCGGGGCTCTACCTAGAGGTGGCCCCTCACGGACGCAACCGCGTGGGCGGCGGCGCGACGCTTACGCGGCGCGGCGACAGCCGCGGCGGCGGCAATGGGATGAGCGGGACGCGCCCAGACCTGGGCGGGAAGGGTCCGCGACATGCCGGCTGCAACTACGTCGGAGACAGAAAAACCATTGCTGATCATGATGGGCACCCCCCTCTCGCACAAGCCGTCGTCTGCGTGTTCTGAGGCTAAAGGCTAACAGCCAAAACCCGCAACGGAATTTTGACCAGCGCTTTTGGCGCGATCTTTACGCTTTTTGGCGGCCTTTGACCAGACTCAGCACGTCGGGGCCGAACTGCTCCAGCTTGCGTGCGCCGATGCCCGGGATCGCCACCAGCGCCGCGTCGTCGGTGGGCAGGGTTTCGGCGATCGCGATCAGCGTGTTGTCGGTGAACACCACATAGGCGGGCACGCTCATCTCCTTGGAGATCCGCAGCCGCCAGTCCTTGAGCTCGGCGAGCAGTTCCTCGTCGATGTCGGACGGACAGGTCTCGCAGCGGCGCAGCATGATCGCCGGCGGCGACGACAGCGCCGCATTGCAGACCCGGCACCGGGGTGCGGGCCCGCGCTGCCTGCGCGGCCTGCTCGGCCCGTCATCGCGCTGCTGGGACTGCGGCGCGATGCCGTTGAGGAACCGCGACGGGCGGCGTCCCTGCCGGCCCCCGGGGTTGCGGGCCAGCGCCCAGCTCAGCGTCAGATGCACGCGCGCCCTGGTGATTCCGACGTAGAGCAGCCGGCGCTCCTCCTCGACGGGCTCACTGTCGGGGCCGTGCGAGAGCGCATGGCTGATCGGTAGGGTGCCGTCGGCAAGCCCGACCAGGAACACCGCGTCCCACTCCAGCCCCTTGGCGGCGTGCAGCGAGGCCAGGGTGACACCCTGCACGACGGGTGGATGGCGGGAGTCGGCGCGCTGCCGCAACTCGACCAGCAGCCCGCGCAGATCCAGGTGCGGACGCTGGGCGACCTCGTCGTCGACGAGTTCGGCCAGCGCCGTCAGCGCGTCCCAGCGGTCCCGCGCCTTGACGCCCGCGGGCGGCTGCGCCGTCAGGCCGAGCGGCTCCAGCGTCGCGCGCACGAGCTCGGGAAGCGCGGCCTCGTCCTGGCCGCGCTCGGCGACGCGCTGCAGCGCCAGCAGTGCCTGCCGGATCTCCTGGCGGCTGAAGAACCCCTCACCGCCGCGGACCTGGAAGGCGATGCCGGCCTCGGTGAGCGCCTCCTCGTAGACCTCCGACTGGGCGTTGATGCGGTACAGCACCGCGATTTCGGCTGCGGGAGTGCCGGATTCGATCAGCTTGCCGATAGTGCGGGCGACGGCAGCCGCCTCGGCGACCTCGTCGGGGTATTCCTGGAACACCGGTTCCGGCCCGGGCGGGCGCTGCCCGACCAGGTGCAACCTGCTGCCCGCCATCCGGCCGCGCGCCGCGGAGATCACGCGATTGGCCAGCGACACCACCTGGGGGGTGGATCGGTAGTCGCGTTCCAGCCGCACCACCGCCGCGTCGGGGAACCGGCGCGAGAAGTCCAGCAGGTAGCGCGGCGACGCGCCGGTGAACGAGTAGATGGTCTGGTTGGCGTCACCGACCACGGTCAGGTCGTCGCGACCGCCCAGCCACGCGTCGAGGACGCGCTGCTGCAGCGGGGTGACGTCCTGGTACTCGTCGACGACGAAACAGCGGTACCGGTCCCGGAACTCCTGGGCCACCGCAGCGTCGTTCTCGATGGCGGCGGCGGTGTGCAACAGCAGGTCGTCGAAATCGAGCAGCACGAGATCGTCCCGACGCGCCTTGAGGCTCTCGTAGAGGGCGTACACCGCGGCGATCTTCTCCGCGTCGAACGGGATGTCGCGGCTGACCTCGGCGACGGTCTGCGGGTAGGCCTCCGGCGTGATCAGTGACGCCTTGGCCCACTCGATCTCACCGGCGAGGTCGCGCACGTTATCGGTGCCGGTCGGCAGGCCGGCCCGGTTGGCGGCCTGCGCGACGACAGCGAACTTGCTGTCCATCAGTTGCCAGTCAGTGCTGCCGACCACACGCGGCCAGAAGTAGGCGAGCTGGCGTCGCGCGGCGGCATGGAAGGTCTGCGCCTGCACGGATTCGGTGGACGGGCCCCCGTCGTCGCTGCTGAGCGCGCGCAGCCGTCCCCGCATCTCCCCCGCCGCGCGCTGGGTGAACGTGACTGCGAGAACCTGGGCGGGCGCCACGTGTCCGGCGGTCACCAGATGGGCGATGCGCCGGGTGATGGTGCGGGTCTTGCCGGTGCCGGCACCGGCAAGCACGCAGACCGGACCTCGGGGTGCAAGGACCGCCTCGCGCTGCTCCTCGTCGAGGTCGCCCAGCAGCCGGTCGCGGGAGGCCGTCAGGGACATGGCGACCATCATGTCAGCGTGCCCCGACAAGCGTGGACCTCGGGACGGGCATGTCCGGCGCGTCAGCTACGTTGAATGGCTTATGAGCTCCGACGATGCCACTTTGACCATGTACACGACCACGTGGTGCGGCTACTGCTCGCGCCTCAAGACCGCGCTGAAGTCCGAGGGCATCCGCTGGACCGAGGTCGACATCGAGACAGATCCGGCCGCCGCGGAGTTCGTCGGATCGGTCAACGGCGGCAACCACGTCGTGCCCACCGTGAAGTTCCCGGACGGCTCCACGCTGACAAACCCGAGCATCAAGCAGGTCAAGGCCAAGCTGGCCGGCTGAGCCGGGCCGCGGTCAGTCCAGCGCCGCCCAGGATTCGATGATCTCCCTGGCGATCGAGATCGACCCGGGCAACAGCAGCCGCGAGGTACTGCCCGAGCCCCAGTCGCCCTGCGCCAGCGCCTCGCGGATCTCGGCGCGGGTGAACCACCCGGCCTCGGCGATCTCACCGTCGTTGAACGAGAACGGTTGCTCCGGGTCGCCGATCGCGTGGAAGCCGACCATCAGCGACCTGGGGAACGGCCACGGCTGAGAACCGAGATATTCGACGTCGGTGACGGCCAGGCCGATCTCCTCGGCGATCTCGCGCACGACACAGGATTCGAAGGACTCCCCCGCCTCGACGAACCCGGCCAGGATCGAGAACAGCCGCGGCGGCCACACCGCCTGGCGGGCCAGCACCGCGCGGTCGTGACCGTCGTGCACCAGACAGATCACCGCAGGGTCGATACGCGGGAACTCCTCGTGCCCGGTGACCGGGTTGACGCGCGCCCAGCCGCTCTTGATCGGCGTGGTCGGGGCGCCGTCGACCGGACTGAACCCGGCGCTGTCGTGCCAGTTCAGCAGCGCCGTCGCGGTGGCCACCAGCTGGGCGCTGACGTCGTCGAAGACGTCCCCGGTGCGGCGCAGGTCGAGCACCTCGAGCGGCTCGTCGGAGCCCTCAGGGGGCTCAAGCTCGGAACGCACCGCCCACACATGCCGGCCGTCGTCGAGCTTGCCCAGGAACACGGCGTGCTCGGGCGGGTGAGGACCGGCGGACACGGCCGGGTTCAGCACCGCCCGGCCGCCGGAGATCAGCACCTGGTTGCGCCGGTCCACGCGCAGCAGCAACGCATCGGACCAGCCGGCGACCGCGGCGTCGATGTCGGTACGCAAGGTGTCGGCCCGGTCGGCGCCCACCCGAGACAGCAGCGGCACCTGGCGCAGCCGGAATCCGGGACTCATCACTGCCACCTTCTCTTCGTCATCCACGGGCTCGTCATCCAAGGGCTCGTCGCAGCCCAAGCGCTCATCGGGGTC
>NZ_BCRS01000142.1 GCF_001552715.1 Mycolicibacterium vaccae NBRC 14118 = CIP 105934 | reverse complement strand
CCTCGACAACGTGACCGTGGTGACCGATTCGGTGCGCCGCGCGCTGGCCGGCCAGAGCCGCCGCGCCGACGTCGCGGTGCTGGATCCGCCGCGCACCGGCGCCGGCCGCGAGGTCATCGACCTGCTGGCCGCTGCGGAGGTGCCCCGGATCGTGCACATCGGGTGTGAGGCAGCATCGTTTGCCCGCGATGTGGGCCTCTACCTCGGACACGGCTACGCGGTCGAGCAGCTGCGGGTGTTCGATTCGTTCCCGCTGACCCACCACGTGGAGTGTGTCGCCGTGCTCAGCCGGTAGAGTGACCGTCCACAGGTGTGCCGGGAAGTCTGGTCGGCGGTACGTTCAGAGACGCCGAACAACGAGGCAGGGCTTGTGACATCTGATCCGCGCAAACACCCGTTCCGGCTCGCCGTACTCTCGCGCGGCACGTGGGCGGAGACCACCAGGGTCACCGAGATCCTGCGCAAGGAGACCGTCGGCGGGGTCATTCTGCTGATCGCGGCCGCCGGTGCGCTGCTGTGGGCCAATTCACCGTGGTCGGAGTCGTATTTCGCGTTGCGCGACCTGGAGCTGGGCGGCCAGCCGTTCGGACTTCACCTGAATCTGACCGTCGGGACCTGGGCCGCCGACGGGCTGCTGGCCATCTTCTTCTTCGTCGTCGGCCTGGAGCTCAAACGCGAGTTCGTGGCCGGCGACCTGCGCGACCCCAGCCGGGCCGCGCTGCCGATCGCGGCCGCGGTCGGCGGCATGGTGGTGCCGGCATTGATCTTCGTCGCGATCACCGCCCGGGTGGGTGACGGCGCGGTGCGCGGCTGGGCGATCCCCACGGCCACCGACATCGCGTTCGCGGTCGCGGTGCTGGCGGTCATCTCCACGCATCTTCCGTCGGCGCTGCGCACCTTCCTGCTGACGCTGGCCGTCGTCGACGACCTGCTGGCGGTCACGGTGATCGCGGTCTTCTACACCGAGGACATCAACGTGACGGCCCTGGCCCTGGCCGCAGTGCCGCTGGCGCTCTTCGGTTTCTGCGTGCAGCGGCGGGTGCGGTCGTGGTGGCTGCTCATCCCGCTGGCGGTGGCGACCTGGGTGCTGGTGCACGAGTCCGGCGTGCACGCCACGGTCGCGGGCGTACTGCTCGGCTTCCTGGTACCGGTGATGCGCAGCCAGGCAGCCGGGGGACCCGACGCGGGGCCGGGCCTGGCCGAGCACTTCGAACACCGGCTCCGGCCGGTGTCGGCGGGCGTGGCGATCCCGGTGTTCGCGTTCTTCGCCGCCGGGGTGAACCTGGGGGGCGTCAGCGGGCTGGCACGGGCGTTCAGCGACCCGATCACGCTGGGCATCGTGGCGGGGTTGGTGCTCGGCAAACCGATCGGGATCTTCCTGACCACCCGGGTGCTGGTGGCCGTGTCCCGCGCGAAACTGGACTCCGCGCTGCGCTGGGTCGACGTGCTCGGGGTGTCCATGCTGGCGGGCATCGGATTCACCGTGTCGCTGCTGATCGGTGATCTGGCGTACGGAATGGGCTCCGAACGTGACGAATTTGTGAAGGTCGGGGTGTTGTCGGGATCACTGTTGGCGGCCACCCTGGCCACCGGTCTGCTGCTCACCAGAAACCGTGCCTACCGGCGCATTCAGGAGGAAGAATCGGTCGACGCCGACCAGGACGGAGTGCCCGATGTGTACCAGGCTCAACAGGACCGGCCTGCTGGGCCGTGCGTAGACTGACGGGATGCTTGAACAGATCCGCGGTCCCGCAGATCTACAACACCTGTCGCAGGCGCAACTGGAGGACCTGGCCCGGGAGATCCGAGATTTCCTGATTCACAAGGTCGCTGCCACGGGTGGACACCTGGGACCCAACCTCGGTGTGGTCGAGTTGACGCTTGCCCTGCACCGGGTTTTCGACTCCCCGCACGATCCGATCGTGTTCGACACCGGGCACCAGGCCTATGTGCACAAGATGCTCACGGGCCGTAGCCAGGAGTTCGGTTCGCTGCGCAAGAAGGACGGCCTGTCCGGCTATCCGTCGCGCGCCGAGAGCGAGCACGACTGGGTGGAGTCCAGCCACGCGAGCTCGGCGCTGTCGTACGCCGACGGACTGGCCAAGGCCTTCGAGCTGTCGGGGCACCGCAACCGCCACGTGGTGGCGGTGGTCGGTGACGGCGCACTGACCGGCGGCATGTGCTGGGAGGCGATGAACAACATCGCCGCGTCTCGGCGTCCGGTGGTCATCGTCGTCAACGACAACGGCCGCAGCTACGCGCCGACGATCGGCGGGTTCGCCGAGCACCTCGCCGGACTGCGGCTGCAACCCGGCTACGAGCGCGTGCTGGAGGAGGGCCGCAAGGCCGTCCGCGGCGTGCCGGTGATCGGCGAGTTCTGCTACCAGTGCATGCACAGCATCAAGGCGGGCATCAAGGATGCGTTGTCGCCGCAGATGATGTTCACCGACCTCGGTCTGAAGTACGTGGGGCCGATCGACGGCCACGACGAGCACGCCGTGGAAGGCGCGCTGCGCCACGCCCGCGCGTTCAACGCCCCGGTGGTGGTCCACGTGGTGACCCGTAAGGGCATGGGCTACTCGCCGGCGGAGAACGACCTCGACGACCAGATGCACGCGTGCGGGGTCATCGACCCGCAGACCGGGCTGGCCACCTCGGTGCCCGGCCCCGGCTGGACCTCGACGTTCTCCGAGGCGCTGATCCGCCTGGCGGCCAAGCGCCGCGACGTCGTGGCGATCACCGCCGCGATGCCCGGACCCACCGGCCTGAGCGCGTTCCGGGAGAGCTTCCCGGACCGCTTCTTCGACGTCGGTATCGCCGAACAGCACGCGATGACGTCGGCCGCCGGGCTGGCGATGGGTGGCATGCACCCGGTGGTGGCGATCTACTCGACGTTCCTCAACCGCGCGTTCGACCAGATGCTGATGGACGTGGCGCTGCACAAGCTCCCGGTGACGATCGTGCTGGACCGGTCCGGGGTCACCGGCCCGGACGGCGCCAGCCACAACGGCATGTGGGACCTGTCGATCCTGGGCATCGTGCCCGGGATGCGGGTCGCCGCACCGCGTGACGGTGCCCGGCTGCGGGAGGAACTCGGCGAGGCCGTCGAGATCAAGGACGGGCCGACCGCCGTGCGCTTCCCGAAAGGCGATGTCGGAGAGGACATCCCGGCCCTCGAACGGCGCGACGGGGTGGACATCCTGGCCGTCCCCGCCGACGGGCTGTCGGAGGACGTGCTCGTGGTCGCCGTCGGTCCGTTCGCCGCGATGGCGCTGGCGATCGCCGAACGGTTGCGCAACCAGGGCATCGGGGTGACGGTGGTGGACCCGCGATGGGTGCTGCCCGTCCCGGAACTGATCGCGACACTGGCGCCCCGGCACAAGCTGGTCGTCACCATCGAGGACAACGGCGGTCACGGCGGGGTCGGATCGGCGGTGTCGAGTGCGTTGCGGCGCAAGGAGATCGACGTGCCGTGCCGGGACGCCGCGCTGCCCCAGGAGTTCTTCGCACACGCCTCGCGCGGCGAGGTGCTGGCCGAGGTCGGGCTGACCGAGCAGAACATCGCCCGCCAGATCACCGGCTGGGTGGCCGCGCTGGGCGCTGCCGACGGCGACCGCGAAGTCAGCGAGCGCGTGGACTGACCGTGCTGAAAGCCTTCTCCGCCCGCCTCGCGGCGGCGGTTCTGCTGATGATCGCTGCGCTGGTCGCGGGTGCGTCCACCGCGAACGCCGGGACACCGGTCTGGTCGGGCCTCGACGCCAGGGCCTGGGACGGACCCGCGGCGTCGCCGGGCACGCTGCTGGAGACCGTGACGCTGGATCCCGCGCTGTCGGTGCCCGAGGCCGGCTCCGCCTACCGCATCCTGTACTCCACCATCGACCAGCACGACCGCCCGGCGGTCAGCACCGCGGTGGTGTTCACCCCGAGAACGGCCGCTCCGCAAGGCGGATGGCCGGTGGTGGCGTGGGCGCACGGCACCGTCGGTCTCGGTGACGACTGCGCGCCGTCGGCGCGGCCGCGCAGCGACCGCGACGGTGAGTACCTGTCGCACTGGCTCGACCAGGGTTACGCCGTAGTGGGCAGCGACTACACCGGCCTGGGCACACCGGGGCTGATGAGCTACCTCAACAGCCGCACCACCGCACGGGCTGTGGTGGATTCGGTGATCGCGGCCCACCAGATGGGACTGGCTCTGTCGCCGAAGTGGGCGGTGGTCGGACAGTCCCAGGGTGGGGGCGCCGCCGTCGCGACCGCCCGCTGGGCCACCGAGTTCAGCGCCGGACATGGCCTGGACTACCGCGGTGTCGTCGCCACCGGCACCCCGGCCAACGTCGAGACCATCATCAAGCAGGCGGGGCCGGACATGGCCGTCCCGCCCGCCCTCGGTCCGATGGGCAGCGCCTACACCGCCTACATCGTCGCGGCCCTGCGGGAGGCCCGCCCCGACCTCGATCTGGACCGGGTGTTGACCCCTGCGGGGCGCGCCGCTGCCGACAAAGCCGAGACGCTGTGTGCCACTGACCTTCCCGGTGTGCTGGAAGCTCTGACGGTGCCCGGATTCTTCACCGCGCCGATCGCGTCGATCCCCGGCGCGGTCGAGGCGATCGATGCGTTCATGGGTGTACCGGCCGACGGTTACGACCGGCCGATCTTCCTCGGGGTCGGATTGCAGGACCGCGATGTGCCACCGGATCTGACCCTGCGGTTCGCCGAGCGGTTGACGGCCAACGGCCAGGACGTGACGTTGAAGGTGTACCCGGACTCCGACCACAGCGGCACGGTGCTGACGTCGATGCCGGACTCGACCGCGTTCCTGTCGGGGGTGCTGGCCTGAGCGCTGCCGGTCAGCGCGCGAACCGCGGTCTGCGGACAGAAGTTTGACTCGTCGGCACAGGTGATCGCATAGTGTATCCAATCACCTGAAAGCGAGAGCCGATGTCACCGCGCACCGCAACCAAGCGTTCCGGACCCCGGAACACCAACGAGGGCGACGCGTCGACGGCCCCGGCCGCGGATGCCGATCGGGGACGCCGGTCGGATTTCGTCCGCCCCAAGACCGCTCAGCAGGCCGTCGTAGAGGCGCTGCGGCACGACATCACCACCGGCAAGCTGGCGCCCGGCAGCTGGATCGTGCAGGAGGCGGTCGCCGAACAGTTCGGGATGTCGCGCATCCCGATCCGTGAAGCGCTCAAGACGCTGGAGGCCGAGGAGTACATCACCTACGTGCCGCACAGCGGCTACCGCGTCACCAAGCTCAGCCTGGCCGACCTGCTCGAGGTGTTCACCCTGCGCGCCATCCTGGAGGAGGCGCTGATCCGGGACGCGATGCCCGCGGTCACCGACCAGATCGTCGACGACATGCGTAGCTGCAACGCCGACATGGACAAGGCGCTCGCCGACGGCGACCTGATCTCGGTCGGGGTGTTCAACCGGCAGTTCCACTTCCTGACCTTCCACGCCAGCGGGATGGCCCGCACCAAACGCATCGTCACCCAGTTGTGGAACACCGCCGACGCCTACCGGCCCATGTATTCACCGCTGCTCGACATGCCGAAGGTCTGCCACGAGCACGTGGCGATGATCGAGGCGATGGCCGCCCGTGATGTCGAGCGGATGGTCGCGCTCAACAATGAGCACCGCGCCCACGCGATCGAGCCGATCCACCGGATCTTCGAGGCCGAGCGGGACTCGCCGGCGTGACGGTCGCCGACCGGCTGCGCGAGCTGGGGCTGTCACTTCCCGCCGCGCCGCCCCCGAAGGGTGCCTATTTCCCGAGCCGCCGGTGCGGCGATCAGCTCTGGGTATCCGGGGCGACGGCCCGCCGCGCCGGGGTGCCCGCGCTGCGCGGGGTCGTCGGCGACGATGTGACCGTCGAGACCGCCGGCGAGCAGGCGGCACTGGCCGCGTTGAATCTTCTCGGCGCGATCGAGGCCGCGGTGGGGCTGGACGCGGTGAGCGCGGTGGTCCAGTTGCGCGGCTATGTGCGCGCGGTCGCCGACTTCGACGCCCACCCGGCGGTCATCGACGGAGCGTCGCGGGTGCTGATCGACGTGTTCGGCGCGGACGTCGGCGCGCACGCGCGGACCGCGATCGGTGTCGCGTCGCTGCCGGGCGGGGCGTGCGTGGAACTCGATGTCGTCGTCAGCGTCGCACAGGCCTGAGTCGGTCCAGCCAGCGCCCGATCGCCAGGCCGAGCGCGAGCCCGGCGAATCCGTTGGCCGCCAAGGTGATCCATTCCGGTAGCGGTGCCGTGGCCGGGCGTGACGGAGGTTCGGTGATCGCGTCGGGCGCGGTTGCGGGACCGCCGACGATCACGGCGTCGAGACGCTCGACGAACTGGCCGATGATGCGATTGCTCACCGGCACGATCGCGCCCTTGCCGAATTGCGCGATGCGGCCGCTGAGTTCGAGGTCGGTGGTGACGGTGACGGCCGTCCGGCCGGCCTGTTCACGGGCCACCAGACGCACCGTGGCCTCGGTGGACCCGTTGCCCTTCCGGTCGGCGGCCGTGCCCGAGACCACCATCTCCCTGGCGGAGTCGTCCTGAGAGACCAGAGTCGCCTTGCCCGCCAACGTCATTCCGATCGGCCCGACTTTGACGGTGACGTGGGCGTGGTAATCGGCGCCGTCGCGACGGTCCAGTTCCGCGCCCGGGACGCAGCGGACGACGGTGGGAATGTCGGTGAGCACCGCCCACGCATCGTCCAGTGGCGCGTCGACCGTGAACTCGTTGATGAGTTTCATTCGTCCTCCGGTTGTGGTTCAGACCACGCCACCCTACGATTGGATACGATATACAGCAATCTCAAACTCGCCCCCCGAGGAGGCTTTCCCGAATGCTGAGCATGGGTGTAGGACTGTTCCCCACCGAGCCGGCGGGAGCGATGTGTTCCTATGTCCGGCTGTGTGAGGACCTCGGTTACGACCACGTCTGGTTCGGCGATTCCCAGAACATCTGGCGGGAGTCCTCGACGGTGATGGGTGCGGCCGCGGTCGGCACGGAGCGGATCGTGTTCGGCACGGGGGTGACCAACGCGGTCACCCGGCACCCCTCGCTGCTGGCCTCCACGTGGGCCACTTTGGCTGAGTTCACCGGTGGCCGAGTCGCTCTCGGTATCGGCACCGGGGACTCGTCGCTCCGGACGATGGGCCTCAAGCCCCTCAAGCTCGCCGAACTGGAGAAGTCCATCACGGACCTGCGCGCGCTGTTCCGCGGCGAGAAGGTCGCCGAACCCACCAGTGGCGCCGAATACCACCTGAACTACCTGAGCGGTCCGGTGGACATTCCGATCTACATCGCGGCGTCCGCCCCGAAGATCCTGGAGATGTCCGGCCGCATCGCCGACGGCGTCATCGTGCTGGTGGGCACGGCGCCCGAGTTCATCGAGGGCGCGCTGCAGACCATCGAACGGGGTGCGCGGCAGAGCGGCCGCACGCTCGACGACCTGCACATCGTGTTGTGGACCCCGACGGCGATCGGCGAGGACAGCACCGAGGCGCGAGATCTGGTGCGCGCACATGTGTCCCGCGTCGCGATCCGTCCGTTGCCGGCGAAGGTGGACCCCTCACTGGAGAAGGCCATCGACCGGATCCGCGAGCAGTACAACTACTACGAGCACATGAATCCCGAGGCCGCACACGCCGACCTGGTGCCCGACGAACTCGTCGATCTGTTCGCGCTGGCCGGCACCAAGGCCGAGTGCGCGCAGCGGCTCAAGGAGATCGAGTCCCTCGGGGTCGACCAGGTGTCGATCGTGCCGTTCGTGCGGCCCGGCCAGAGTCGCGAGGGCACGATCCGCGCCTTCGCCGACATCGTCAACGGTCGCTAGGAGTGAGCCGGCCCGACGCCGCGGATCTGCGGGCGCACCCGGCGCCGGGCAGTGCCGTGCCCGGCGCGCCCCCGGCGTTGAAGCGCGCGCTGACGCCGGCTGACGGCGTCGTCGAAGCTGGATCTGCGCCGTCGGCCGTCACCGAATATGCTGACCCGCGGCGCGACGCCGGCGCCGCGGATTCTTCGGACGGATCCGGTCTGCGTGGTGCATTCGTGCTGCTGGGCGTGGCGGCCGGGCTGGAAATGGCCGCTGTGATCTCGCGCCGACATCGCCGTAAATATTGACCCAGATCACACCTCTTCGTATAGTGTATCCAATATTCAAACCCCTTCTGGAGGCTCCTTTTATGTCACGGTTCCCCAAGGTCATCGGCGCACTCGTCGCGACGTCCGCACTGCTTGTCGGCGCCACCGCGTGTGCCGACGAATCCGCCGGACCGGCTGACGCGGGCGGCGGGGGAGCCGCGACCGACACGCTGAGCATCTCGGCGACCGGCGTCGACAGCCTGCCCTTCATGGCGATCCTGACCGCAGGCATCAACAAGAAGTGGTTCGAGGAGGAGGGCCTCAAGGTCGACCTGTTCTCCGGCGGCGGCGGCGGCAACACGCTGCGCGTGGTGACCAGCGGTGACGCCGACATGGCGATCGCGGGCAACAGCTCGGTGCTTCTTGCTGCGCAGCAACCGAATTCGAACCTCAAGGTGGTCGCGCCGTGGTTCCAGGTCAACGACTTCTCCTGGATCAGCCCGCCCGGGCGTTCGATCGAGGGCGCCGTACTGGGCTTCAGCTCCGCCGGTTCGTCGACCGAACTTCTGGTCAAGGGCCTCGAACGCGAACTCGGTCAGGGTGTCCGGGCCCAGGCCGTCGGCCAGATGGGTGACAACTGGACCGCCGCCAAGGCCAACCAGATCACCGCGGGCTGGGCGATGCAGCCGTTCATCGCCGAGAAGCAGGCCTCCGAGAACGCCGAGGTGCTGATCAACTCCCGCGACGTGCTGGGCGACCTGCCCGCCGACCTGGTCGCGGTCAACACCGAGTATGCCGAGGCCAACCCCGAGAATCTGAAGAAGTTCTTCAAGGTCGCCGACCGGCTCAACGAGTGGGTCGTGTCCAACCCCGACGAGGCCGGCGCCGAGATCGGTCCGCTGGTGGGAGTCTCCCCGGAGGTCATGCAGGCCGCGCTGCGCAGCAACCCCGACCTGGCCAAGGCCTACTCCCTCAAAGTCGATGCCGAGGGCCTGAGCAACCTCTCCGATCTGATGCTGGCCGCGGGCCAGATCGACCAGCCGGTGGACTGGGCCACGGTGCTCGACCAGCAGTACCTGCCCGAGGATGACCGGGCCACCTTCTGACCGACCGTCGACTCCAGCCCACGTCCGAGCGAAAAGGTAGCGTCTTGAACTCACCAGGCATCGAGATGACCGGAGTGTCAGTCGTTTTCGACACACCCGCCCGCCGTGTCACGGCGGTCACCGGCATCGACCAGAGTGTTCCGCATTCGAGCTTCGTGTCCATCGTCGGGCCGAGTGGATGCGGAAAGTCGACGCTGCTCGCAGTGGTCGCGGGCCTGCAGAAGGCCACCACCGGCACCGTCAGCGTCGCCGGCAAGCCGGTGACCGGCCCCGACCCGAAGATCGGCGTCGTGTTCCAGGAGGACTCGACGTTGCCGTGGCGCACCGTCGAGGAGAACGTCGGCTTCGCGATGGAGATGATCGGGGTTCCGAAGGACACCCGGCGTAAGCGGGCCAAGGAAGCCGTCGACCTGGTCGGCTTGAGTGGATTCGAGAAGTCCTATCCCTCACAGCTTTCCGGCGGTATGCGGCAGCGTGTCGCGCTGGCGCGCACGCTGGCCGTGCAGCCGGAGGTGGTGCTGATGGACGAGCCGTTCGCAGCGCTGGACCAGCAGACCCGGCTGTTCCTCGGCACCGAGGTCCGCCAGATCTGGGCCAGGACGAAGCAGACGATCATGTTCGTCACGCACGACATCTCCGAGGCGATCCTGCTCTCGCAACAGGTCTGGGTGATGTCCTACCGTCCCGGAACCATCATCGACGTCGTCGACATCGATCTGCCGGGGGAGCGCGACGCCGGGGTGGTCTCCACACCACGCTTCAACGAACTGCACAACCGGATCTGGGGATCCCTGCAGGCCGAATCGATGCGTGGCTTCCAGCAGCAGGAGACGGCGGCCACGTGAGCACCTCGTTCGCGGCCACCGACGACCTGCCCACCGAGGCCACGCCGCCCGGAACACCGGCCGGACCGCAGCGCCGCGGGCGACGGTTCGGAAAGCTGGCCTACAGCGCGGGATCGACGGTCCTGCTGTTGCTGGCGTTCACCGCGTTCGCCGAGATCGGCTCTGCGGCGGGCTGGTGGAACGACCATGTGATGCCGGCGCCGTCGGTGATCCTCGCCGAGTTGGGCGTCCTGATCACCGAATCGCAGTTCTGGCTGGACGCGCAGCGCACCGGTATCGAGGTCGCGCTGTCGATCCTGTTCGGCTGCCTGCTGGGGTTCACCGCCGGCCTGCTGTTCTGGAAGGTCCCGCTGCTGGGCCGGGTGTTCGAGCCGTACCTGGTCTCGTTCTACGCCGTACCACTGGTGCTGTTCTACCCGGTGATGATCGTGCTCGTCGGCATCAACTCGATGTCGGTGATCATCCTGGCCACCATCATGGCGGCCATCCCGATGGCGCTGAACACCGCGGTGGGCCTGAACCAGATGCCGCCGGTGTACATGAAGCTGGCGCGCTCGCTGAAAGCCTCGCCACGGCAGACGCTGTTCGCGATCGCCATCCCCGCCGCCGGGCCGTTCATCGTCGCCGGTCTGCGGCTGGCGGTGGTGTACGCGCTGATCGGCACCATCGCGATGGAGTTCACCACGGCCCAGGCCGGATTGGGGTACCGGATCCGGTATCTCTACGAAATTTTCGACAACGTCGGCATGTTCGCCTACATCGTGGTCGTGCTGCTGCTGTCGTGCCTGCTGACGGTCGCGCTGGCCACCGTCGAGCGGGTGCTGTTGCGAGGGAGGAACGCGTGACCGCCACGAAGCCGGCCCCAGTCCCGAGCCCGAAGCCGACCTCGACGGAAACCGAGACCGAAACTGTTGCGCCGTCCCGCTTCTCGTGGCGGTCCCTGCTGGCCAGTCAGGCAGTCGGGGCAAGCCTGCTGGCGGTCGTGGTGGTGCTCGCCTGGCAGGTGATGTCCGGTCTGACGTTCGTGATCCCCTCACCGGCGCAGACGATCGTGGTGCTGTTCGAGAATCTGTCGGACCCCACGTATCTGTTCGACCTGCGCGTCACCGCGCAGGCGGTGCTGATGGCGTTCGTGATCGGCACCGCCGTCGGCGGCGGGTTGGGCCTGATGCTCGGCCTGTCCAGCCGGCTGCGGATGATCTTCGAACCGCTCATCATCATGCTCAACGGGATTCCCAAGATCGTGCTGTACCCGGTGCTGCTGCCGATCTTCAGCCTGTCGGGTTCCAAGATCGTGATGGGGGTGCTGTTCGCCCTGTTCCCAGTGCTGATCAACGTGTCCACCGGTGTGCAGGAGATCCCGAAGGTCTACTGGAAGCTGGCTCGCTCGGTCCGCGCGAACGCCTGGCAGATGTTGACCCACATCATCTTTCCGGCGATCCGGCGTCCGCTGCTGACCGGGATCCGGCTGGCCGTGAGCCTCGCGGTGGTGGGCGTCGTGCTGTCGGAGTTCTTCGCGACCCGGCGCGGTCTGGGCAGGGTGGTGCTGCAGGCCTACAGCCACGGCGATTACCCGTCGATGGTGGCCACCATCATGCTGCTGATCACCATCTCGTTCGGTATCTCGATCGCCCTGTGGCAGTGGGAGAAACGGCTACATTGAGCCGGTCAGTGGGCAGCTCGGTGCGGCGTCGGGAGGACGACCGCCTGCTGGCCGGGAACGGACGGTTCCTGGCCGATCACGCCGCGGGCGCCAAACACGTCGTGTTCGTCAGGTCCACCCAGCCGCACGCCGGGATCACCGGTATCGACACGGCTGCTGCCGAGCAGATGCCCGGTGTGCACGGTGTTTTCACCGCCGCCGACCTCGGCCTGGAGCACACGCCGATCCCGTCGCTGACCACCCCGGATCCGGACTTCACCGCGGCCACGTCGCTGGTGCTCGCCGAGCAGCGGTTGGCGATCCTCGCCTCGGACCGGGTGCATTTCGTCGGGCAGCCGATCGCGGTCGTGGTCGCCGACGACCGGTATCTGGCCGAGGACGCCGCCGAGCACGTCGTGGTGTCCTACCAGAGTCTGGAGCCGGTCGTCGACGCCGCGGCGGCCCTCGACCCCGCCGCTCCCGTGCTGTTCGATCACCTGGGCCACAACGAGGCGGCCCGGCTGGAGTACGAGTTCGGTGATCCCGGTGGCGCGTTCGAGGTGGCCGCCCACGTGGTCGAGGACACCTACCGGATGGAGCGCCACGGCGCGGTGCCGCTGGAATGCCGCGGTGTGCTGGCCGAGTACGCCGCGACGCTGGGCCGCGTCGAGGTGTCCACGTCCACCCAGATCCCGCACATGGTGCGCAACGCGATCTGCTCGGTGACGGGCTGGACGCGGGACCAGGTGAAGGTCAGCGTGCCCGACGTCGGCGGCGGATTCGGTACCAAGGCCAACGTGTACGCCGAGGAGGTCGTCCTCGCGGTGCTCGCCGAACATGTCCGGCGCCGGCTGATCTGGATCGAGGACCGGCAGGAACATCTGGTCTCCAGCGCGCAGGCCCGGGACCAGACGCACCGGGCCCGGCTGGCCGTGGACGCGGCAGGCCGGATCCTGGCGTGGGACGTCGACTTCGTCGTGGACATCGGCGCCGGAAGCCTCTGGGTCGCAGGCATCGTGGCGAACACCGCGGTGCACCTGATGGGCCCCTACCGCGTGCCGGCGGTGCACGTGCGCGGTCGCGCCGCACTGACCAACAAGACGCTGGTGGCCCAGTATCGCGGTGCGGGCCGGCCCGAGGCCACGTTCTCGCTGGAACGCAGCCTCGATGCCGCCGCCGCCGCTCTGGGCATCTCGGGCGCCGAGATCCGCAGGCGCAACCTGCTGACCGCTGCGGACATGCCCTATCCGCGGCCCATTCCGTACCGCGACGGCGTACCGATCGCCTACGACGGCGGCGACTACCTCGCGTGCCTGGACTCGGTGCTGGCGGCGCTGCCGCCGTCGGAGGCCGACGTGTGCGCGCTGCAGAACCCGGACCACCACATCGGTTACGGGCTGTCGTCCTACCTGGAGGCCACCGGGCGCGGACCTCACGAGACCGGGCGGGCGCGGCTGCTGCCCGACGGCCGGTTCGAGGTCACGGCGGGGGCGGCCTCGGCTGGGCAGGGACACGAGACGGTCTTCGCGCAGGTGGCCGCGGACGCGCTGGAGGTCCCGCTGGAACGGGTGCGCTACGTCGCCTCGGACACCGAACGCCTGCCCGAGGGCGTGGGCACGTTCGCCAGCCGGTCGGCCGTCCTGGCCGGCTCGGCCGTGCACCAGGCGTGCCGCGAGCTGATCGAGCTGGCCTCGGCGCGGGCCGCGGACCTGATGGGCGCCGGGTCCGCCGACTATGCGCACGGCCGGTTCACCGCCGGCGACGACGTGCTGGGCTGGGACGAACTGGCTGCGGCGAGCCGGGTCGGCGGCGCCGGTGAGGGCGGCGCGGCGCTGGACGTGACGTCGGTGTTCCGGGTCGAGACGGTGACCTGGACGATGGGCGTGCACGCGGTGATCGTCGGTGTGCACCGCCGCACCGGAATCGTGAAGGTGTTGCGCTACGCGGTGTCCCACGAAGGGGGCCGGGAGATCAACCCGCGCATCGTCGAGGGCCAGATCGTCGGCGGCGTCGCGCAGGGCATCGGCGGTGCGCTCTTCGAGGCGTGGCGGTATTCGCCCACCGGCGAGCCGACCTCGACCACCTTCGCGGCGTATCACCTGCCGCTGACCACCGACGTGCCCGACGTGATCGTCAACCATCTCTCCGTCGACACCCCGGTCAATCCCCTCGGCGTGCGCGGCGCGGGGGAGAGCGGCACCATCGCCGTGTACTCCGCGGTGGCCGGTGCCGTCGACGACGCCGTCGGTGGCGGCCTGCACGTCACCAGCACGCCGATCCAGACCGGTGAGCTGTGCCGGGCTCTGCAGCGGGTGGCGTCGTGAAGCCGGCGCCTTTCGACTACCACCGGCCCGAATCGGTCGGCGGGGCACTGGATCTGCTGGCCGGCGATCCCGACGCCAAGCTGTTGGCGGGCGGTCAGTCGCTGCTGACGTTGATGAACCTGCGGCTGGCCCGGCCGTCGGCGGTGATCGACATCGGCAGGCTGACCGAGCTGAACCGGATCTTCGACGACACCGACGACCTGATCCTGGGCGCGCTGGTGACGCACCGCACGGTCGAGGTGGACCCGCTGATCGCGGCGCGCGCCCCGCTGCTGGCCGAGGCGGCGCGGCACATCGGGCACGTCGGCATCCGCAACCGCGGCACGATCGGCGGTTCGGTGGCCCACGCCGATCCTGCCGCCGAGATGCCGCTGGCCACACTGGTTCTCGATGCGACCTTCCATGTCGAGTCGGCATCGTCCGGGCGGCGCACGGTCGGCGCGGACGAGATGTTCGTGTCCTTCTACACCAGCGCGTTGGCGCCCGACGAGATGATCACCTGGATCTCGGTGCCCGCGATCCGGCCCGACCAGGGCTGGGGCTTCGTCGAATATGCCCACCAGCACGGCGATTACGGCCTTGCCGGCGCGGGCTGCATGCTCACCCTCGGGCCGGACGGCCGGATCTCGGCGCTGCGCGCCGGCGTGCTGAGCGTGGCCGACCGGCCGCTGCTGTTCGTGGGCGACGACGTCGTCGGCGAGTTGCCGTCGGAGCAGTTGTGGCAGCGGCTGGGCCGGCGGTGGGCCGCAGGCACGGATCCGGTGGCCGACGATGCCGACTATGCGCGGCGGCTGTGCGCGGCCGCGCTGACCGAGGCGATGACCGCCGCGCACCGCCGCGCGGGGGCGCCCGGAAGGGAGCACGATGCACGCTGACACACCCGCACCGGTGGCCATCTCGTTGATCGTGAACGGTAGGCAGGTCTCCCGCACCGTGTCGCCGCGGCTCACGCTCGCCGACTTCCTGCGCGACGAACTCGGGCTCACCGGAACGCATCTGGGCTGCGAACACGGGGTCTGCGGGGCGTGCACGGTGTTCGTCGACGGTCGTTCCGGACGGGCGTGCCTGATGCTCGCGGTGCAGGCCGACGGGCTGCGGGTGGACACCGTGGAGGGACTCGACCAGTTCGAGGAGGCCGCGCGACTCAAGCAGGCGTTCACCCGCTGCGGCGGATTGCAGTGTGGTTTCTGCACCCCGGGATTTCTGGTCAGTGCCGTCGAATTGCTCCGTGACCCGGACGCGGAGAAACCGCTGACCGCCGAGTCGGTGCGGGAAGCGTTGTCGGGCAACGTGTGTCGATGCACCGGCTACCAGGGCATCGTGGCGGCGGTGCTGGATGCCGCGGCGGCGCCCGCCGATGGCGAGGACAGTGCCGAGTCCTGACGGTGTGCCCACGTCGGCGTTGCCGCCCGTCCCGCGGCGTCCACGCCCCGCCGAGCTGCTGAGGCCGGTCGGCCGGAGCCGGTGGGGGATGGCGGCCTGGCTGGCGGCCGGGCTGGGTGCGATCCTCGCGACCACCGCGGCGGTCGGACACGCCGAGCTCGGGTCGGCGATGGGTCTGGGATTCGTGCTGACTGCGGTGCCGTCACTGTCGCCGACGTGGCGGGCGGCGTTCGGGACCATCGCGATCCGCGCGCTGGCGGTGCTGGCCGGCGCGGTGCTGGCCGTGCTCACGGTCGGCCACCCGGCGGC
>NZ_BCRS01000141.1 GCF_001552715.1 Mycolicibacterium vaccae NBRC 14118 = CIP 105934 | reverse complement strand
CGAGCCCGACGCCGCGGGTGCCGCCGACGACCACGGCGCCCCGGCCGGCCAGGAGGCCGGGCGGGCCCGCGTTAATCCGTGCTGTCCTTCTGCGAGAACGTCATCGCGTCCATGTTCCAGTAGCCGCGCAGGTTGGTGATCAGGCCCGCGTCGTCCACCCGATAAGTGAACGCGCCGCGCACGGTGGCGACGAAGCCGTTCGGGAAGGTGGTCTCCAGGACCAGGATGTAGGCGATCTCCGTCGGACTGCTCGACGGGAACGTCTCCTCGCAGGTGACGCGCAGCTGGTTCGGGCCGATGTTCGCGTCGTAGAACGCCGCGACGGCGTCCTTGCCGCGCACACCCGTGCCGTCGGGGTTGGTGACGGCCTCCCCGATGGGGTCTTCGATGACGACGTCGTCGGCCATCAGTGCCAGCCAGCCCTCGCGGTCACCGGACTGCACGCAGCGCCACGAGTTCTGCGACGCTGCGACAACCGGTGTGAGGTCCGTGATCTCGGTCATTTGATCCCTACCTTCGCCGAAATCGCATTCCAGTAGGCCTCTACTCGGACTTCGCCTACTGGAATGCAATTTCGCGGGTTCATGCCGACTTACCTGTCGGCGTCGGTGTAGCGGATGACGCCGCGGATGTTCTTGCCTTCGAGCATGTCCCGGTAGCCGTCGTTGATCTGCTCCAGCTTGTACTGCCGGGTGACCATGTCGTCGAGGTTGAGCCGCCCTGCCTTGTACATCGACAGCAGCTGCGGGATGTCGAAGTGCGGGTTGCCGCCACCGAAGATGGTGCCCTGCAGGTTCTTCTGCAGCAGCGTGAGCATCGAGAGGTTCAGCGTCACGTCCGAGTTGGCCATGTTGGCCACCGCGGTGACCACGCAGGTGCCGCCCTTGGCCGTGATGTTGAGGTAGTTGTCGATCTCCTCGCCCTTGAGCTCACCGGTGGTGATGATGGTCTTGGAAGCCATCCGGCCCTGGGTGATCTCGGCGACGCCCATCATCGCGCTGCCGATGTCGGGGTAGACGTGGGTCGCACCGAACTTGAGCGCCTGGTCGCGCTTCCACTCCACCGGGTCGATCGCGAAGATGTTGCGCGCCCCCGCGTTCAGGGCGCCCTGCAGCGCGCCCATGCCGACGCCGCCGATGCCGGCGATGACGACGTCGTCGCCGGGCCGGACGTTCGCACTGCGCGTCGCCGAGCCGTAGCCGGTGGTCACGCCGCAGCCGACGAGGCAGGCGACCTCGAATGGGATGGACGGATCGATCTTCACCACCGAGCTCTTGTGCACGACCATGTACGGGCTGAAGGTGCCGAGCAGGGTCATCGGGATGACCGGGGTGCCGTCCTTGGCGTGGATGCGGTGGGTGTTGTCCGACACCGCGGTGCCCTGAAGCAGCATGGCGCCCAGGTCGCAGAGGTTGCGCATGCCGGCCTGACACGACGGGCAGGATCCGCACGACGGGATGAACGACAGCACCACGTGGTCGCCGGGCTCAAGGCCCTCCACTCCGGGGCCCACCTCGGTGACGATGCCGGCGCCCTCGTGGCCGCCGAGCACCGGGAAACCCGCCATCGGGATATCGCCGGTGACCAGGTGGTGGTCCGAGTGGCACATGCCCGAGGCTTCCATCTGGATCTTGACCTCGTCCTTGACGGGGTCGCCGATCTCGATCTCCTCGATCGTCCACGGCTGGTTGAATTCCCAGATCAGGGCGCCTTTGGTCTTCATCTCTCCTGCTTTCGACTAGAGCATCTGGTGACCAGACTAGAGGCTCTAGTTAGCCACATCACGTCTACCCCGATCAACCGCTTGGGTGGGTGTTACCAGATCTGGACGGGTGCCTGGCCGATCGGGTAGTAGCCGGGCAGTTTCTCGCCGGACAGCGACCGCTCGATGCGCTTCTGCATGGCAGGGGTGAGGTCACCGGACTCGATCAGCTTCGCGTACCCCTTGGCCACGTGTCCGAAGTCGAAGAAGTCGCGCTGCCACTCGATGAGCAGCTGGTCGCCCTCCCCGACAGCGGCGAGCCGGAACCAGCTGCCGCCGATGCCGTAGATCTCGGCGCGGGTGCCGTCGCTCTTGTTGGCGATCTGCTTCCAGAAGCCGACGATCTCGTTCTGCTTCTCGTCGATCAGCGTCCGCTGGTACTCGTAGACCCAGTTCTCCAGGCCCTCCATCTCCAGGCCCAGCGCCACATCGCGGATCTCCTCTTTGCCGACGCACATCACGTCTTCCTTCGGGCCGATGTTCCAGCCGTAGGTGGCGTCGTCGGTGTAGAACTCGGCAAGCGGCTTCCAGTCGCCGACTGCCTCGGCGTCCTGGTTGGCCTTGAGCCAGCGCTGGACCCAGTCCTCCAGTTGCTCGCGTGACGCCATTACTTCACTCCTTCTCGACAATTGACAGTGCCCGGGTCGGACACATCTCGACGGCCATTTCGACGGCTTCGCGAAGCTCGTCGGGTGGTTCGGGGTCGGTGATCTCGACGACGCCACGTTTGGGCACCGTGAAGACGTCGGGTGCTTCCAGCTCGCACATCGCGTGCCCCTGGCACAGGTCCTCGTCGAGTACCACGCGGTAGCAACCCATTTCAGGCCCTGGTCCGCCTGCGGTAGCGGACCTTGGCCGGCTGAGCGAGCTGCACCACCATCTTGGAATGGTCGTTGCGGTAGCTCTCCGAAGGCTGCGACATCTCGAACTCGTACTCGCGCAGCAACACCGAGAAGATCGCCTTGATCTGCATCTGTGCGAACGCCGCACCCACGCAGCGGTGCTTGCCTGCGCCGAACGGAATCCAGGTCCACCGGTTGATCAGATCTTCCTGGCGCGGCTTCTCGTAGCGGCTGGGGTCGAAGGCATCCGGATCGGGGAAGTCCTCGGGGATGCGGTTGGAGATCGCCGGGGAGGCGGCCACCATCTGGCCCTTGTGGATGGGGTGGCCGGCGACCTCGAACTCGTCTTGGGCCACCCGCATCAGGATGATCAGCGGCGGGTGCAGGCGCAGGGTCTCCTTGAGCGCATTGTCGAGATTCGGGATCTGGCGCAGCGCATGGAAACTCACCTCCTGACCGTCGGAGTACAGGTCGTCGAGCTCGGCCTGCACCTTGGCGTAGAACTCGGGGTGGCGCAGCAACTCGATCAGTGTCCACGAGGAGGTGCCCGAACTGGTGTGGTGGCCGGCGAACATCAGCGAGATGAACATGCCGGTAACCTCGTTGGCGGAGAAGCGCGGATTGCCCTCGTCGTCTTTGATCGACACCAGCACGTCGAGCAGGTCACGGTCGTCCTTGCCCTTGGGCGGGTTGGCGATGCGACCGTTCATGATGTCCTGAACCAGGGCTACGAGTTTGACGCGGGACTCGTCGCGGATGCGGAAGCTCTCGATGTCCAGGTACGGGTCGACGTAGCACAGCGGGTCGGTGCCGCGCTCCAGCTGGTGGTAGTAGTGGGCGAACCGGCTGTCGAGTTGCTCGCGGAACTTGAGCCCGATCAGGCAGGCCGTCGAGGTGTAGATGGTCAGCTCGGAGAAGAAGTCGAGCAGCTCGATCTCCCCTTCATCGCCCCAGTCGGCGATGATCTTCTTGACCTCGGCCTCGATGGTGGCGGCATGACCCTTCATCTGCTCGCCGCGCAGCGCGGTGTTGTGCAGCATCTCGGCCCGCCGCTCGGGGTCGGCGTCGAACACCACGCCCTCACCGAAGATCGGCGTCATGAACGGGTAGGCCTCGGCCTGGTTGAGTTCGCTGTCGCTGGACCGGAAGAAGAACTCGTTGGCCTCCGCGCCGGAGAGCATCACCACCTGCTTGCCTGCGAGCTGGAACCAGCCGACGTCACCGCACTCCTCGCGGATGCGCTTCATCAAGCCGATCGGGTCGGTGCGGAACTCCTCCAGATGGCCGTGTTCCTCGTCCTCTCCACCGGAGACGCGGGGCACGATCGCAGTCGTCATGACGGCATTCCCTCCTCGCCGAGTGCGAGTTTCTGTCGATCTTTGACTTCAGCCAGGGGGGCTTCGGGCTGCAGTTCGATATTCGCGATGTAGTGGCCGCGCGGGGTCTCGGCCACGAAGGCGATCGCCCGGGCCAGGTCGGCGGCGCGCATGAAGTAGTCGTGGCGGGCCTGCCCCCATTTGGCCCAGTCCTCCAGGGCGGGGCCGATCTTCTCGGCGGGCAGGCTCCATCCCATCGAGGTCATGGTGGGGCCGGGATGCACGATCGACGCGCGCACCCCGGTGCCCTCGAGTTCCATCTGCAGGTTGGTCACCATGGCGACCAGACCGGCCTTGGCCGCGCCGTAGGCACCCATGTGCGGTCGCTGCCGCAGTGCCACATCGGAGCCGACGAAGATCAGGTCACCGCGGCGACGTTCGAGCATGCCTGGCAGCACCGCGGTGGCCATCCGGTTGGCCCCGACCAGGTGGATCTGCAGCTGGTCGGTGAACTCATCGGTGCTCATCTCGTGCAACTTGCCGAAGTTGGTGTCACCGGCGCCGGCGACCAGCACCTCGATCTCACCGAGTTCGGAGGTGGTCTGCTCGACGGCCGCCTTCACCGAGTCGGGGTCGGTGACGTCGAGGTGCACCGCGATCGCTTCACCGCCGTCGGCGCGGATCTTGCCGACGATCTCCTGCAGCTTTTCCACCCGGCGGGCGCCGAGAGCGACCGGGAAACCGTTCGCGGCGAGCTGGATTGCCGTGGCCTCGCCGATGCCGGACGAGGCGCCGGCGACCAGGGCGGGGCGACGGTCGGGTAACGGATCGAAACGGGGCATCAGCGGATCTCCACATGCATCGGAAGGTGGGCGAATCCGCGCACATTGCTGGAGTGGACGCGGACGGCGTTGGCCTCGTCGACCTCGTACCCGCGGATTCGTTTGAACAACTCGGCCAGCGCCACCCGGGCTTCCATGCGCGCCAGGTGCGCACCGAGGCAGAAGTGGGCTCCGCTACCGAAACTCATCAGCTTGGAGCCGATCTCCCGCCCGATGACATAGTCGTCAGGGTCATCGAACACCCGCTCGTCGCGGTGTGCCGAACCAGGAAGCAGCAGCAGCACGTCCCCGTCGGGGATCGTGGTGTCGTAGAGCGTCAGTTCGCCGGCCACGGTGCGGGCCAGGATCTGGCTCGACGTGTCGAAGCGCAGCGTCTCCTCCACCCACAGCGGCACCCGCTCCAGATCCTGGTACACCGGCGTCAGCTGGTCGGGGTAGCGGTGGCCCCAGAACGCCGCATTGGCAAGCAGTTTCGTGGTGGTCTCGTTGCCGGCGATGACCATCAGGAACATGAAGCCGATGATCTCGTCGTCGGTCAGCCGGTCACCGTCGATCTCGGCCTCCAGTAGTGCCGAGGTCAGATCGTCGGTGAGCTTCTTGCGCCGCTCGGCCACCATCTCCTGGTAGTAGACGATCAGGTTGAGCGACGCCTCGATGGCCGAGTCGGGCACATCGGTGACGCCTTCGTCGCGGTGCATCACCGCATCCGCCCACGCCCGCACCTGAACCCGGTCGGCACCGGGCACGCCCATCAGCTCGGAGATCACGTCCATGGGCAGCTTGCCGGCGAACTCGTCGACGTAGTCCACGGTGCCGTCCCCGGCGTTCTCCAACATCGCATCCAGGTGCTGGACCGCGATCTCGGTGACCCGCGGCTCCAGTTCGCGGATACGCCGCGGGGTGAAGCCCTTCGACACCAGGGTGCGCAGCCGCAGGTGGTCCGGGTCGTCCATGGCCAGGAACGACATCGTCTTGGACGCGTGCGGCCCGCGCGACGCCGGGTCCAGCGACACCCCGAACTTGTTCGACAACGTGGTGCTGTTGCGGAAGCCCTTCAACACGTCGGCGTGCCGGGACAGCGCCCAGAACCCGAGTTCTTCGTTGCGGTACAACGGGGCTTCGTCGCGCAGCCGCTGGTAGTACGGGTACGGATCCTCGTGAAAGGCGTAGTCGTACGGGTCGAGCTGTACCTCGCTGATCGTCACTGCTTGTCTTCTCCGACGCTCAGGCTCATTTATCGTCTCCGACGATGAGGCTCATTTGTCTTCTCCGACGATGAGGCCGACCACATAACTGAGGCGGTCGGCGATTTGGTGGTAGGTGAAGGCGCCGCTGCCGGCATTGACCAGCGCGCCGAAGAACGTCATCTCGAGGGCGGCAAGCGTGCGGGGGTCCGGGTTGGGGCCGACGGCGGCCCGGATGCGCCGGTGGATCTCCCCGCCGATACGTTCGCGGACGGTGCGCACGGCCGGGTCGTTGCCTGACAGCAGCGCGGTGGTGCACGCGGCCGCGACTTCGGGCTCGTCGGCGACCATCAGGGCCATGCTGCGCAACGTCTTCTCGACGCGGACCACCTTGCTGTCGTTCACGTCGGTGAAGTAGTCGACCTGACGGATGAGGTCCAGGTAGATCTCGGCGATCAGGTGGTTCTTCGACGAGAAGTAGGTGTAGGCCGTCGCCGGGGCCACCTTGGCGCGCGCCGCCACCGCGCGCACGGTCAGGTCGGCGTACGAAGACTCGCGCAGCATCTCCAAACCGGCGGCGAGGACCTTGCGGAACGTCTCTTCCTGCCGACGGTTGCGTGGCGGATGCGCCGACTCACCTGTGAGCGGAGCAACAGCATCACTGGACACCTGTCCAAGCTAGCCGACGGGGCGCGCGCCAGGCAAGCGTTACAGCGAATCCGCACGCCAATGTGCCTTTGCTCGAGAGGTGTGGCGTCATAGCCTTGCCTGCCGCCGAGATCTGCGGCTATGGTTCGGAGAACTCCATCGGACAGCTGTCCAGGGATTAGATACAGGAGGTCGGATGCCGATCCTGGCCGATCGCGAAAGCCGTCTGCTCATCGATGGCAAGCTCGTCCCCGGAAGCGCGGGCACGTTCCCCACCCTCAACCCCGCCACCGAGGAGACCCTCGGCGTGGCCGCCGACGCGGACACTGAGGACATGAGCGCGGCGATCGGCGCGGCCCGCCGCAGCTTCGACGAGACGGACTGGGCCACGAACACCGAACTGCGGGTGCGCTGCATCCGGCAGCTGCAGCAGGCCATGCGGGACCATGTCGAGGACCTGCGGGAGCTGACGATGGCCGAGGTGGGTGCCCCGCGGATGCTCACGTCGGCAGCCCAGCTCGAAGGCCCGGTCGAGGATCTGACGTTCTGCGCCGACACCGCCGCGGGCTATCAGTGGACGACCGATCTCGGCACCGCTTCACCCATGGGCATCAAGACGCACCGCACGATCGCCCGCGAGGCCGTCGGCGTCGTCGGGGCGATCACGCCGTGGAACTTCCCGCACCAGATCAACCTCGCCAAGATCGGCCCGGCGCTGGCCGCCGGAAACACGTTGGTGCTCAAGCCGGCTCCCGACACGCCGTGGGTGGCTGCGGTGCTCGGCGAGCTGATCGCCGAGCACACGGATTTTCCCGCCGGGGTGATCAACATCGTCACCTCCAGCGATCACAGCGTGGGGGCGTTGCTGTCGAAAGATCCTCGGGTGGACATGGTTTCGTTCACCGGGTCGACCACCACGGGCCGCGCGGTGATGGCCGACGGCTCGGCGACCCTGAAGAAGGTGTTCCTCGAGCTCGGCGGCAAGTCGGCCTTCCTGGTCCTCGACGACGCCGACCTCGCCGGTGCGTGCTCGATGGCGGCGTTCACCGCGTCGATGCACGCCGGGCAGGGCTGCGCGATCACCACCCGCCTGGTGGTGCCGCGCGGGCGGTACGACGAAGCCGTCGAGGCGGCCGCGGCGACCATGGGCGGCATGAAGCCCGGTGATCCGACGAACCCCGGCACGGTGTGCGGACCGGTGATCTCGGAGCGGCAGCGCGAACGCATCCAGGGGTACCTGGACTCGGCGATCGCCGAGGGGGGCAGGTTCGCCTGCGGCGGTGGACGTCCCGCCGACCGCGACAGGGGCTTCTTCATCGAGCCGACGGTGATCGCCGGCCTCGACAACACCGCGAAGGTGGCCCGCGAGGAGATCTTCGGTCCCGTCCTGACGGTCATCGCCCACGACGGCGACGACGACGCGGTGCGCATCGCCAACGACTCGCCCTACGGACTGTCGGGCACCGTGTTCTCGCCGGACCTGGAGCGGGCCAACAGCGTTGCGGCCCGACTGCGGGTCGGCACGGTCAACATCAACGGCGGCGTCTGGTATTCGGCGGACATGCCGTTCGGCGGCTACAAGCAATCCGGCATCGGCCGGGAAATGGGGCTCGCCGGTTTCGAGGAGTACCTCGAGATCAAGGCGATCGCCACAGCGGCGAACTAAAAGAGAAACGGAGGGCTTGTGCATGGGCCTTTATGGTGATCAGTTCAACGAGAAGGTGGCCATCGTCACCGGGGCCGGCGGCGGTATCGGTCAGGCGTACGCCGAAGCGCTGGCCCGTGAGGGCGCCGCGGTGGTGGTGGCCGACATCAACACCGAAGGTGCGCAGAAGGTCGCCGACGGCATCAAGGGCGAAGGCGGGAACGCGCTGGCCGTCCGGGTCGACGTGTCCGATCCCGACTCGGCAAAAGAGATGGCCGCGCAGGCTCTTTCGGAGTTCGGCGGCATCGACTACCTGGTCAACAACGCCGCGATCTTCGGTGGGATGAAGCTCGACTTCCTGATCACCGTCGATTGGGACTATTACAAGAAGTTCATGAGCGTGAACATGGACGGCGCGCTGGTGTGCACTCGCGCGGTGTACCGCAAGATGGCCAAACGCGGCGGCGGAGCGATCGTCAACCAGTCGTCGACCGCGGCGTGGCTGTACTCGAACTTCTACGGCCTGGCCAAGGTCGGGATCAACGGCCTGACCCAGCAGTTGGCCACCGAACTCGGCGGACAGAATATCCGTGTCAACGCGATCGCGCCGGGACCCATCGACACCGAGGCCAATCGGACAACCACCCCGCAGGAGATGGTCGCCGACATCGTCAAGGGAATCCCGTTGTCGCGCATGGGTGAGGTGGACGATCTGACCGGTATGTGCCTGTTCCTGCTGTCGGATCAGGCGAAGTGGGTGACCGGGCAGATCTTCAATGTCGATGGCGGACAGATCATCAGATGAGTGATGTGAAACTGGGCTACATCGGGTTGGGCAACCAGGGCGCGCCGATGGCCAAACGGCTCGTCGACTGGCCCGGCGGTCTGATCGTCTTCGACGTCCGCGCCGAGGCGATGACTCCGCTGGTGGAGATGGGCGCCGACGCTGCGGACAACGTGGCCGACGTGGCGGAAGCCGACGTCATCAGCGTGACCGTGCTCAACGATGCGCAGGTGCGCGAGGTGGTGGGTGAACTCGCCGCGCACGCGGAGCCCGGCACCGTCATCGCGATCCACTCGACGATCGAACCGGAGACTGCCGCGGAGTTGGCGCAGCAGCTGCAGCCCAGCGGAATCCACATCGTCGACGCGCCGGTCAGCGGTGGCGCGGGCGCAGCCGACAAGGGTGAGCTCGCGGTGATGGTGGGCGCCGACCAGCACATCTATGACCGGGTCAAGCCGGTGTTCAAGCAGTGGGCGTCGATGGTGGTGCGCGCCGGCGAGCCCGGAGCCGGCACCCGGATGAAGCTGGCCCGCAACATGCTGACGTTCGTCGGCTTCACCGCGGCGTGCGAGGCGATGCGGCTGGCCGAGGCCTCGGGAATCGATCTGCAGAAGCTGGGCCGGGTGGTGCGGCACAGCGATGCGCAGAGTGGCGGCCCCGGAGCGATCATGGTCCGCGACGACATGAAACCGCTGACGCCCGAACACTTTCTGTACGACATGTTCGTCCATACCCGCGGTCTCGGGGAGAAGGACCTGCGCCTGGCGCTCGGACTCGGCGAGTCCACCGGGGTGGACCTGCCGCTGGCCGAGATCGCGCTGCGCGATCTGGCTGCCGGACTGGGCGTGCCGCATACGCCTTCGACGACGGAGTAGGAGTAGAGATGGACGAGCTTCGCAAGAAGGGCCTCAAGAAGATGAACGAGGTCTATTCGTGGGAGATGCCGAATATCGAGGGTGACCCGTACTTCGACCTGACCGTCGATCACCTCTTCGGCACCATCTGGACCCGCCCGGGACTGTCGATGCGCGACAAACGGTTGATGACGTTGGCCATCGTGACCGCCCTCGGTGAACAGGGGCTGGCGGAGGTCCAGGTGAATGCCGCGTTGGCCAACGGTGAACTGAGTGAAGAAGAACTGAAGGAGATGGCGATCTTCCTCACCCATTACGTGGGCTTCCCCCGTGGTTCCGGGCTCAACGGCGTGGTGGGCAAGGTCGCCGCCAAGCGCAGAAAGGCTGCCGAAGCCGGTGGGGGAGAAGACAAAAAAGCCAACGTCAACGCCGCCGTGAAGATGAGCACGGGGAAGACCCTCGATGACGAGTAGATTCGCCGCGCTGTCGCGCGAGGAGCTGGCGACCCTGGTTCCGGAGCTGCTGCTGATCGGTCAGTTGATCGACCGTTCCGGGATGGCCTGGTGCATCAGCAATTTCGGTCGCGAGGAGATGCTGCAGATCGCGATCGAGGAGTGGGCGGCATCCAGCCCGCTCTACACCAAGCGGATGCAGAAGGCGCTCAAGTACGAGGGTGTCGACATCTTCACGCTCTTCAAAGGCCTGCAGCTCGACATCGGTGCGCCGCCGCAGTTCATGGATTTCCGCTACATCGTGCACGACCGCTGGCACGGCGAGTTCTACCTCGATCACTGTGGCGCGCTCATGGACGTCGAGCCGATGGGCGAGGACTACGTCAAAGGCATGTGCCACGACATCGAAGATCCCACCTTCGACGCCACCGCGCTGGCCACCAACCGCAAGGCCCAGGTCCGGCCGATCCACCGGCCGCCCAGGTCATCGCCCGATCAGCATCCACACTGCCGGTGGACGGTCATCATCGACGAGTCTTATCCCGAGGTTCCGTTCATCCCCGCGATGGACATCGTCGGCGCCACCCGGGCCTACCACACCGAGCTGGATCCGATCGACCCGAATGACGAAGGCATGGCCGACTATTCGGGGCCGCTGCTGGCCGACGTCGACTTCGGTGCCTTCTCGCATTCGGCGCTGGTCCGGATCGCCGACGAGGTGTGCCTGCAGATGCACCTGCTGGTGAAGTCGTTCACGATCGCGGTCGAGAAGCGAGCCAAGGACGACGCGGCGCTGGCCCGGACCATCCGCACCAAACAGCTGATCGGCATCGCCGGGGTGGCCGCGGAGCGGATCCACCGCGCGCTCAAGCTGTCCAAGGATGTCCGGGGTGCGCTGCGGGTGCTCGAGCTGCATCCGTTACTGAACCCCGCCGCCTATGTCCGGGCCGACATCGCTCCGGGCTTCGTGCACGTGCGTGCGTCGGCGGCGCACGAGGACGGTTCGTGGATCTCGCTGGTCTCGCCGGTGGCCGATCTGCCGCTGCAGGCCATCGTGCAGGCGGTGGACCCGCACTTGCGCGCCGAGGTCTCCGGCACCGAGACCGACTGGACGGTCCGGGTGATCGAGACCGACACCGCGGCCAAGGAACTGCCCGAGGTCGAGGTGTGCAAGTTCAGCAGCGGCGCGGCGTGGGAGTTCGAGACCCGGAAGTCGCTGCCGCTGACCGTGGTCTGAGGTTCAGCGGGGCAGCACCGCGTTGCCGACCCACCGGCGCAGGTAGGCGCGCAGCGCGTCACCGGTGCGCGGCGGGCGGCCGGGGTCGATCACGAAGGACTGGATGACGCGCAGCAGGTGCTCGGAGAGTTGGTCGAGCGCGGCGTCGTCGAACCCGTACGCCGTCCAGTCGACGTCGAGACGGCCCACCATGTCCCGCGCGAAGCGCAGCGCGATGTCGGAGGTCACCGACTGCACGTGGCTGGACCCGCCGGGCACCATGATCAATCCGATGTACTTCTCCCGGGGCAGCCATTCCAGCGCGGTCGCCACCGCCTCGGCGACCGCTTCGGCGGGCTCGCTGATGCCGGCCAGGTGCGCGGCCAGCCGGTCGAGGAATCCGTCGACCGCATGTACGGCGGCGGCGATCAGCAGCGACTCGGTGCTGGAGAAGTAGCGGTACACCGTCTGCCGGGTGACTCCGACGGTGCGGGCCACGTCGGAGATGCTGAAGTCCGCCCCGCGCTCCTCGATCACCTTGCCTGCGGCCGCCAGGATGCGCGCGACGGCCTCCTCGTCGGAGGCCGGCTTGGCTCCTGACCAACCGTGGGTGCGCACGAACGAACTGTAGGCCACCGCTCGGGGGCTGCCCTCAACTCCGCCGCAACCCCAGCTGCCCCACAGATCCGCGACGTGCAGCAGAAGTGCGAGCTGACCTCTGACAAGCGTGGATCGGTGTGACGAGCGTGACTACCGGTAGGCGACCTGCAGGTCTTTGACCCCGTTGATCCAGCCCGAGCGAAGCCGTTGCGGTTCGGCCAGCTTCGCGATGTCGGGAATCTGGTCGGCGATCTCGTGGAACATCAGCTTGATCTCCATCCGGGCCAGATTGGCGCCGATGCAGAAGTGCGCGCCGTTGCCACCGAAAGCCAAGTGCGGATTCGGGTTTCGCAGAATATTGAATTCAAACGGACGCTCGAAGACCGCTTCGTCGAAATTCGCCGAGCTGTAGAACAGGCCCGCCCGCTGCCCCTTGGCGATCGTCACGCCGCCCACCTCGACGTCTTCGAGCGCGGTGCGCTGGAAGCAGTGCACCGGGGTGGCCCACCGGATGATCTCGTCGATGGCGGTGTCCGGGCGCTCGCGCCGGAACAGCTCCCACTGGTCGGGGTGGTCGAGGAACGCGTTCATGCCGTGGGTCATCGCGTTGCGGGTGGTCTCGTTGCCGGCCACCGCGAGCAGGATGACGAAGAACGCGAATTCGACCTCGCCCATCGATTCCCCGTCGAGATCGGCCTGGACCAGCCGGGTGACGATGTCGTCGGCCGGACAGCGGCGCCGCTCCTCGGCCATGGTGTACGCGTACCCCATCAGCTCCGCGTTGGCCGTCGTCGGATCGGCGTCGAAGTCCGGGTCGTCGGTGTTCATGATCGCGTTCGACCAGTGGAAGAGCTTCTCGCGGTCCTGTTCGGGGACGCCGATCAGATCGGCGATGGCCTGTAGGGGCAGCGGCATCGCGACGTCGTCGACGAAGTTGCCGCTGCCCTTCTCGGCCGCGCGGCGCACGATCTCCCGCGCGGCGCCGGCGAGCTTGGCCTCCATGCCCGCGATCGCCCTCGGGGTGAACAGCCGCGAGACGAGCTTGCGCAGCCGGGTGTGCTCGGGCGCATCGTGGTTGATCAGCAGCGCCTTGGTCAGGTCGAGTTGTTCGGCGGTGACACCGTCGGGAAGGCGCATCACCGCGCCCTTGGCGTTGGTCGACCACTGGGCGCCGTCCCGGGAGATGGCCTTGATGTCCTCGTGCCGCGAGATGACCCAGTAGCCGCCGTCGTCGAAGATCGATTCGGTCTGCTCGTTCCACCACACCGGCGCGGTCCTGCGCAGCTCGGCGAACTCGGTCACCGGAATGCCCCTCAGAAGTACGTCGGGGTCGGTGAAGTCATATCCCGGGGGCAGGCCGGAGCCCTGGGGAAGGCCGGAGCCCTGGGGAAGGCCGGGGCCCGGGGGGAGGAATGGACAACTCTGGGTCGTGGACATCGGGTCGCCTCCTGGTGTGACGCACAGCACTTCTCACTGACCATACACTTATGCCGCCGGATGTATGCCCGAGGACGTGGTGAGCCCGCGCGGCGATGCCACTAGGGTGTGCGTCTGTGCACGTCCTGGTGGTTGGTTCCGGAGCCCGTGAACACGCGATGCTGCTCGCACTGCGCCGAGACCCCGAGGTCGACGCGCTCTCAGTGGCGCCCGGCAACGCCGGGACCGCGGCGGTGGCCGACCAGTACGACGTCGATGTCACCTCCGGGGAGGCCGTCACCGCACTGGCCAGGCGCATCGGCGCCGACCTCGTCGTGATTGGACCCGAGGTGCCGCTGGTGCTCGGGGTGGCCGACGCGCTGCGCGCGGCAGGCATCGCCTGTTTCGGCCCGTCCAAGGATGCCGCGCGCATCGAAGGGTCCAAGGCGTTCGCCAAGGACGTGATGACCGCCGCCGGGGTGCGCACCGCGAGCAGCGAGATCGTCGACAACCCCGGCCACCTGGACGCCGCGCTCGACCGCTTCGGACCACCCGCCGGTCAGGCTGCCTGGGTGGTCAAGGACGACGGACTGGCGGCGGGCAAGGGCGTGGTGGTCACCGCCGACCGCGACGCCGCGCGCGCACACGCCGCGAGCCTGCTCGACGCGGGGCATCCGGTGCTGCTCGAATCGTTCCTCGACGGTCCCGAGGTGTCGCTGTTCTGCGTGGTGGACGGCGAGACTGTGGTTCCGCTGCTGCCCGCCCAGGATTTCAAGCGGGTCGGCGACGGTGACAGCGGACCCAACACCGGCGGGATGGGGGCGTACACGCCGCTGCCGTGGCTGCCCGACGAGGTGACTCGGCGCATCGTCGACGAGATCGTCAAACCCGTTGCCGCCGAACTCGTCCGGCAGGGCAGTGGGTTTTCGGGCCTGTTGTACGCCGGGCTGGCGATCACCTCAGCCGGTCCCGCCGTCATCGAGTTCAACTGCCGCTTCGGAGACCCGGAGACCCAGGCCGTGCTGGCGCTGCTGGAATCGCCACTGGGGCAACTGCTGCGCGCCGCGGCCACCGGAAAGCTGGCCGCCCAACCCCCGCTGCAGTGGCAACCCGGCTCGGCTGTCGCAGTCGTGCTGGCCGCGGAGAACTATCCGGGCCGGCCCCGGGTCGGTGACGTCATCCAGGGCGCCGACCAGGAGGGTGTCCTGCACGCCGGCACTGCACGCAGCGAGGACGGGAGCCTGGTGTCCTCGGGCGGGCGGGTGCTGACGGTGGTCGGGTCCGGTGCGGACCTGACGGCCGCGCGCGCCGCCGCATATCAGACGATGACCGGGATTCGGTTGCCGGGCAGCCACTTCCGGCGTGACATCGGCCTGGCCGCGGCTGAAGGCCGGATCGCGCTCTAAGCGGTCAGCAGCGGTGCCGCCCAGCTCAGCTCGTCGGTCAGCTGTGACGACCAGAACGACGCGTTGTGCCCGCCGGGGGAGAAGCCGCCCGCCGGCGGTGTCGGCAGCTGCGCGACGAACTGCCGGGTGGCGGCCAGGAACGGATCGTCGAGACCGCAGTCGATGCGCAGCGGTATTCCGTTGAGTGAAGGCAGACCCCACACACTGTTGGCCTGGTAGTCGGCGGCGTCGTCGAACGCCCCCGGCGCCGCGGCGCCCGGGGCCGTCCACAGCGCGGGGCTGACCGCGCAGATCGCGGCGGTCCGGGCCGCCCCGAGGCGCGCGCCCAGCAGCATCGCCCCGTAGCCGCCCATCGACCAGCCCAGGAAGGCCACCCGCGAGGTGTCGAGGCCCTGGGCGGCCAGCAGTGGAAGGAACTCCTCGAGCACCATCGCCCCGGAGTCGTCGCCGGAGGCACGCCGGTGCCAGTACCCGTTGCCGCCGTCGACCGCGGCGATCGCGACCGGCGGCAGCCCCGCCCGCGTCGCGTCGGCGAGGAACTGCTCGACGCCCATCGACATGACCGTGTGGGCCGACGAATCCTTGCCGTGCAACAGGATCACCGGACGCAGCGGCACCGTCTGGTTCGGCGGACGGGCGATCACCCAGTCGGTGGACACCCCGCCGCGCGCCGCCGACGCGAACGAACCCGCGACGCGGGTGGCGGCCGGGGGCGCGGCT
>NZ_BCRS01000140.1 GCF_001552715.1 Mycolicibacterium vaccae NBRC 14118 = CIP 105934 | reverse complement strand
AGCGCTGGGGGAAGACTCCCCGGATTCCAACTCGGAGATGAGGGCTTCGACCTCGGCCTCGTCGCCCTTCGACTCCCGCGCGGCGTCCTCTTCGGCGGCCTTGGCTGCGGCGACAATCCCCCCGCCGGACGCGACAGCCGCAACTTTCGCGAGATCCTCGGCACCGGCCTCGACATCGACTTTGCCCCTCAGGGTCGCAGGATCCTCACGCCCCTTGGGCGCGGCCATGATGTAGACGACGGCGCCGATGAAGACGAACGTGGAAGTGAACGAGTTGACCCGAATACCGGCGAGCTCCGTCGCCGCGTCACTGCGCAACAACTCGATCCAGAACCTGCCGGCACAGTAGCCCGCGACGTAGAGCGCGAACAATCGGCCGTGACCGATGTTGAATCTGCGATCGACCACGATCAGCACGACGAAGACGAGCAGGTTCCACAGCAGCTCGTAGAGGAACGTCGGATGCACGACCTGGACCAGCTGGCCGGTGGACACCCCGTTGAGCGCATCCGGCACGCCCGAGGTGTTCACCCGCTCGTAGATCTCCAGGCCCCACGGGACGGTGGTCTCACGGCCGTACAGTTCCTGGTTGAAGTAGTTCCCGAGTCGTCCGATCGCCTGTGCGAGAACGATTCCCGGCGCGACCGCATCACCGAACGCGGGCAGCGGTATGCCGTAGCGGCGGCACGCGATCCACGCACCGACACCGCCGAGGGCCACCGCGCCCCAGATGCCCAGGCCGCCGTCCCAGATCCGCAGCGCACCGGCGGCGCCCACACCGCCCTCACCGAAATACGTTCGCCAGTCCGTGAGTACGTGATACAGGCGCCCGCCGATCAGACCGAACGGCACCGCCCACAACGCGACGTCATAGATGACACCGGGCTGACCACCGCGGGCGACCCACCGTCGGTCCCCGATGACCAGTGCGGCGATGATCCCGGCGATGATGAAGAGCGCGTAGGCGCGGACCGGGAACGGCCCTAGGTGCCAGACCCCCTGAGACGGACTGGGGATGTATGCCAGGACCGTAGTTGTCACGCAGTGATCCTCTGCCTTACGCCGTCAGCGAGTTCTTCGGTGAGCCTCCGCAGTGCCGGGACGCCCTCCTTGAGAGACGACACCAGCGCCGACCCGACGATGACGCCGTCGGCGTAGGCGCCGATCTCGGCGGCCTGCTCACGCGAGCGCACTCCCAGGCCCACCCCGACCGGGATGTCGGAGACCGATTTGACGCGGCGCACCAGCTCCGGTGCGGCGTTCGACACCGCGTCACGGGCACCGGTGACGCCCATCGTCGAGGCTGCGTAGACGAACCCGCGCGACGCTTTTACCGTCTGCGCCAGCCGTTCCGGCGTCGAGGACGGCGCCACCAGGAAGATCCGGTCGAGGTCATGGGCATCCGAAGCGGCCAGCCACTCCTCTGCCTCGTCCGGGATCAGGTCCGGCGTGATCATGCCGGCCCCACCCGCCGAGGCGAGGTCACGGGCAAAGGTGTCAACACCCTTGCGCAACACAGGATTCCAGTAGGTCATCACGACAGCGTGGCCACCGGCGTTGCTGATCGCCTCGACCGCCCGCAGCGCGTCATACACCCGGACGCCGCCGCGCAGCGCCACCTCGGTGGCTGCCGCGATCGTCGGCCCGTCCATCCCCGGGTCGGAGTACGCCACCCCGACTTCCACGATGTCGCAGCCGGATTCCACCAGCGCGACCATCGCCTCGATGGAGCCCTCGACATCTGGAAACCCCGTGGGCAGATAGCCGATCAGCGCCGAGCGTCCCTCCGCCTGGCAGGAGTTGAACAGTCCAGCCAGCCGGCTCATCTCGTCCCGTCCTCCAACAGACCGAACCACTTGGCCGCGGTCTCGACGTCCTTGTCGCCGCGGCCCGACACGTTCACCAGGATGATCGATCCAGCTCCGAGTTCCGGACCCAGTTTGAGCGCACCCGCGATCGCGTGCGCCGACTCGATCGCCGGGATGATCCCTTCGGTGCGACTCAGCAACGACAACGCGTCCATCGCCTCGGTGTCGGTGATCGGCCGGTACTGGGCACGACCCACATCCTTGAGCAACGCGTGCTCGGGACCGACGCCCGGATAATCCAGACCCGCTGAGATGGAATGGGATTCGATCGTCTGACCGTCCTCGTCCTGCAACAGGTACGAGTACGAACCTTGGAAGGCACCCGGCGATCCACCGGTGAAAGTGGCGGCGTGCCTGCCGGTCTCCACTCCGTCACCGGCGGCCTCGAAGCCGAACAGCTGCACGCCGGGGTCGTCGATGAACGCGTGGAAGATGCCGATCGCGTTGGACCCGCCACCCACACACGCGACGACCGCGTCCGGCAACCGGCCCGCCTGGTCGAGCATCTGGGCCCGCGCCTCCATGCCGATGACGCGCTGGAAGTCGCGCACCATCATCGGGAACGGGTGCGGTCCCGCGGCCGTGCCGAAGCAGTAGTAGGTGTTGTCGGCGTTGGTGACCCAGTCTCGGAACGTCTCGTTGATGGCGTCCTTCAACGTCTTCGACCCGGACTCGACCGCGACCACCGACGCGCCGAGCAGTCGCATACGGGCCACGTTGAGCGCCTGGCGCGCGGTGTCGACCGCACCCATGTAGATGACGCATTCCAGGCCCATCAACGCGCACGCGGTCGCGGTCGCGACACCGTGCTGTCCGGCGCCGGTCTCGGCGATGACCCGGGTCTTGCCCATCTGCTTCGCCAGCAGGGCCTGCCCCAGGACATTGTTGATCTTGTGGGATCCGGTGTGGTTGAGGTCTTCTCGCTTGAGGAAGATCCGCGCATTTCCGGCATGCTCGCTGAGCCGCTCGGCCTCGTACACCGGTGACGGGCGCCCGGTGTAGTGGCGCTGGAGCCTGTCGAGTTCGTCGAGGAAGGTCTGGTCACCGCGGGCCTTCTCGTAGGCTGCGGTCACCTCCTCGATGACGGCCATCAGCGCCTCGGGGACATACCTGCCGCCGTAGACACCGAAGTGGCCCCGGTCATCGGGATCGTGAGAGGTGGGTTCGGCGACTGCGGCGCTGGCGCGCGGCAGGTCCGGACCGGCGAAATCGACCACTTAACGCGCAGGTTTCGGGCAGGACGGATGGGTACCGGCGGTGACCAGGTCAGCCACGGCGCTACGGGGGTCGCCACTGGTGACCAGCCCTTCGCCGACCAACACCGCGTCGGCGCCTGCGCCGGCGTAGGCGAGCAGGTCGGCGGTGCCGCGCACTCCCGACTCGGCGACGCGGATCACGTTACTGGGCAGTCCGGGAGCGATCCGGGCAAAGCAGTCCCGGTCGACCTCGAGGGTCTTGAGGTCACGGGCATTGACGCCGATCACCGATGCCCCGGCCTGCAGGGCCCGGTCGGCCTCCTCCTCGGTGTGCACCTCGACGAGCGCGGTCATGCCCAGCGACTCGGTGCGCTCGAGAAGCGATTCCAGCGCGGGCTGTTCCAACGCCGCGACGATCAGCAGCAACATGTCCGCACCGTGGGCCCGGGCCTCGTGAATCTGGTACGGCTTGACGATGAAGTCCTTGCGCAGCACCGGGATGGACACGGCTGCACGCACGGCGTCGAGGTCATCGAGCGAGCCGTTGAAGCGTCGCTGCTCGGTCAGCACGCTGATCACCCGCGCACCGCCGTCCTCATACGCACCGGCCAGTGCCGCCGGATCACCGATCTGAGCCAGCTCTCCCCGTGACGGGCTCGCACGCTTGACCTCGGCGATCACCGCGATACCGGGGGCACGCAACGCTGCCATCACGTCAAGCGGGGCCGGAGCGCGCTTGGCCTGCTCTTTCACCTCGTCAAAGCTGACGACGGCTTCGCGAGCGGCAACGTCGACGCGGACCCCGTCGATGATGGAGTCGAGCACGGTCGCCGAACCCATAGGCGTCGTATCCCTTCCCCTGACGGCCGTTCGATCAATACCGAAGGGTAGTCGCAACCGAGCCATGCTTCGTCACCGCCCCTGATTGTCGGGGTTGGTAGGGTCCCGCCCCTCGTCGAGTGCGTCCCAGATCATCCGCTCCGACATCGTCCCGTCCCCCACTTCGTCTTCCGTGACAGCGCGCCGCGCGTAGCGCTGCGCCTCCCCGCGCCGCTGTGTCGCCGATCTCATCAACAGTACGGCCCCCAGCAGCGACAGCAACGCGGCGATCAACGTGATCACCGCGCCGGTGTAGTGCCGCTGCGTGTCCAGCAGGTCTGCGACCGGCACGTCGGCCAGTCGGGCCGCCCGGACCGCGTCGTCGGTGATCACCCACAGGCTGATCGCCAGATACCCCATCCCGGCGCTGGCGCCGGCCACCAGCACTGCCAGGATCCGCAGCGGCCAGCCGCGCACCGCCAGCGCGGCGACCGCGGCAGCGAGCACCAGCAGGGCCAGCGGGATCAGCGCGGTCGACCAGGTCGACCCCGCCAGGTCGGTGGTCTTGGGCTGCCCGAGCCCGTCGAACGACGAGATCTGCACCCACGTCAGCCGCGACGCCGCCCACAGGCCGGCCGCGGCGAGCACCAACAGCAGTTGCGCGACGCGGGTCACGGCTCACTCAACGTCTCGGCGGCCGCGATCGCCGCCAGCACCGCACGAGCCTTGTTGGAGGCCTCGTTGTACTCGTAGGGCCCGTTGGAGTCGGCGACGACACCACCCCCGGCCTGCACGTAGGCGGTGCCGTCGCGCATCAGCGCGGTGCGGATCGCGATCGCGAAGTCGGCGTTGCCCGCGAAGTCGAGATAGCCCAGGACACCGCCGTAAAGGCCGCGGCGGGTCTTCTCGACCTCTTCGATCAGCTCCATCGCCCGCACCTTGGGCGCCCCGGACAGCGTGCCCGCCGGGAAGCACGCCGTCACGGCGTCCAGTGCGGTCTTGTCGTCAGCAAGCAGGCCCGTCACCGTCGACACCAGGTGCATCACGTGGCTGTAGCGCTCGATGTGGCTGTAGTCCTCGACCTTGACGGTCCCCGGACGGCACACCCGCCCCAGGTCGTTGCGGCCCAGGTCGACGAGCATCAGGTGCTCGGAGCGCTCCTTCTCGTCGGAAAGCAGCTCCTTCTCCAGGAGAAGGTCCTCCTCCTCCGTGTCGCCGCGCCAGCGGGTTCCGGCGATCGGGTGGGTGGTGGCCCGCCCGTCCTTGACCGTGACCAACGCTTCAGGACTGGAGCCGACGATCGAGAAATCAAGTCCCCCAGTCTCATCGGGAACATTGAGCAGATACATGTAGGGGCTCGGGTTGGTCACCCGCAGCATCCGGTACACATCGAGGGGATCTGCGCTGGTGTCCATCTCGAACCGCTGCGACGGCACCACCTGAAACGCCTCGCCGGCCTCGATGTCGCCGACGAGCTTGTCCACGATCGCGGTGTACTCCTCGACGGTCCGCTGCGACCGGTGCTCCGGCGCCGGCCGACTGAATGTGGCCACCGTGGAGGACAGCGGTTCGGCCAGCGCGGCGGTCATCACGTCGAGCCGGGCGACCGCGTCGTCGTAGGCCCAGTCGACGCGGTCGTCGGTGCCGTTCCAGTTCACGGCATTGGCGACCAGTGTGATCGTGCCCTCGTGGTGGTCGACGGCGGCGATGTCGGTGGCCAGCAACAGCATCATGTCCGGCAGGCCGAGATCGTCGACGGTCAGTTCCGGCAGCCGCTCCAGACGGCGCACCATGTCATAGGCGAAGAAGCCGACCAGACCGGAGCTCAACGGCGGCAGGCCGGGCAGCACGGCGGTCTCCAGCAACGTCAGCGTGGTGCGCAGCGCCTGCAGCGGGTCACCGCCCGACGGCGCATCCTGCGGGATGACCCCCAGCCAGACGGCCTCACCGTCACGGACGGTCAGCGCCGACGGTGCGCCCGCACCGATGAACGACCAGCGCGACCACGACCGCCCGTTCTCGGCGGACTCGAGGAGGAAGGTGCCGGGCCGATTGGCGGCGAGCTTGCGATAGGCCGACAGCGGCGTCTCGCTGTCGGCCAGCACTTTGCGGGTCACCGGGACCACGCGATGCTCGGCGGCCAGCGCCCGGAAGTCCTCACGCGTCGTCGTCGCGCTGAGGGTGGCGGTCGTCTGCACGGGGTGATTGTCCCAGAAGTACGGTTGAGAACATGAATCCCCTCAAACCGGGTGATCGGGTGGCCGACTTCGAACTGAAGGACCAGACCGGCACCAGCAGGACGCTGACCGGTCTGCTCGCCGACGGTCCGGTGGTGCTGTTCTTCTATCCGGCCGCGATGACCCCGGGATGCACCAAGGAGGCCTGCCATTTCCGGGATCTGGCAGCAGAGTTCGCGGCCGTCGGCGCGAACCGCGTGGGCATCAGCGCCGATCCGGTCGACAAGCAGGCCGCGTTCGCCGAGCAGCAGAAGTTCGACTACCCGCTGCTGTCGGACACCGAGGGCGTGGTGGCGACCCAGTTCGGTGTCAAGCGCGGACTGCTCGGCAAGCTCATGCCGGTGAAACGGACCACGTTCGTCATCGACACCGACCGCACGGTGCTCGACGTCATCGCCAGCGAGTTCAGCATGGACACCCACGCCGACAAGGCGCTGGAAACCCTGCGCCGGCGCGCATGACACCGGTGCTCGAACTGGCCGATGTGACGTTCCGTCGCAACGGCAAACAGATCATCGACGGCATCTCGCTGACGGTCGAGGAGGGCGAACACTGGGCGCTGCTGGGCCCCAACGGCGCCGGTAAGAGCACTTTGTTGGGCTTCTGCGCGGCGGCGCTGTTCCCGACCTCCGGAACCGTACGGATCCTCGGCGACCAGATGGGCCGGGTGGACCTGGCCCGGCTGCGTCACCACATCGGGCACGTCAATCCCCGTCACCAGCTGCAGTATTCGCTGACCGTCCGCGACGTCGTGCTGACCGGCATCACCGCGACCATCGACACACCGATGCGGTGGGCGCCGTCAGCTCAGGAGAGCGCCCGCGCCGACGAGATGATCTCGGCGGTCGGGTTGTCCCACAAAGCCGACGACGTGTGGCCGACGCTGTCGCAGGGCGAACGCGGGCGCACCCTCATCGCCCGCGCGCTGATCGCCGAGCCCCGGTTGCTGCTGCTCGACGAACCGTCCACCGGGCTGGATGTGGCGGCGCGCGAACAGCTTCTGGAGACCGTCGACGCGCTGGATCAGACCCACCCTCAGGTGGCGTCGATCCTGGTCACCCATCACCTCGAGGAGTTACCGACCTCGACGACGCATGCGCTGCTGATCTCGGAGGGCCGCACGGTGGCCTCCGGGCCCGCCCGCGCGACCATCACCACCGAGACGGTGTCGGAGGCCTTCGCCCATCCCGTGGTGGTCGGATACGACGAGGGCCGTTGGACGGCGCGGGCGAAGGCGAGCCGCATCATCTAGGTGGCCGACTCTGAAGTTGTTTGCGATATCCGGCGGATTCCTCGACAACAAGTTCAGATTCGGCGGCCGTGACCGGTCAGGCTTCGGGCCCGAGCAACAGGTCGGCGTCGAAACAGGTGTGGTCACCGGTGTGGCAGGCCCCGCCGACCTGGTCGACCTCCAGCAGCACGGTGTCGCCATCGCAGTCCAACCGCACCGAGTGCACCTTCTGGGTGTGCCCGGAGGTCAGACCCTTCACCCACTGCTCGCCGCGCGAGCGTGAGAAGTAGGTCGCCTCACGGGTTTCCAACGTGCGGGCCAACGCGTCGTCGTCCATCCAGGCCACCATGAGCACCTGACCGGTGCCGCGCTCCTGCACCACCGCGGTGAACAGCCCGTCGGCGTTGCGCTTGAGCCGTGCCGCAATCGCCGGGTCGAGAGCGCTCATCGCAACCCTCGGCTCTTCGCGCAAGCGCTCATCGCACAATGATCCCTTCGGCGGCCATCGCCGCCTTCACCTGACCGATCGTCAGGTCCCGGAAATGGAACACACTGGCAGCCAGCACCGCGTCGGCACCGGCGAAGACCGCAGGCGCGAAATGCTCGGCCGCGCCCGCACCGCCACTGGCGATCACCGGCACCGTCACGGCGCCGCGCACGGCCCGCAGCATCGCCAGGTCGAACCCGGCCTTGGTGCCGTCGGCGTCCATCGAATTGAGCAGGATCTCCCCCACGCCGAGTTCGGCACCGCGGGCGGCCCACTCGACCGCGTCGATCCCGGTGCCGCGCCGACCGCCGTGCGTGGTGACCTCCCACCCCGAGGGCGTCGGCTGCGAACCCTCCGGCACCGTGCGGGCATCGACCGACAGCACGATGCACTGGGACCCGAACTGCCGCGAGAGCTCGGAGAGAAGTTCCGGACGCGCGATCGCGGCCGTGTTCACCGACACCTTGTCCGCGCCGGCACGCAGCAGCACGTCGACATCGGCGACCGACCGCACCCCACCGCCGACGGTCAGCGGGATGAACACCTGTTCGGCGGTGCGCCGCACCACATCCAGCATCGTCGACCGACCTGACGACGACGCGGTGACGTCGAGGAACGTCAACTCGTCGGCGCCTTCGGCGTCGTAGGCCGCGGCGAGTTCGACCGGGTCGCCGGCGTCACGCAGGTTGGCGAAGTTGACGCCCTTGACCACACGGCCGTCGTCGACGTCCAGGCACGGGATCACCCGGGTCGCGACGTCGCCGGCCGCCGTCACAGGTAGTCCTGCGGGTCACCGGCGGCCCGGACGAGTTCCAGGATCTCCTCGTGCACGCCTGGTGCGGCGGCCAACGCCGACGGCGAGGACGGGGTCCAGTCCTGCCCGGACAGGTCGGTCACGATGCCGCCCGCGGCCCGGACCAGCGCCACACCCGCGGCGTGATCCCACACGTGGTGGCCGAAACTGATCGCCCCGCCCAGGACACCGGCGGCGACGTAGGCGAAGTCGACGCCGGTGGCGCCGTGCATCCGCATCCGCGAGCAGTCCCTGCTCAGGTTCTCCAGCACCTTGATCCGGTACCGGCCGGGATAGCGCCCCCGCGAGTCGATGTTGAAAGTGCCTGTCCCGACCATTGATTCGGCCAGGGTCACCTGTTCCAACGGGTCAAGCTGCGCCCCGTTGCACAGCACGGGCGCACCGACCATCGAGGTGTAGCGCTGATCCATGAACGGCAGCCACGTCAGACCGAGTACCGGCTCGCCGTCCCACAGCAGACCGAGCAGGATCGCCGCCATCGGCGAACCGGCCGCGTAGTTGAAGGTGCCATCGATGGGGTCGAGCACCCACACGGATTCGGCGTCCAGGGGTTCACCGCCGAACTCCTCGCCGTGCACACCGATACCGGTGAGCCGGGTCAGCTCGGCGACGACCCTGCGCTCGATGGCCAGGTCGACCTCGGTGGCGAAGTCGTTGCCTTTCTTGGCCACCGCCGAATCGGCCCGGTGTCCGGCCACGAACTGCGCCGAGGCGGCGTCGAGCACACCCGCAGCGGTCTCCAGCAGATCGGCGAGCTGCTTCGGCTCCGGCCTCACGTGCGGACCGCGTCCAGGGCCTGCGGCAACGTGAAACGGCCCGCGTAGAGCGCCTTTCCGACGATGGCGCCCTCCACGCCGCGGTCGGTCAACGTCGCGATCGCACGCAGATCATCGAGGCTGGACACGCCGCCGGACGCGATCACCGGGGCGTCGGTGCGTTCGCAGACCTGGGCCAGCAGGTCCAGATTCGGCCCGTTGAGGGTGCCGTCCTTGGTCACGTCGGTGACGACGAAGCGTGAGCAGCCTTCGCTGTCAAGGCGTTCCAGCACCGTCCACAGATCGCCGCCGTCGGTCTCCCAGCCGCGGCCGCGCAACCGGTGACGGCCGTCCTCGATCTTGACGTCCAGCCCGACCGCGACCTTCTCGCCGTGCTCGGCCACGACCTTGGCGCACCATTGCGGGTTCTCCAGCGCTGCGGTGCCCAGGTTCACCCGCGCGCAACCGGTGGCCAGCGCGGCGGCCAGCGAGTCGTCGTCGCGGATCCCGCCCGACAGCTCGACGGCGACGTCGAGTTGGCCGACCACCTCGGCGAGCAGTTCGCGGTTCGAACCGCGGCCGAACGCCGCGTCGAGGTCGACCAGGTGGATCCACTCCGCGCCGTCGCGCTGCCACGTCAGCGCCGCGTCGAGCGCCGATCCGTACTCGGTCTCGCTGCCGGCCTGCCCCTGCACCAACCGGACGGCGCGGCCCTCGACCACGTCGACGGCGGGCAGCAGGACCAGTTGGGAGGAGGCGTTCGCGGAATTCACGCTGGTCAACTTAGCGCCCCGACCCAGTTGGACAGTAATTCGGCGCCCGCGTCACCACTCTTCTCCGGGTGGAACTGGGTGGCCGAGAGCGGACCGTCCTCGACCGCGGCCAGAAACGGCACGTGGTGGGTGGCCCAGGTGAGGCGCGCAGTGTCCGCGCCCTCCCACTGCTGGGCGGCATAGGAGTGCACGAAGTAGAACCGGGTGTCGGCGTCCATGCCCTTGAACAGCACACTGTCGGTGGGAGCGTCGACGAGGTTCCAGCCCATGTGCGGGATCACCGGGGCGTCCAGCCGGATCACCGAACCGGGCCACTGCCCGCACCCGGCGGACTCCACCCCGAACTCCACCCCGCGGGCGAACAGGATCTGCATGCCGACGCACACACCGAGCACCGGCCTGCCGGCCGCCACCCGGTCGGCGATGATCTTCTCGCCGCCGATGCCGGTCAGCCCCGCCATGCAGGCCTGGAAGGCACCGACACCGGGCACCACGAGACCGTCGGCGTGGGCCGCCGCGTCCGGGTCAGCAGTGACCTCCACTTGGGCCCCGACCCGTTCCAGAGCCCGCTGCGCGGACCGCAGGTTGCCCGATCCGTAGTCGAGGACGACGAGTTTGGCTGTCACAGAGTGCCTTTGGTCGACGGGACGCCGCTGACGCGGGGGTCGTACTCGACGGCCTGACGCAGCGCCCGGGCCACCGCCTTGTACTCGGCCTCGGTGATGTGGTGCGGGTCGCGCCCGTAGAGGGTGCGCACGTGCAGCGCGATCCGCGCGTTGTACGCCAGGGATTCGAAGACATGCCGGTTGACCACCGTGTGGTACGGCGCCGCCGAACCGGCGATCGTGAACTGCACCATGTAGTCCGGCTCGCCGGTGTGCACGAAGTAGGGCCGCCCCGACACGTCGACGGCGGCATGTGCCAGGCATTCGTCCATCGGGATGAACGCGTCGCCGAAGCGGCGGATGCCCCTCTTGTCGCCCAGTGCCTGCGCGAGCGCCTGACCGAGCACGATCGCCGTGTCCTCGATGGTGTGGTGGCCCTCGATCTCGATGTCGCCGACGGCCTTGATCGTCAGGTCGAAGCTGGCGTGGCTGCCCAGCGAGGTCAGCATGTGGTCGAAGAAAGGGACCCCGGTGTCGACGCTGACCTGCCCGGTGCCATCGAGGTCGAGTTCGACGACGATGTCGGATTCCTTGGTCTTGCGCTCGACTTTGGCGCGTCGGGCCGGACGGATCGGTTCGCTCACGGTGCTCCTATTCGGGCGCTGGCTGCCAGCAGCGCGTCGTTCTCTTCGGCCAGGCCGATGGTGGTGCGCAGATATCCGGGGATACCGACGTCGCGGATCAGCACCCCATGGTCCAGGTAGCGCTGCCAGGTGGCGGGCGCGTCTGCGAACTCGCCGAACAGGACGAAGTTCGCGTCACTGGGGATCACCCGGAAACCCATGTCCGTCAACGCCTGGGACACCCGTTCGCGTTCCGCAACCAGAGTCGCGACGCTGCTCAGCGTGTCATCGGCATGCCGCAGCGCCGCGCGGGCGGCCGCCTGGGTCAGCGACGAAAGGTGGTACGGCAGGCGCACCAGCAGCATCGCGTCGATCATCGCGGGGGCGGCGGCGAGGTAGCCGAGCCGCCCGCCGGCGAACGCGAACGCCTTGCTCATGGTGCGGCTGACGACCAGCCGGGTGGGATACGCATCGATCAACTCGACCGCGCTGGGCTGCGACGAGAACTCTCCGTAGGCCTCGTCGACGATCAAGATGCCGCCGGGCTGCGATGCCAGCGCCTCCAGCATGGTCCGCAGGTCATCGAGCGAAACGCTCTGTCCCGTCGGATTGTTGGGGCTGGTGACGAAGACGACGTCCGGATTGTGTTCCTTGATCGCGGCCGCGGCGACGTCCGCGTCGAGGCGGAAGTCGTCGTCACGGTCGGCCACCAGCCACCGGGTCTGGGTCCCGTCGGAGATGATGGGGTGCATCGAGTAGGACGGCACGAAGCCCAGTGCGCTGCGGCCCGGACCGCCGAATGCCTGCAGCAACTGCTGGAGGATCTCGTTGGAACCGTTGGCGGCCCACACGTTCTCGACGCCGATGGCGACGCCGGTCTGCGCCCTCAGGTAGGCGGCCAGGTCGGTGCGCAACGCGACCGCGTCACGGTCGGGATACCGGTGCAACTCCGCGGCCACCACCCGCACCGACTCGGTCACGTCGTCGATCAGCGCCTGCGTCGGCGGATGCGGGTTCTCGTTGGTGTTCAGCCGCACCGGGACGCTCAACTGCGGGGCGCCGTACGGAGATTTGCCGCGCAGGTCGTCACGCAGCGGCAGATCGTCGAGGGTGACCGATGCGCCGGGTACCGGTGTGGTCACGATCGTCTGTCCTTCGCGCACGCGCCCATCACCTTTCGAACCTGCGCCGGACGGCTTCGCCGTGGCTGGGCAGGTTCTCGGCCTTCGCCAGCGTGATCACGTGACCGGACACGTCTTTGAGCGCCGCCTCGGTGTAGTCGATGACGTGGATGCCGCGCAGGAACGTCTGTACCGACAGACCGCTGGAGTGCCGCGCGCAACCCGCCGTGGGCAGCACGTGATTCGAGCCGGCGCAGTAGTCGCCCAGGCTCACCGGTGAGTACGGCCCGACGAAGATCGCTCCGGCAGAGCGGATCCGCCCCGCCACGCCTGCGGCGTCGACGGTCTGGATCTCCAGGTGCTCGGCGGCATAGGCGTTGACGGCGCGCACGCCGGCATCGAGGTCGTCGACGAGCACGATCGCCGACTGCTGCCCGCTCAGCGCTGCGGTCACCCGCTCGCGGTGCACGGTGGTCTCCAACTGCACGGCCAGCTCGCGGTCGGTCGCATCGGCCAGCGCGGAACTGTCGGTGACCAGCACGCTGGCAGCCATCTCGTCGTGCTCGGCCTGGCTGATGAGGTCGGCGGCCACGTGCACCGGATCGGCGGTGTGGTCGGCCAGGATCGCGATCTCGGTGGGTCCGGCCTCGGCGTCGATGCCTACCTGGGAGCGACAGATCCGCTTGGCGGCGGTGACGTAGATGTTGCCGGGCCCGGTGATCATGTCGACCGGGGCCAGCTCGGTCCCCTCTCCCGGCGCTCCGCTTGCCCCGACGCCGTCGGTATCGGTGCCGCCGTAGGCCAGCAGTGCCACTGCCTGTGCGCCGCCGACCGCCCACACCTCGTCGACGCCGAGCAACGCGGCCGCGGCCAGGATCGTCGGGTGCGGCAGGCCTTCAAACGGGGCAGGGTTCGACGATTGCGGCGGGCTGGCGATCACCAGGGATTCCACACCGGCAGTCTGCGCGGGGACGACGTTCATCACGACGCTCGACGGGTAGACGGCGTTGCCGCCGGGCACGTACAGCCCGACCCGCTCGACCGGCACCCACCGCTCGGTCACGGTCGCCCCCGGCGCCAGCGTGGTGGTGGTGTCGGTGCGCCGCTGGTCGGCGTGCACGGTGCGGGCCCGCTCGATCGCGACCGCCAACGCGGCCCGGACGTCGGGATCGAGCGCGTCCAGCGCTGCCGCCAGCGTGTCGGACGGCACCCGCACCCGGTCGGGGCGCACCCCGTCGAAGGACGCGCCATACTCGAGTGCGGCCTCGGCCCCGCGCGCGGCGACAGCGTCGACGATGGGTCTGACCTTGGGGACGACCGCGTCGACGTCGACACCGCCGCGCGGCAGCACACCCCGCAGCCGGGCCGCCGACAACGTCGTGCCGCGCAGATCGATGCGCCGCAGAAGCCCTGGCGATACATTCACGCTGACCATTGTCCCAGAGCAGGCCAAATCCATTTGGAGGCGTCATGTCCGACTTGCCGCGGATGTTCCCGGAGTGGCTGGACCGGATTCAGATCAAGTACATGAACCCGGTGATCAAGCCGCTGGCGGGCAAGCTTCCCGGGCTGTCGGTCATCAAACACCGAGGTCGCACGTCTGGACGCAGCTACGAGACGGTGGTGACCGCGTACCGCAAGGGCAACGAACTGGCCATCGTGCTGGGGCACGGCAGGACCGACTGGGCCAAGAACATCCTCGCCGCCGGTGAGGGCGACGTCCGGTTGTTCCGTGACGAAGTGCACATCGTCAATCCGCGAATCGTGCCCAACGGCGACGGGGTCGCCGCGTTGCCCGGGATGGCACGCCGCCAGGCCAGGAACGTCGCCGTATTCGTCGCCGATATCGTTTGACACCGCCTGCAGAATCGTGGCATGACCTGGCAGATGTGGTTGGCGTTCCTCGGAGCGGCGATCGTGATCGCGGTGTCGCCGGGCGCGGGCGCCATCCAGTCGATGGCCACGGGCCTCACGCACGGCGTCCGGCGGGGCTACTGGAGCATCCTCGGCCTGGAGGTCGGGCTGATGCTGCAACTGACACTCGTGGCGATCGGACTGGGCGCCGCGGTCGCCAACTCCATCCTCGCGTTCACCGTCATCAAGTGGGTCGGGGTCGCGTACCTGGCCTATCTGGCGGTCCGTCAGTGGCGCAGCGCAGCCGTCGACCTGAACGCCCAGGTCGATCGGGTCACCGCGGGCGGGCGCCGGACGCTGATGGCGCGGGGGTTCCTGGTCAATGCCACCAACCCCAAGGGGCTGCTTTTCTTCCTCGCGGTGATGCCGCAGTTCGTGGTGCCGACCGCCCCCCTGCTGCCGCAGTACCTCGCGATCGGCTCGACGATGGTCGCCGTCGACATGGTCGTGATGGGGCTCTACACCGGCCTGGCGGTGCGCCTGCTGACCTGGCTGCGCACCCCACGCCAGCAGACCCTGCTCAACCGGGTGTTCTCCGGCCTGTTCGCCACGGCCGCCGTGGTGCTGTCGCTGCTGCGGCGCGGTCCGGCAGCGGCCTGACGGCTAGCCGCAGCGCCCGCTGATCGCCGTGGCGGCGGCCTCGGCGTCCTGGAGTCGGCGGGCCTGCACGGGGTCGTCGTTCGGCACGCCCGCGGTGGCCGCGGCACCGATGTCCATCAGATGGTCGGCGAATCGGCGGACTTCGCCGGCCAACTCGGCGGGGGTGGCCGGATCGAGGCGGGCCAGCAGGTACTGCCCGCCGTCGAACAGCGCCACCCGCGCATTGGCCGCCGCCGCCAGCGCCCCGGCGATGTCCGCGGGCGCCTCGACGTTGGTGTTGGTCGCGACCCCGGTGCGCACGGTGTCGAACGCCGAGCAGATGCGCGTCGTCGCGTCGCCGCGCTGCGCGTCGGTGTACTCGGGCCCGGTGTCGAACGTGCGCAACAGCGCGAACCCCGCGACCCCGAGGGCCAGCACCGCGACGGCCAGCGACCACTTCATGGTCTACAGATCCAACCCCAGATCGAGCACGCGCACCGAATGGGTCAGGGCGCCCACCGCGAGATAGTCCACCCCGGTGCCCGCGTAGTCGGCGGCGTTCTCCAACGCGAGACCACCCGAGGACTCCAGCTTGGTCTTCGGCGACTTCGCGTCGCGGCGCTGCACTGCGATCTGGGTCTGCCACACCGGGAAGTTGTCCAGCAGCACCAGCTCCACGTCCTCGGCGAGCACCTCGTCGAGCTGCTCCAGCGAGTCCACCTCCACCTCGCACGGCAGATCCGGTGCGGCCGAACGCACTTGGCGCAGCGCGGCGACCACCGAGCCCGCGGCGGCGACGTGGTTGTCCTTGATCAGCGCGGCGTCGCCGAGGCCGAGCCGGTGGTTCGTGCCGCCACCGACGCGTACCGCGTACTTCTGCAGGGTGCGCAGCCCGGGCAGGGTCTTGCGGGTGTCCCTGATCTGCGCGGAGGTGCCCGACACCGCCTCGACCCACGCTGCCGTGGCGGTCGCGATGCCCGACAGGTGCGACACCAGGTTCAGCATGGTGCGTTCGGCGGTCAGCAGACCCGGCGTGGGCGCTTCAACGGTCAGCGCGATGCCGCCACCGTCGAGCCGGGTGCCGTCGGTCACTCGGTGCTGCACGCGGTAGCCGTCGGCGCCGAGCACCTCGTCGAGCACCAGCAGCGCCAGATCCAGGCCGGCCACCACCCCCGGTTCCCGCGAGACGACCGAGGCGGTCGTGCGGGATCCGGCCGCGACGGTGGCCAGCGTGGTCACGTCGGGCCCGTAACGCAGGTCCTCGTCGAGCGCGCGTGCGATGACGGCACGGGCGTCGGCCAGTTCGGCGTCGGTGAGAGTCATCAGCCCACCGCCACCGCGGCCGGAGCCGCATCGCGGACAGTGCCGATCGCCTGCGCCGGGTCCGGTTCGGGGAAATCCCGGCGATGGTGACAGCCGCGGGTCTCGGTGCGCGCCAGTGCCGATGCCGCGACCGCGCCCGCGACCGCGGTCAGCGCCGCCTCCTCGAAGTCCGAGCGCGACCGCAGCGCGC
>NZ_BCRS01000139.1 GCF_001552715.1 Mycolicibacterium vaccae NBRC 14118 = CIP 105934 | reverse complement strand
ACCCCGCCCGCCCAGCCGCTGCGCCCGTCCGGCGAACCGACCCGGGCGATGCCCGACACGGGCGGCAACGAGCCGACCACGGCGATCCCGACGGGTCAGGCCGCGCCGCAGGACGACGACGCCGACGAGACCAGCACCCGTGCCATCCCGACCGCGCGCCCGACCGATGCCGACGCCGCGACGGAGAAGCTCAACACCCGGCCCGACGACGAGCAGAAGCGTCGTGGGGGCGGCAACGGGGTCAGCGCGCAGGATCTGCTGCGCCGTGAGGGCCGGCTCTGACCGGTCGGCGGTAGCCCGCGCTACGGGGGTGGCTCGGCCTCGATGTCGTCGGGTTCGGCGTACACCCTCGGGGCGCCTTCGGCCTCCATCGCCTCCTCCTCGGCGGCGGGGTCGTCGGCGAGCAGTACCCGTGTGGCGCTGTTGATGAATGCCAGCGTCGGCACGGCCAGCAGCGCGCCGACGATGCCGGCGAGTACGCCGCCGCCGGCGATCACGAGCACGATCGCCAGCGGATGGATCGCGACCGCGCGCCCCATCACCAGCGGCTGAAGCACGTGGCCCTCCAGCTGCTGCACGGCGATGATCAGGCCGAGGGTGATCAGCCCGTAGATCCAACCCTTCGCGATGAGCGCGACGATGACCGCCAGGAAGCCGGTGATCACCGCGCCGACCAGCGGGATGAACGCGCCGAGGAACACCAGCGACGCCAGCGGAAGGGCCAGCGGGATACCCATCACCGCCAGCCCGACCCCGATGCCCGTGGCGTCGACGAGCGCGACCAGGAACGTCGCCCGCACGTAGCCGATCAGCGAACGGAAGCCGGCGCGGCCGGCGTCGCGCACCCTGCCCCGCACGTCCGCCGGGAACACCTGGGTGACGAACGCGAAGATGTTGCGGCCGCCGTGCAGCAGGAAGATCAGCGTGAACAGCACCAGCAGTGCGCCGGTGACGATCTCGGTCAGCGTGCCCGCGGTCGACAACGCCCCGCTGGTCACCTTCTCCTGGTTGCTGCGCAGCGCCTCGATCGCCGCGTCGCGGGCCTGGTTGATCTGCGTCGGGCTGACGCCGAGCGGTCCGTCGGTCAGCCACCGCCCCAGCCCCTCGATACTGGTCGACACCTGGGTCACCAGTTCCGGTGCGCCCTCGATGAACTGGTTGACCACGAACGCCAGCAGCCCGCCGAACAACGCGAAACCCGACAGCAGCACCAGCGCCACCGCCCCGCCCCTGGGCGCGCCGCGCCGGTCCAGGAAGTCCACGACCGGCATCAGCAGCGCGGCCAGGATGGTGGCCAGCGCGACCGGCACGAACAGGATCTCCAGCCGCAGCACCAACCACAGCAGCGCGACGACCGCGCCGAAGATCAGCAGCAGCCGCCAGGACCAGGCCGCCGCCTTCCGCACCAGCGGGCTCACCGACGCGTCGGCGAAAGTGTCAAAAGACGGTGGACCTGACATTCCGGTAGCGTAACGGCCCCGTCTGTAGGTGCCCTGGATCTGCGATTTCGGGCTGCCGTCGGCTTACCCTTGACCCCGTGTCTCACGACGCGCCCGCGAGCGGCACGCAGACCGGCCCCGCCGGCCCGGGCCGAACGCGCGGCAAGTACTGGTGGGTGCGCTGGGCGCTGATCGTCCTCGCCGTCGTGGTGCTGGCCGTGGAATTGGCGTTGGTGCGCGACCAGCTGGCCAAGGCGTGGGAGAGCCTGCTGTCGGCAAACTGGTGGTGGGTGCTGGCCGCCGCCGCCGCGGCGATGGCGTCCATGCACAGCTTCGCCCAGATCCAGCGAACGCTGCTGCGCTCGGCCGGGGTGCGGGTGCACCAGTGGCGGTCCGAATCGGCGTTCTACGCGGGCAACGCGCTGTCGACCACGCTGCCCGGCGGCCCCGTGCTGTCGGCGACGTTCATCTACCGGCAGCAGCGACTGTGGGGCGCGTCCCCGCTGGTCGCGTCCTGGCAGCTGGTGATGTCCGGGGTGCTGCAGGTCATCGGCCTGGCACTGCTCGGCCTCGGCGGCGCGTTCCTGCTCGGCGCCAGCGAGAACCCGCTGTCGCTGATCTTCTCCCTCGGCGGTTTCCTGGCACTGGTCCTGCTCGCCCAGGCCGTGGCGAGCCGCCCCGAACTGCTCGACGGCCTTGGCGCGCGGGTGCTGGCCTGGACCAACTCGGTGCGCGGCAAACCCGCCGACACCGGGGTGGCCAAGTGGCGCGAGATCCTGGCCCAGCTCGCGGCGGTGCATCTGGGCCGGCGCGATCTCAGCGAGGCATTCGGCTGGTCGCTGTTCAACTGGGTCGCCGACGTCGCCTGCCTGCTGTTCGCCTGCTACGCCACCGGCGGGCACCCGTCCCTGGCCGGTGTCACCGTCGCCTACGCCGCGGCGCGGGCGGTCGGCTCCATCCCGCTGATGCCCGGCGGCCTGCTCGTCGTCGAGGCGGTGCTGGTGCCCGGCCTGGTGTCGAGCGGGATGTCGCTGGCCTCGGCGATCTCGGCGATGCTGGTCTACCGGCTGATCAGCTGGATCTTCATCTCCGCGATCGGCTGGGTGGTGTTCTTCTGCATGTTCCGCACCGAGAGCGAGCTCGACCCGGACTCCACCGGCGACGTCCCCGAGGAGGCGCTGCAGCCCCCCCAGTTCAGTCCCGACCCCGAGGCATTCCACCCGCCGGACGAGAAATCCGGCGCCCCGCCGGATGATCCGGACCATCCACGAAAGTAGTTGTGCCACATGAAGGTACATGCTCTTCTCGCCGCCGCCGCGGTATCGGTGCTCGCTGCCGGCTGTTCGTCGGCGCCGGAGACCACCACCGCCGCCACTAGCATGGCGGCACCGGCGGACGGCCCGGTCCCCCCGCCCCCGTCCGCGGTGCCGCCGCCGGGACCGTCGATGGCCACCCCGGTGGTGGGCCGGGTGCTGGCCGCACCCATCCCGGTGCCGGCCAGCGACGGCAAGACCCACCTGGCCTACGAGTTGCAGCTGACCAACACCCTGGCTCAGGACGTGACCCTGACCTCGGTCGACGTCCGCGCCGGGGACCGCACACTGCTGCAGCTGCCCGGTGACCGCCTCGCCTACTGGACCCGTGTCCTCGGAAACCCCGACCCGGCAACGGTCATCGGCCCCGCCCAGACCGCGACCGTGATTCTGGATGTCGAGCTGTCACCGGACGAGGCGGTGCCCGATCAGTTGATCCACGCTGTCGGCATCACCGTGCCCGAGCCGATGCTGCCGCTGTTCCCTGCGGCGATGACCGCCGACATCGCTCCCGTGGCCGTGCAGACCCGCAAGCCGGTGGCCATCTCCGCGCCACTGGCCGGGCCGAACTGGCTGGACGCCAACAGCTGCTGCGACATGACAGCGCACCGGACGGCACTCAACCCGATCAACGGTGAGATCTGGGCCGCGGAGCGTTTCGGGATCGACTACCTGCAGCTCGGTCCGGATGGCCGGTTGTTCACCGGGGCCAGGGACAACGTCGAGAGCTACCCGTTCTACGGTAGCGAGATCCTGGCCGTCGGCGACGGTCCGGTGGTGGACGTCCAGGACGGGCTGCCCGAGCAGATCCCCGGCGTGACACCGACGGGGCTGGCCCTGAACGAGTACGGCGGCAACTACGTCGTCCAGGATCTCGGCGGCGGCAACTATGCGTTCTACGCGCACATGCAGACCGGCTCGGTGAAGGTGAAGGCGGGTGAACAGCTCACCGCCAGGCAGGTGATCGGCTCGCTGGGCAACAGCGGCAACAGCGATGCGCCGCACCTGCATTTCCACGTGATGGACTCGCCCCACCCGCTGCGCGCCAACGGGCTGCCGTTCGTGTTCACCGAGTACTCACTGGATTCTCGGGTAACCGCGGACGTCGTCGAGGGCCTGCTGGCCGGTGACGCGGCGAAGCTTGAGCCGGGCTTCGCACCGCGTGACGAAAAGGGCACCAGCCCACTGGTTTACGATGTGATGACCTATGCCGAACGATGATCTCCCCGACCGCGCGCTGGTACTGAAGGCGCTCGCCACCGATCTCGTGTGCGTCGTGCTGTTCTGCACGATCGGACGGCGCAGCCACGCCGAGGGGCTGACCCTCGGCGGCATCGCCGAGACCGCATGGCCGTTCCTCACCGGCACCGCTGCCGGGTGGGTGCTGGCCCGCGCGTGGCAGCGGCCGGCGTCGTTGGCCCCCACCGGGCTGGTGGTGTGGGTGGCCACGGTCGTCGTCGGGATGCTGCTGCGCAAGGTGACCGGGCAGGGCACCGCCGTGAGCTTCATCGTGGTCGCGTCGTTGACCACCGCGGTGCTGCTTCTCGGGTGGCGGGCCGCGGCCCGAGTGCTGGCCCGGCGCTCGTCAGTCTGAATTACCTATCGGTGCAACGCTGTTCGACACCGTGAGGGTCGCGCGCAGACCGCCGAGCGGGCTGTCGGACAACGCGATGGTGCCGCCGTGCAGCGCCGCCTGCTGCGCCACCAGCGCCAGCCCAAGTCCCGAGCCGCCGGGTGCGGCGTTGCTGCCGCGGGCGAAGCGGCCCAGCACCGCCTGGTGTTCGCCGGCGGGCAGCCCGCGGCCGTTGTCGTCGACGACGATCGTGACCACGTCACCGTCCCGGTGCGCGGCGAGCACGATGCGGGTCGCCTGACCGTGGTTGACGGCGTTGCGGACCAGGTTGTCCACCGCCAGCCGCAGACCGCCGGGCCAGCCGATCACGGTGCCGAGGTCGTCGGCCGCGTCGATCTCGATCTCGACGTCGCGACCCACCCGCATGTTCTCGCGCCCGACCCGGTCGAGCAGGTCGGTCACGTCGATCACCTCGCGGTCGGAGGCCTGCGCGAGTTGCCCGGAGGCGAGCTGGCCCAGCGCGGTGATGATGCCCTCGACCCGGCGCTGGGCCCGGGACAGGTCGGCGACCACCTCGTCGCGTTCGTCCTCGGGCAGGTTGTGGATGCGCAGAGTGTCGAGGTCGGCGCGCATCGCGGTCAACGGGGTGCGCAGCTCGTGGGCGGCGTTGGCGGCGAAGTCCTGGGCGGCCTGCAGCGAGTTGGTGGTATCGCGTTGCGCCGCGGCCAGCCGGTCCAGCATCGCGCTCATCGCCTCGGAGAGGTCCTCGGCCTCCCGCACGCCGCGCACCGCGGGGATCTGCGCGGTGCCGTGGTCGAGCCGTTTGGTGTGCTCGGTGAGTTTGCGCAGCGGCCTGATCGCCGGGCCGGCCAGCAGCCAGCCCAGCACGCCGGCGAGCAGCACGGTGGCCACGCCGACGCCGATGTAGAGCGGGATCCTGGCCCGGCTCAGCAGGATGCTGTCGGCGCGGATGCCGATCGACATCAGCACCCCGCCCTCCTGATCGACCGGGATGGTGCGCACGCGGTAGTCGACGCCGTTGACGGCGACGGTGTCGGTACCCGGAGCCAGCGCGGGCAGCTGCAGGCCGCGCTGGTAGACCACCTGGCCGGACGACCGCGACCGGCCGGTCTGCAGCACCCCGCGGCGCGGGTCGGACAGCTGATCGGGGAAGACGCTGGCGTCGACGATCGCGTCCAGCCTGCGATCCAGTTGCGCCTCGTCGTTGCCGGCCAGCACCAGCGAGGTCAGGATCGTGAACGCGGCGACGACGGCGGCCGCGGCCGCGGCCGCGGCGATGGCCACCCTGGTGCGCAGGGAGGCCGACCGGAGGGAACGCGGGATTGTGAGCAGCCTCAAGCTTCTTCCCGCAGCACGTAGCCGATACCGCGGACCGTGTGGATGATCCGCGGCAGACCGTCGCGCTCCAGTTTCCGCCGCAGGTAGGACACGAACACGTCGGCGACGTTGGTGTCGACGTCGAAGTCGTAGCCCCAGACCAGCTCGAGCAGCCGTTGCCGGCTCAGCACCACGCCGGCGTTCTCGGCCAGCGCGGCCAGCAGGTCGAACTCCCGCTTGGTCAGCTCGACCCGCTCACCGGCGACGAACACCAACCGTCGGGAGGTGTCGATGGTCAGCGAACCCACGGTCATCGTGTCCGAGGCCGGGTCGGAGTGGTGTGCGCGGCGCAGCAGCGCGTGCAGCCGGGCGACCAACTCGCCGAGGTCGAACGGTTTGGTCAGGTAGTCGTCGGCGCCGGCTTCGAGCCCGGCGATGCGGTCGTTGACGGTGTCGCGGGCCGACAGCACGCAGATCGGGATGTCGTTACCCAGCGCCCGCAGCGCGGTCACCACCGCGACACCGTCGAGCTCGGGCATCTGCACGTCCAGCACCAGCGCGTCGTGCGATTCGCTGGACAGCAGCCGCAGCGCTTCTTTGCCCGTCGCCGCGACCCGGACGTCGAACCCCGAGTGCCGCAGTCCGCGGGCCACCGAGGTTCGCACGTCCGGATCGTCGTCGACCATCAACACCGTCCGGCCCGCGCCGTCCTGGGCGGACGGCTCCCCCCCACGCGCGGGCGGAGCATCCACCCTGTCTCGCACCGGCGTTACGGGAAGTTCGGTCCGTCGGGGTCCTCAGGGCTGAAGCCGCAACGGTGCTTGATGTCGGCCAGCGGCTGGCGGACAGTGCGCAGCTCGTCACTCACCTGCGGGTTCTTCGCCAGGTAGTCGGCGAGTTCGGCCCGGAGCTGATCGACCGGCTTGCCGTGCAGGGAGGTCATGTAGTCGTTCACCGCAGGGTGGGCGAACAGGTAGTTCGAGGTGGCTGCCGAAACACCGGAGGCGACCCCCGCGAAGTCGGCGGCCGTGCAGTTCGGCGGAGGCGGGGCCGGCTGGGCAGAGGCGGAGGGCAGAAGACCGAACATCATCCCGCCGGACACCGCGCCTGCGCCGAGCACACCCACGACTGCGCGACGCACAGTTGGGGCCGAGAACACCATGGAGGCTCCTTCTTTTGAGGTGGACCGGCCCCCTGTTCGGTGACCGGTCAGGACCATCCTAGAAAGCTAAGCAGAACCGCCGCCGACTTTCTCGGGTAGCGGGTTAACCGCCGATGAGAAAGTCGCTGGCTGAAGGGGTCAGCCGGGGGCGCTGACACCGACGTTCTGGGCCGCCGGCAACGCCGGGCTCTGCTGGGCGGCCTGCATCAGCCCGAACACCTGGGGCAGCGTCACGGGCAGCCGGCACTTGCCCGACAGCGCGACCAACGGCTGCTGCAGCCGCTGCAGATCCGAGGCGGCCGCGGGGTTGGCGTCGAAGTAGGCCTTCAGCGCGCCGATCGACTCCGGCCCCTGCTGCTGCTGGGAGATCCGGGTGATGGCCTGGTTGGTCTTGGGGTTGGCCTCCAGGTAGTTGCCGGTGTAGGTGGCGACCTCGGCCACCGTCTTGGCGACTTCGCTGGCCGCGCACGGATCCGGCGCCGCCGTCGCGGCCGGGCCGGTCAGCATCACCGTCCCGACGCCGCCCGCGAGGACGGCCGCGATTCGTGTGACCAGGTGCATGACGAACTCCTAACAGTTCGCTAACACGCATGACGTGCGCTGCACGCGTGCTGCGATGATCGAGCAGAGGGTCCCCCGACGCCTGTGCGGCTCGTCCGCCATCCTGCCATCGCACCCGCGACTCCGACGACCACAGCAGCGTCGAACCCGCAGGCATCAGACCAGCTTTAGGCGTCCCTGCCAGGCTGTTTCCGCCCGGCGGGCTGACAGAAAGCTGTTGTACCCTCTCGCTAACGCCGGCCGGGGAGAAAGTGGGGAGTTCCGATCCAGCAGTTCATGATGCGCTTGAGCAGCAACCTGCGCAGGTTCCGCTGGGCGGTGTTCGCTGTCTGGATCCTGCTCCTGGTGCCCTCGGTGTATCTGGCGCTGCATCAGTCCAGCCACCTCACCGGCGGCGGCTTCGAGGTCGAGGGCTCCCAGTCGCTGTACGTGCAGCGCCAGCTGGAGGCCGACTTCCCGGATCAGGGCGCCTCCCCGCTCGCGTTGGTCGCCGCGCCCCGCCCGGACGCGTCGTTCGAGGACATGACCGCCGCGGTCGCCCAACTGGAGCGGTTGGCCGCCGAGGTGCCCAGCGTCAAGGTGGTCCCGACGCCGCAGCAGCCGCCCCCGCAGCCCGACCGTCCGTACGTCATCACGCTGCAGCTGGACTTCGAGAACACCGGCGCGGTCGACGTCGCCAAGCAGCTGCGCGAGAAGGTCGGTGTCGACGGCGAGGACGCCGGCGAGATGGAGAACGGCAAGGTCCGGCTCTACGTCATCGGCCAGGGCGCGCTCGGCGCGGCCGCGACGCTGGCCACCAAGCACGACATCGCCCAGGCCGAGAAGTGGAACTTCCCGATCGTGCTGGTGATCCTGCTGGCGGTGTTCGGCTCGCTGGCCGCCGCGGCGATGCCGTTGCTGCTGGGGGTCTGCACGGTCGTGGTGACCATGGGCCTGGTCCTGCTGTTGTCGATGTACACCACGATGTCGGTGTTCGTGACCTCGACGGTGTCGATGTTCGGCATCGCGGTCGCGATCGACTATTCGCTGTTCATCCTGATGCGCTTCCGGGAGGAGTTGCGCGCGGGCCGGGAACCGGAGGACGCCGCCGACGCCGCGATGGCGACGTCGGGCCTGGCGGTGGTGCTGTCCGGCCTGACGGTGATCGCGTCGGTCACCGGGATCTACCTGATCAACACCCCGGTGCTGCAATCGATGGCCACCGGCGCAATCCTGGCCGTCGCCGTCGCGGTGCTGACCTCCACCACGCTGACCCCTGCGGTGCTGGCGACGTTCGGCAACCGGATCGCCAAGCGGTCCTCGTATCTGCACCTGGGCCGCGGCGTGGAGGCGACGCAGTCGAGGTTCTGGACCCGCTGGACGGGCTGGGTGATGCGCCGTCCGTGGCTGTCGGCGACGGCCGCGGCGGTGTTGCTGCTGACGTTCGCCGCGCCGGCGTTCTCGATGACGCTGGGCAACAGCATGCAGCGGCAGTTCGAACCGACCCACGAGATCCGCGGCGGGGTCAACGCCGCCGCCGAGGCGCTCGGGGCAGGCGCGCTGGGGCCGGTGCGGGTGCTGGTGACCTTCCCCGACGGGGACTCCGCGCAGGCCGAGGAGCCGCTGCTGGGGTCGCTGCGGGCGAAGATGACCGAGGCGCCCAACACCGTGTCGGTGTCCCCGCCGGTGTTCGGCTCCGACGGGCGCAGCGCGCTGCTGTCGGCGGTGCTGTCGGTCGACCCGGAGGACATGGGCGCTCGCGACACGGTCGACTGGATGCGGGACCAGCTGCCCGCAGTGGCCGGGGACGCCGCACGCGTCGACGTGGGCGGTCCGACGGCGCTGATCAAGGACTTCGACGACCGGGTCTCCGAGACGCAGCCGTGGGTGTTCCTGTTCGTCGCGATGATCGCGTTCGTGATGCTGCTGGTCTCGATCCGGTCGGTGTTCCTGGCGCTCAAGGGCGTGCTGATGACCGTGCTGTCGGTCGCGGCGGCCTACGGCTCCCTGGTGGTGGTGTTCCAGTGGGGCTGGCTCTCCGATCTCGGTTTCAAGCAGATCTCGTCGCTGGACAGCACGATCCCGCCCCTGGTGCTGGCGCTGACCTTCGGGCTGTCGATGGACTACGAGATCTTCCTGCTCACCCGGATCCGGGAGCGCTTCCTGCAGACCGGCAACACCCGTGACGCGGTGGCCTACGGGGTGTCGACGTCTGCCCGCACCATCACCAGCGCGGCGCTGATCATGATCGCGGTGTTCATCGGGTTCGCGTTCGCCGGTATGCCACTGGTCGCGCAGCTCGGTGTCGCGTGCGCGGTGGCCATCGCGGTGGACGCCACGGTGGTGCGGCTGGTGCTGGTGCCCGCGCTGATGGCGATGTTCGACGAGTGGAACTGGTGGCTGCCGCGCTGGCTGGACCGCCTGCTGCCGTCGGTGGACTTCGAGAAGCCGCTGCCCAAGGCCGACATCGGCGACCTGGTGATCATTCCCGACGACATCTCCGCGCTGGCGCCGTCGGGTTCGGATCTGCGCACCGTGGTCAAATCCGCCGCGAAGCTCAAAACGCTTGTCCCGCAGGCTGTCACGGTGGCCGATCCACTCGCGTTCAGCGGCTGCCAGCCCAACACGAAGATCACAGGCAGCCGGGTGGGCCGCGACGAGCGGATCACCGTGGCGGTCACCAACCGGGCGCACGGCAAGACCGTCGCGGTGAAGCTGCCCAAACACCCGGTGACGATGTGGCGGGGCAGGCTCGACGTCGCGCTCGACGCGCTGGCGCTCGAGAAGGCCGGCGAGCAGGCCGCGCACGACGACGAGGGCAGGCCCGTCCTGGAACGGATCAGCCCGATGGAGACCACCAACGTGCTGTTGCCCACCGGTGACCGGTTGCAGATCCCGACCGGTGCCGAGACGTTGCGGCTGAAGAGTTTTCTGATCCTGCAGCGCAACGACGCACACGACTACCGCGAGTTTGCCGAGCTGGTGGACTCGATGGACCCCGAGACCGCGGCGGAGGTCCTCGCCGGCATGGACCGGTACTACTCTGGTCAACCGGCGCGGCCGCACCGGGCGGACGCCCGCACCAGCCACTGGGTGGCCACCCAGTTGGTGCGGCGACTGGCCGAGCCCGCACCGAACGACGGGCCGGATATCGCCGCGGCCGGTGCCGACGGAGAGGCCGAGTGGGCACGGGTCAGGCAACGCTGCCTCGCGGTGGCGGTGGCGATGTTGGAGGAGACGAGGTGATGGTGGCCCCAGAGTCGCCGGACGTACGCGGCGCAGATCGCCGCGCCGACCCGCCCGCCGACGACCGCCCGGTCGAGTTCTGGCCCACCGCGGCCATCCGGGCGGCACTGGAGAGCGACGACCTCGCCGTGTGGCAGCGCATCGTCGTGGCGATCAAGCGGGACCCGTTCGGCCGGACCGCCCGCCAGGTCGAGGAAGTGCTCGAGACCGCCCGGCCCTACGGGGTCTCGCGGGCGATGTCGGAGGTGCTGCACCGCACCCGCGAGCACCTGGAGGCCAACGAGCGTGCCGAGGTGGCCCGCCACGTGCACCTGCTGCTGGAGCGTTCCGGGCTCGGCGAGCAGGAGTTCGCCTCGCGCATCGGGGTTCCCGCCGAGGACTTCGCGGCCTATCTGCGGGGCAGCACCAGCCCGCCCGCATCGCTGATGATCAGGATGGGCCGGCTCTCGGAGCGGTTCGCCAAAATCCGCGCCCAGCGCTCCGGCGGCTGACCGCCGCCCCACTTCCTGTCACTTGACAGAAACATTCGCAGCGCACTGTTAACCGACGGGGCGCCATCGGTTACGCCACCGCAACCACCGCACCGCCGCCGCGGCGAAAACTGTCACTCGACAGAAAGCCCGCCTCCCCGGCGGCCACCCGACGTTGCGGGAGTAGTCAGTGACGAGCACGAAGACCATGTCCGAGACCGCCACCACGGCGGGCGCGCGGGCGCACGCACGCGCCCAGCACGGCCGCACCGCCGAGTTCATGCGCCACATACCGGCCTCGACAAGCCCGAATCCACCCGACGGTGTGCCCGCCGAACAACTGGTGTGGTCGGAAACCGTTGCGCCGGGCGGATACACGACCTCGGTGCTGGCGCGCGGCACCCGGCTGCGGCTCTCCGACCCGGTCGGCGACGCCTGCGCGCACCTGCTGCTGCACCGCGCCGACGCGCCGCACGAACGGCTCAACATCGCCGACACCGTCAAGGTCCCGTGGCAGGCCTACCCCGGAGTCGGGCACCCGCTGCTCAGCGGGTTCGGCAGGGCGCTGGCCACTGTGGTCGTCGACACGTCCGGCCACCACGACGCGCTGACCGGAACCTCCACGCGGGCAGGCAATCTGGAGCGCTACGGCGCGGCCGCACCGCAATCGGAGTCCCCCGCCGGGCGTGAGCTGTTCACGCTGGCCGCGCTCAAGCACGGGCTGGGCCGGCGCGACCTGCCGCCGTCGATCTCGTTCTTCCAGGGGGTGCGCGTCGACGCCGACGGCACGTTCGCCTGGCGCGGCTCGGCGGGCGCGGGCACCACCGTGGACCTGGTGTTGCACGTGGACGCGATCGTGTTGCTGGCCAACACCGCCCACCCGCTGGACCCGCGGCCGGAGTTCACCTGTTCACCGCTGCTCGTGCACGCGTGGCCCGCTCCCGAGGACCTGCGCCGGCTCGTCGCCGGCGATCTGGTCGGCCCGCTGGGCCCGGAGCACCGCCAGGCCATCGCCAACACCGACGCCGACCTCGCCGCGAGAGGACAACTGTGACAACCACTTACGACACCACGGACAACACCACGGCGGCCCGGCCGCTCGTCGCGGGACCGGTGGTGCTCGACGAGCACGTCGCCGCCAGGGCCGCGTGGTCGGCCGTCGTCGCCGCCGGGGACGTGCTGACCATCGTCGACCTGGCCGGCAACCAGGCCGTCGACTGCCTGCTCTACGCGGCCACCGACACCGCGGTGCGCTACTCGGCGCCCGAGACCATCCGCAGGCAGGGCCGGATCACGCTGACCACCGGCTCGGTGCTGCGCGCCGACACCGGCGATGCGTTGATGACCGTCGTCGCCGACGAGGTGGGCGCCCACGACACCCTCGGCGGCGCCTGCTCGAAGGAGTCCAACACGCTGCGCTACGGCCAGCACACCCGCGCCCAGCACGGCTGCATGGAGAACTTCCTGCTCGAAGGCTCACGATGGGGGCTCACCGCCCGCGATCTGGCGAGCAACATCAACTGGTTCATGAACGTCCCGGTGGATCCCGACGGTGCGCTGGGCATCGTCGACGGGTTGTCCGCACCGGGCAAGCGCGTCGCGTTGCGCGCCGACGTCGACACGCTGGTGCTGGTGTCGAACTGCCCGCAGATCAACAACCCCTGCAACGCTTTCGACCCGACCCCGGTCCGGATGATCGTCACCCGGCCGGCGGACCTCGCATGACCGGCACCGTCCTGATCGCCAACCGCGGCGAGATCGCCGTGCGCCTGATCCGCGCCGCCCGCACGCTCGGGCTGGGCACCGTGGCGGTGTTCTCCGACGCCGACCGCGGCGCGCCGCACGTGTCGATGGCCGACGCCGCCGTGCGGATCGGGCCTGCCGCACCGCGGGAGAGCTATCTGCGCACCGACGCGATCCTGTCGGCCGCGGCCGCCACCGGCGCGACGGTGATCCACCCCGGCTACGGATTCCTTTCCGAGGACGCTGGTTTCGCCGCGGCCGTGGAGGCAGCCGGGATCGCGTTCGCCGGTCCGACGCCGGAACAGCTGCGCCGCTTCGGCACCAAGCACACCGCCAGGGCCGCGGCGCGGGCCGCCGGAGTGCCGATCTTCCCGGGCTCGGAGCTGCTCGCCGACGCCGACGCCGCGGTCGCCGCGGCCGCCGAGATCGGTTATCCGGTGATGCTCAAGGCCACCGGCGGTGGCGGAGGCATCGGGATGCAGGTGTGCCGCGGCGCCGACGAGCTGCGCTCGGCGTACGCCCGGGTGGTCGCGCAGGCCGAACGCAGTTTCGGCTCGGCCGGGGTGTTCGTGGAGCGCTATGTCGACAACGCCCGCCACGTCGAGGTGCAGATCTTCGGCGACGGCACGGGCCGCGTGCTGTCGCTGGGCGATCGCGACTGCTCGCTGCAGCGGCGCCACCAGAAGGTGCTGGAGGAGGCCCCGGCCCCGGCCCTGCCCGACGAGGTCCGCGAGCGGCTGCACAGCTCGTCGCGGGCGCTGGCCGCCGCGGTCGGGTACCGCTCGGCGGGCACCGTCGAGTTCATCTACGACCCGGTGCGCCGCGAGGCGTCGTTCCTCGAGGTCAACGCACGGCTGCAGGTCGAGCACCCGGTCACCGAGGCCGTCACCGGTGTCGATCTGGCCGGCTGGATGCTGCGCCTGGCCGGGGGGGACACGTCGATGCTCGACGATTACCCGACCGGGGCCGTGCCGGTCTCCGGGCACGCCGTCGAGGCCCGCATCTACGCCGAGGACCCGGCGCGCGACTACCGGCCCAGCACCGGCATCCTGACCCGCGTCCGGTTCCCCGACGATGCCCGCGTCGACTCCTGGGTCGCCGACGGTACCGAGGTCTCCGCCGCCTACGACCCGCTGCTGGCCAAGATCGTCACCGCCGGGCCCGACCGCGACGACGCGTTCGACCGGCTGCACCGGGCGCTGGCGGAGACCGAGCTGCACGGCATCGAGGTCAACGTCGGAATGCTCTGCGCGGCTGTCCAACACGACGCCGTGCGGTCGGCGCGGCACAGCACCGCCACCCTGGCCGGGGTCACCGACCCGCGGCCGCGGATCACCGTCGAGCGGCCGGGCCTGATGACCACCGTGCAGGACGTGCCGGGCCGGGTCGGCCTGTGGCAGGTCGGGGTGCCGCCGAGCGGGCCGATGGACGACCTGTCGTTCCGGCTCGGCAACCGCGCGCTGGGCAACCCCGACGATGCCGCGGGCCTCGAATGCACCGCGGCCGGACCGGCGCTGCGGTTCACCCACCCGACCACGGTGTGCGTCACCGGCGCCGAATGTCTGGTCACCGTCGACGGCGCCCCGGTGCCGATGTGGGAGCCGGTGCAGATCCCCGCCGACGGCGTCCTGGACGTCGGCACCGCCGCGGTGGGGCTGCGCACCTACGTGCTGATCGCCGGCGGCCTCGACGTGCCGGCCTACCTCGGCAGCGCGTCGACGTTCACGCTGGGCCGTTTCGGCGGACACGGCGGCCGCGCGCTGGTCATCGGAGATGTGCTGCGGGCCAAGGCCACCGATGGGGCAACCGAGCGCGCCGGACGGCCGGGCGCCGGACCGGTGCCGCCGGAGGTGCGGCCGGCGCTGACCGGCGAGTGGGAGCTGGCGGTCACCGAGGGTCCGCACGGGGCTCCGGAGTTCTTCACCCGCGCCGACATGGACACGCTGTTCGAGGCGCGCTACCGCGTGCACTTCAACTCCGCGCGCACCGGGGTGCGGCTGGAGGGCCCGAAGCCGCAGTGGGCGCGTCCCGACGGCGGTGAGGCCGGTCTGCACCCATCGAACATCCACGACAACGCCTACTCGGTGGGCGCACTGGACTTCACCGGCGACACCCCGATCCTGCTCGGCCCCGACGGGCCCAGCCTGGGCGGGTTCGTGTGCCCGGTCACCGTGATCGCCGCGCAGCGCTGGAAACTCGGTCAGCTGCGCCCCGGGGACACGGTGCGGTTCGTCCCGGTTCCGGCGGCCGACGCGCCGTCACGCGCCGAGTTGGGCACCCCGCGCGCCGCGGCCAGCCCGCACGTGGTGCGTCGCGGTCGCGACGGCGACGACGGCGTGCTGGCCCGGTGTGCCGGGGTGGACGGTGCGCCCGAGGTCACCTACCGCCGCAGCGGCGACGACAACGTCCTGGTCGAGTACGGCGACATCGTGCTGGATCTCGCGCTGCGCGCCCGGGTGCACGCGCTGCACACCCGGCTGGACGGCGCCGCCGCGGGCATCCTCGACCTGACGCCGGGGATCCGGTCGCTGCAGGTGCACGTCGACCCCGACGTGCTGCCGATCCCGAAGCTGCTCGGCCTGCTGGCCGAGATCGAGGACGACCTGCCCGCCTCGTCGGAGCTGGTGGTGCCGAGCCGGCTGGTGCGGCTGCCGCTGAGCTGGGACGACCCGGCGACCCGGGAGGCGATCGCCCGCTACACCTCCGGGGTCCGCGACGACGCGCCGTGGTGCCCGTCCAACATCGAGTTCATCAGGCGCATCAACGGTCTGGCGTCGCAGGACGACGTGCGCGCGACGGTGTTCGACGCCCAGTACCTGACGCTCGGCCTCGGCGACGTGTACCTCGGGGCGCCGGTCGCGACGCCGCTGGATCCGCGGCACCGGCTGGTGACGACCAAGTACAACCCGGCCCGCACCTGGACGGCCGAGAACTCCGTCGGCATCGGCGGCGCGTACCTGTGCATCTACGGGATGGAGGGCCCCGGCGGCTATCAGTTCGTCGGCCGCACCACCCAGGTGTGGAGTCGTTACCGCCACACGGCGCCGTTCGAACCCGGAAGTCCCTGGCTGCTGCGGTTTTTCGACCGAATTTCGTGGTATCCGGTGTCGGCCGAGGAGCTGCTGGAATTGCGAGCCGACATGGCCGCAGGCCGGGGCTCGGTCGACATCACCGACGGCGTGTTCTCCCTCGCCGAGCACGAACGGTTCCTGGCCGACAACGCCGACGACATCGCCGCGTTCCGTTCCCGGCAGGCGGCCGCGTTCTCCGCCGAGCGGACCGCGTGGGCGGCCGCCGGCGAGTTCGACCGCGCCGAGAAAGCCGCGTCGAAGGCCACCGACGCCGATACCGGGGACCTGGTGCTCGACGACGGTGACGAGCGGGTCGACGCTCCGTTCGCGTCGAGCGTGTGGAAGGTCGACGTCGCCGTCGGTGACCGGGTGGTGGCCGGACAGCCGTTGCTGGCGCTGGAGGCGATGAAGATGGAGACCGTGCTGCGCGCCCCGGCCGACGGGGTGGTCACCCAGATCCTGGTCTCCGCTGGGCATCTCGTCGATCCCGGCACCCCACTGGTCGTGGTCGGCACCGGAGTGCGCGCATGAGCGCCGTCGAACGGGTCCGCGCCGCGTACGCCGCGATCGAGGCCGTGGACCGGCCGGAGATCTGGATCGCGCTGCGCCCGCAGGCCGACGCGCTGGCCGACGCGCACGCGGTGGACGCCGCGCACGCGGCAGG
>NZ_BCRS01000138.1 GCF_001552715.1 Mycolicibacterium vaccae NBRC 14118 = CIP 105934 | reverse complement strand
GGTTGTGAATTGCCGTCAGGGGTCTGCGTTGAATGCGCCGTTCCACGAGCGCGCCCGAATCCGATTGAAGGATCGGTCGCTCACCACTGGCCGGCTCAGCTCGCCGGTCTCGATCATCGTGTAGGCGACAGCCTCGTCATCGTCGAACAGCGTTGCGACCGCAAGCCGTTCATCGATGATTCCTTGTACAAGCGCCATCGCGCCGTTCTCGCCGAGCCAGCTGTCATCGCCCAGCCATCCTTCGAAGTGCTGGTGATAGTCGCCGAATCCGACGGTGATCTCCCCGTCGCCCCACGTGATCCACAAACCCTCGTCGACGTCCGCGGCGGCCGGCGCACTCACGTCGATGGCAACCATTTCCTCGCCGTGGCGGTTCACTTCTCGCCGAGCGAGCGCACGCCACTGGGGAAATGCTGCGAACAGCGGCTCCCCGTAAGTGCTTTCCGAGTCCGCACACATCATCCGCCTCCGATGTTGGGATCAGTGCCAACCTAGCCCGGACGGCCGCGCGCGACATCTCATTAATCGCGCAGCCACCGTTGCGCCCGGTCTGCGGCGGGCCGTGATCAGCGCGACGGGGTGAACGCGCGCAGGCGCAGGCTGTTGGTCACGACGAACACCGAGCTGAACGCCATTGCGGCGCCGGCGATCATCGGATTGAGCAGGCCGGCCGCGGCCAGCGGCAGGGCCGCGACGTTGTACGCGAACGCCCAGAACAGGTTGCCCTTGATCGTGCTCAGCGTCTTGCGCGACAACCGGATGGCGTCCGGGACCGCCCGCAGGTCGTTGCTGATCAACGTCAGATCGCTGGCCTCGATGGCGACGTCGGTGCCGCTGCCCATCGCCAGCCCCAGATCGGCCTGGGCCAGCGCCGCCGCGTCGTTGACGCCGTCGCCGACCATCGCGACCACCTTGCCGTCGTGCTGCAGCCGCTTGACCGTTTCGACCTTGTCCTGCGGCAGCACTCCGGCGATCACCGTGTCGATGCCGACCTCGGCGGCGACTGCGCGCGCGACCGCCTCGTTGTCCCCGGTCACCATGATCGGTGTCAGGCCCAACTGCTTCAGCCGCGAGATCGCTTCGGCGGACGTCGGTTTCACCGCGTCGGCGACCATCAGTACGCCGCGGGCACGCCCGTCCCAGCCCACCACGACCGCGGTCCTGCCGTCGGACTCGGCCTGCAGTAGCGCACCGTTGATCTCGTCGGGGATGTCGAACGCCCGGTCCGCCAGTAGCCGGGTCCGGCCCAGCAGAACCACACGCCCGTTCACCTCTCCGGACACCCCGAGGCCGCGCAGGTTGGAGAACGCCGCGACCGCGGGCAGTTCGCCGAACTTCTCCAGCGCACCCGACGCGATGGCGCGCGCGATCGGATGCTCGGACGGGTGCTCGACCGCGCCGGCGGTCCGCAGCACCTCGTCGGGCTGTTCCCCGTCGGCGGCGAACACGTCGATCAGCGTCATGCTCCCGGTGGTCACGGTGCCGGTCTTGTCGACGATCACGGTGTCAACCCGTCGGGTGTCCTCCAGCACCTCGGGCCCGGTGATCAGGATGCCCAGTTGCGCGCCGCGGCCGGTGCCCACCATCAGCGCCGTCGGCGTCGCCAGCCCCAGCGCGCAGGGGCACGCGATGATCAGCACGGCCACCGCAGCGGTGAACGCCGCAGCCACCGAGTGCCCGGTGCCGAGCCAGAATCCGAGGGTGGCCACCGACAGCGCGATCACGATCGGGACGAAGACCCCGGAGATCCGGTCGGCGAGTCGCTGCGCCTGCGCCTTACCGTTCTGTGCGTCCTCGACCAGGCGGGCCATCTGGGCCAGCTGGGTGTCGGCGCCGACGCGCTCGGCGCGCACCACCAGCCGGCCGTCGACGTTCACCGTCGCACCGACCACCTGATCGCCCGGTTGCACCTCCTCGGGAACCGATTCCCCCGTGAGCATCGACGCGTCGACTGCGGACATGCCTTCCACCACCACGCCGTCGGTGGCGATCTTCTCGCCCGGACGTACCACGAACACGTCGCCGATCAGCAGCTGCTCGACCGGGATGCGTTGCTCCGCACCGCCTCTGCGGACGGTGACCTCGCGGGCGCCCATCTCCAGCAGCGCGCGCAGGGCCGCGCCGGCCTGCCGTTTGGCGCGCGCCTCGAAGTAGCGACCGGCCAGGATGAACGTCGTCACCCCGGCGGCGGCTTCGAGGTAGATGTTGGCGCTGCCGTCCATGCGGGCGATGGTCAGTTCGAACGGGTGCGTCATCCCCGGAATGCCGGCAGTGCCCCAGAACAGTGCATAGAGCGACCACCCGAACGCGGCCAGGGTGCCCACCGAGATCAGCGTGTCCATGGTCGCCGCACCGTGGCGCAGGTTCGTCCACGCGGCCTGATGGAAGGGCCAGGCGCCCCAGACCACCACCGGTGCGGCCAGTGTCAGCGAGAGCCACTGCCAGTAGGTGAACTGCAGCGCGGGGACCATCGCCATCGCGATCACCGGTACCGACAGCGCGACGCAGATCAGCAGGCGGCGCTTGAGCGCAGCGGCCGGGTCGGCCGGTTCGTCGGTGGGCTCGGGGGAGCGTTCCGGCAGTGCGGCGTGGTAGCCGGCCGATTCGACGGCGGCGACGAGGTCGGCGGGGGAGATCGGGTCGCCGTACTCGACGCGGGCCTTCTCGGTCGCGAAGTTCACCGTCGCGGTGACCCCGTCGAGCTTGTTGAGTTTCTTCTCGACGCGCGCCGCGCACGACGCGCAGGTCATTCCGCTGATGTTGAGTTCGACGGTGCTCACCGATGGTCACCTTCGTGGAGGTGGGAATGGTCGCTGGCGGGACCGGGAGCGGGTGCCGGGCCGACGGTGTGGCCCACCCACAGCGAGACCGCGAACACCACCGCGAGCATGGCGACGAATGTGGCGATCTTCACCGGGGCGGTCATGGCGGTCAGCCCGCCAGCGTGTAGCCGGCCTCCTCGACCGCCGCGCGGACGGCCGCGGGGTCGACGGGGGCCTGGCTGTCGATCGTCACCGTACCGTTGGTGATGTCCACGTCGACCCCGACGACACCGGGGATGTGGGTGAGCTCGGCGCGCACCGAGTTGGCGCATCCTCCGCAGCTCATACCCTCGACGGTGATGGTGGTGGTGCTCATCAGGCTCCTCTCCACGGATGTGTACAACCTGGCTGTACTATACCCCCCTAGGGTATGAAGTCACACGAAGGGAGCACGAGGTTGATGTCCAGACACAGTCTGCTGGCAGGGGCGGGCGCTGTGGGCGCCACCTTCGCGCTGCTGCTCTCCGGGTGCAGTGACGTGGGGACCGAGTCGGCCGAGCACGACCACGCCACCCATGAACACCCGACGACGTCGCAGGCCGCCGGCGACGGCCACGGTGAGCACGCCGGCCACAACGAGGCCGACGCCGCGTTCGCCCGCGACATGATCCCGCACCACGAGCAGGCCATCGTGATGAGCGACATCATCCTGGCCAAGCAGGGCATCGACCCCCGGGTGACGGAGCTGGCCGAACAGATCAAGGCGGCACAGGGGCCGGAGATCGACACGATGCGGCAGTGGCTGACCGACTGGGGCACCCCCGCGGCGGCCGGCCACGAGGGTCACGACATGGGCGGGGACCCGTCGGCGCACGCGGCGATGGGCATGATGACCGACGAGCAGCTCGAGCAGCTGCGCCGGGCCGAAGGCGCCGAGGCCGGTAAGCAGTTCCTGACCGGGATGATCGCCCATCACGAAGGTGCGGTCAGGATGGCGCAGACCGAGGTCGACACCGGGCAGGCGCAGGAGGCGGTGCATCTGGCGCACGAGATCATCGAGACCCAGCAGCGCGAGATCGCCACGATGAAGGAGATCCTCGGCTCGCTGTAGGTTCACCGCATGCGAATCCTCGTGCAGCGGGTGAGCTCTGCCAGGGTGACGGTGGCCGGCGAGACGGTCGGTGAGATCCGCCCGCAGAGTCAGGGGCTGCTCGCCCTCGTCGGGGTGACCCACGACGACGACCGGGCCAAGGCGCGGCGTCTGGCTGAAAAGCTCTGGCAGCTGCGAATTCTCGACGACGAGAAGTCGGCCTGCGACATCGGTGCGCCGATCCTGGTGGTCAGCCAGTTCACCCTGTACGGCAACACGGCCAAGGGGCGACGGCCGACGTGGAACGCCGCGGCGCCCCGCCCGGTCGCCGAGCCGTTGGTCGAGGCGTTCGCCGCGGCCCTGGCAGACCTCGGCGCCGAGGTGGCCACGGGTGTCTTCGGCGCCGACATGCAGGTAGAGCTCGTCAATGACGGGCCGGTGACCGTGTTACTGGAGCTCTGACCTACTGGGGCATGGAGACCTGGACGCCCTCGGACGGTTGCACGATGACGAACCCGTTGCCGTAGAACGAGACCTGCATCGCCTCCCCGGAGCCGCGGCCGATCAGCGCGCCGGCCTTGAAGCTGGTCTTGAGCTGGGTCTGCAGGTTCGCCGACCACGCGACCACGGCGTTGGTGTCGGCGAAGGTGGGGGCTTCGGCGGCGTTGAGCACCACCGGCGGTCCGTCGGTGGTCAGCGCGACCCAGCCGGTGCCGCGCAGTGTGGTGTTGAACAGCCCACCGGCAACCACGCTGCCGCCCCTGACGCGCTCGATGTTCCAGTCGAGACTCGACGAGAACGCCAGCACGTTCTTGCCGCTGATCGACAGGCCCGAGTTCGTCAGGTTCAGCAGGTGCACGTCGTAGGACCGGTCGGCGAGGAACACGTCGCCCTGGCCGTGGCACCGCATCAGCGGTAGCCCCTCACCGGTCAGCGCCTTCTTCAGGAACTTCGACGCCCCGCCGCCCTCGAAGGCGAAGTCGACGTTGCCCTGGTAGGCCACCATCGAGCCCTGCCGGGCCATGAACGGTTCACCCAGCCGGACGCGGAGCAGCTTGGTGTTCTGATTGGCGATCGGCTGGGCTTCCTTCTCGCTGAAGCGTCCGTCGACGAGATCACCGCTGATGCCGGCGAATCCGTCGGCCCCGCCGACCGGCTGTGCCTGCGAGGGGCCGGCCTGGGCCGGGGGCGGACCGCCCAGCGGTGCCCGCTGCAGCTGTCCCTGATGGGACACCTGATCGGTCCATTGCTGTCCGTCATGCCATCGGTAGTCGAACCGGCCCTCGGGATCGGGTTGCCAACTGCCTGGTCCGGGTGCTGTCATCGCCGCCTCCTCGGGGTGTGAGTGGTGCCATTCACCCTAGAACCGATGCCCTCCGGACTGCGGGTTCCGCTGTCGGCGAAGAGCCTCCCCGCCCACGCTGTAAGGGTGTAAGCATGTAATCATGCGACATCATCCCCATGGCCGACGGGCCGGCCGCCCCGGCGGCTGGCAGCAGGCCGATCAACCCGACGCGGGGGACGCCGGCGACTGGTTCGCCGGCCGACTGCCCGACACCTGGTTCGCCGGTGACCCGGAGGTCATCGTCGACCGCGAAGAGATCACCGTCATCGGTCGTCTTCCCGACGCCGAGGACCCCGAGAGCGAGGCCCGCGCCTCCGGGCGCGCCGCACGTTTCCGGGAACAGACGCGCCCCGAGCGCATGCAGATCGCCGACGAGGCCGAGGCGCGCTACGGGCGAAAGGTCTCCTGGGGTGTGGACATTCCCGTCGACGCCCGCACCGAGCGAATCCTGTTCACCCACCTCGCCGTTCCGGTCATGACGCGGCTGCGGCAACCCGAACGCCGGGTGCTGGACACGCTGGTCGACGCCGGCGTGGCCCGGTCGCGCTCCGACGCCCTCGCGTGGTCGGTGCGACTGGTCGGCGACCACGCCGACGAGTGGTTGAGCCAACTGCGTGACGCCATGCGCGAAGTCGACGACCTGCGGGCGGCGGGTCCGCAACTCTAGGCCGGCGTGACCGCCACGTAGCTGGAGTTCAGCGCCGAGGTCTGCGACAGCGGATCCACCGGTTCGCCGTCGACGAGCAGGTTGCGGTTGACACCGTAGGACTGCGGAGCGGACCCGGCGTGCGGGTCGAAAACTCTTGAGCCCCAGCCGTGGTCGATGACGACGACGCCAGGCCGGGTCGCCTCGCTGACCGAGGCGCTCAGCTCGACCGCGCCGACGGGGGAGCGCACCGTCACCCGATCGCCGTCAGCGATGCCGAGCCGGGCCGCGTCCTCGGGATGGACGATGACCTCGCTGCCCCTGCCTGCGGGGTGCAGATCCGGGAGTTCGTTGAGCCACGAGTTCATGGAGTGCCGGTGACGGCGGTTGCCGAGCTGGAACGGGTAGTCCGGCGGCGGCTGCGGCACCGGTTCGGCGAGCAGCTCGCGGGCGCGGGCGACGAGCTCGGGCGGCGCGACGTGCACCCGCTTGTCCGGGGTACGCAACGCGTCCCGGAAGTGCCCGAACTCCCGCGGCCCGAGGACCCAGCCGTGCGGATGTGCGCGCACGTCCGACCATCGGATGCGTCGTCCGCCGACCTTCCGGCCGGTCGCCACCAGCAGCCGGTCCACCCAGTCCGGGCCGAATTCCAGCCCCGCCCTTCCGGTCAGGCGGGCCAGCCTCCTGGACGTCCTGACCAACCGGTTCAGTCCCGGCGCCCCGAACAGCGGGCGGTCCATCGCCAGCGCCAGGTCGACGAAGATGCGCCACTCGGGTCGGGCCAGCGGCGGCGCCTCGACGGCGCGCACGCCGTAATGCAGGTAGGGCTCGTCGTGCAGGTTGCTGGTGAAGGCCAGCAGATCGGCACGCTCGAGCCAGTGCACGGCGGGCAGCAGCCAGTGCGCGTGCCGGTGGCTCTCACGCTGCACGAAGTCGATCGCGACCAGCAGATCCAGTTGCGACAGTGCGTGATCGAGCTTCGCGCCGTCGGGTCCGGAGACCACCGGGTTGCCGCTGTTGATCAGCAGCGCACGGATCTGACCGCGCCCGGGTGTGGTGATCTCGTCGGGCAGTTCGCTGAGCGCGTGCGCGCCCGCCACCAGTGGCCGGCCCCGCAGGCGGCTGGTGTGCGGCTTCGTGCCGGCCAGCCCGGCCAGCCGCAGCCCGTCGACGTAGCCGGGTTCGAACCGTCGTCCGCCCGGCCGGTCCATGCGGCCGGTGATCACGTTCAGGACGTGACCCAGCCATTCGCCGATCGTGCCGGCCAGATGCAGTGACACCCCGGTCCTGGTCACCACCATCGCCCGCGGCGCTGTCGCGAAAGACCTTGCCACGTCCACGATCTGATCGCGCGGCAGGTCGCAGCGCGCGGCGAGGTCGTCGAGGTCCGCCTCGGCCACCAGCGTGCGCAACCGGTCGGTGCCCACCGCCAGGTCGGCGCAGTCGCCCCGATGCTCCAGGCCGGCGTCCAGGATGACCTTGACCATCGCGAGCAGCAGCGCCCAGTCCTGTCCCGGTCGCACCGGCAGATGCACGTCGGCCTTCTCGGCGGACTCGGTGCGCACCGGGTCGACGACCACGATGGTGGCGCCCTGTCGCCGGCGGGCGAGCGCGCGGTGCCAGCCACCGGGCACCGATTCCAGCCAATTCCAGGCGCTCACCGCAGGGTTGGCGCCGACCAGCAGGAAGTAGTCGCAGTTGTCGACGTCGGAGACCGGCGCCAGCAGCGCCGAACCGTACATCTTCTCGGCCACCACGTGCATGGCGTTCTGGTCGACCGAGCCCACCGCGTACCGGTTGAACGTGCCGACGGCGTCCAGCCAGCCGTTCATGAACATCAGGTTCGACGACGAGTAGCCGGCCGGGTTGCCGTAGTACGCACCGACCGCGTCGGGCCCGTCGGCGTCGATGACCGCGTTGAGCCGCGCGGCGATGTCGTCGATCGCCTCGTCCCAGCCGGTCTCGACATACCGGCCGTCCACGCGTTTCATCGGCGCCACGATCCGGCGGGGGTGTTCGACCACCTGGTGGGCGGTGCGGCCCTTGGCGCAGAAATCCCGCCAGCTGTGCGGGTTCTGCTTGTCCGGGGAGATCTTGACCACGCGGTTGCCGTCGACGGTCACCTCCACCCCGCACGCGGCCAGGCAGTACCGGCAGAAGGTGTGCACGGTGCGGCTCATGCCGCCATGGTGCCCGAGCGTCCCGCGGGCGTCCGGCGAATGCGATTGAGCGGTCCGCTCACACCGTCAGCGGCTCGCCATGGTCCAGTACTCGCCGTGCCGGGCCATCAACTCGTCGTGCGTGCCGCGCTCGACGATCCTGCCCGCCTCCATCACCAGGATCATGTCGGCGTCGCGGATCGTCGAAAGGCGGTGGGCGATGATGAAACTCGTGCGGTCCCGGCGCAGCCGGCTCATCGCCCGCTGGATCAGCACCTCGGTGCGGGTGTCCACCGAGCTGGTGGCCTCGTCGAGGATCAGCAGCCGCGGTCGGGCCAGCACCGCACGGGCGATGGTGATCAGCTGTTTCTCCCCGGCACTGATGTTGGTGCCGCCGTCGTTGATGCGGGTGTCGTAGCCGTCGGGCAGGGTGTGCACGAAGCGGTCGACGTATGCGGCCCTGGCCGCTTCGAGCACCTCGTCGGGGGCGGCGTCGGGGCGGCCGTAGGCGATGTTGTCGTGGATCGTCCCGGCGAACAACCAGGTGTCCTGCAACACCATCCCGATCCGGGAACGCAGCGACTCGCGGCTCACCGACGCGATGTCGACCCCGTCGAGGGTGATCCGTCCGGCGTCGACGTCGTAGAACCGCATCAGCAGGTTCACCAGGGTGGTCTTGCCCGCGCCGGTGGGTCCGACGATGGCCACGGTGGTGCCGGGTTCGGCGATCAGCGAGAGATCCTCGATCACCGGAACGTCGGGCCGGTACCCGAACCACACCCGCTCGAACTCCACCCGGCCGCTGCTTACGCCGTCCCCGGCGGGAAGGGCCCTGGGCGGGTCCGGACTCTCCTCCTCGGCGTCGAGGAGGTCGAAAACCCGCTCGGCGCTGGCGATGCCGGACTGCAGCGTGTTGTACATGCCGGCGATCTGGGTGAGCGGCTGGTTGAACTGGCGGACGTACTGGATGAAGGCCTGGATGCTGCCGAGGGTGATCTGACCTGTGGCCACCTGCACCCCGCCCAGCACCGCGACCGCGACGTAGCTGAGGTTGCCGATGAAGATCGTCGCGGGGGAGACCAGCCCGGACAGGAACTGCGCCCCGAAGCTGGCCTGGTAGACGTCGTCGTTGAGTTCCCGGAACTGCTCCTCGGCGTGCGCGCGGTGGCCGAAGGTCTTGACGACGGTGAAACCGCTGTAGGTCTCCTCGATGTGGGCGTTGAGCCTGCCGGTGTTGGTCCACTGCGCGACGAACAGCGTGCGTGACCGCTTGGCGATCGACCGGGTGACCCACAGCGACAGCGGCACGGTGACCACGGTGAGCAGGGTCAGCAGCGGTGAGATCGTCAGCATCATCACCAGCACACCGAACACGGTCAGCACCGAGGTGAGCAGCTGGGTGATCGACATGGTCAGCGACTGCTGCAGATTGTCGACGTCGTTGGTGACGCGGCTGAGCACCTCGCCGCGCTGGCGCGAGTCGAAGTACCGCAGCGGCAGCCGGTGCACCTTGGCCTCGACGTCGGCCCGCAGCATCATGATCGTGCGCTGCACCACCACGTTGAGCAGCCGCGCCTGCACCCAGACCATCAGCGCCGCAACCAGATACAACCCCAACGCGAGCGCCAGCGTGCGGGCCACCGCGCCGAAGTCCACCCCTTGGCCGGGGACGACGTCCATGCCGGAGAGCAGGTCGGCGAACGTGCCGTCGCCGCGTTCCCGGGCGGCCTCGATCGCCTGTTCCTTGGTCAGGCCCGCCGGCAGCTGGCGGCCGATCACGCCGTTGAACAGCAGATCGGTTGCGTGCCCGAGGATCCGCGGACCCACCACGCTCACGGCGATGCCACCGACCCCGAGCAACATCACCGCGGCGGTCAGCCGACGATGGGGGGTCAGCCTCCTGAGCAGCCGGATCGCCGAGGCCTTGAAGTCGCGGGACCGGGTCTGGGGCGGCTCGTTCATCCGCATCGGACGCGCCAGCGGTCCGCTCATCGCTCACCCACCGGCACCGACTGCGAGTCCGCGAACTCCCGGTAAGGCTGACAGCCGGCGAGCAGTTGTTCGTGGGTCCCGGCATCCACCACGCGGCCGTCGTCGACGACGACGATCAGGTCCGCGCCGGACACCGTCGAGATGCGCTGCGAGACGATGATCACCGTGGCGCCCGCGGAGACCTCGCGCAGCTGCTGGCGGACCCGCGCGTCGGTGTGCACGTCGAGTGCGGAGAATGCGTCGTCGAACAGGTAGACCGTCGGTCGGCGGATCACCGCGCGGGCGATCGCCAGCCGCTGCCGCTGGCCGCCGGAGAAGTTCATCCCACCCTGGGCCACCGGCATGGACAGCCCGTCGGGATGGGCGGCGACGAAGTCGTCGGCGCACGCGACGCGCAGCGCGGCCCACATCTGCTCCTCGGTCGCGTCGGAGCGGCCGTACCGCAGGTTCTCGGCGACGGTCCCGGAGAACAGGTAACCCCGTTGGGGCACCAGCCCGATCGCGTCCCACAGGCGGTCGACGTCGAGGTCGCGGACGTCGACCCCGTCGACGAGCACCGCGCCCGCGGTCACGTCGTAGAGCCGGCACACCAGCGCCACCAGCGTCGACTTGCCGGAGCCGGTGGACCCCACGATCGCGGTGGTGGTCCCTGGCCTGGCGGTGAACGAGACGTCCTGCAGCACCGGACGATCGGCGCCGGCATAGCTGAACGTCGCGTTGTCGAACCGGATCTCGCCGGTGATGGCCGCGGGCGAGGTCGCGGTGGGGGAGTTGACGATCGCCGGCTCGGTGGTGAGCACCTCGGTGATCCGCTCCGCGCACACCGACGCCCTCGGGATGATGACCAGGATGAACGTCGCCATCAGCACCGCGAGCAGGATCTGCATGAAGTAGGACAGGAACGCGATCAGTGACCCGACCTGCATCTGCCCGGCGTCGATGCGCATTCCGCCGAACCAGATCAACGCCACGCTGGAGATGTTGATGACCAGCGTGGTGACCGGCAGCATCAGCGCCTGCCAGCGCCCGGCTTCCAGCACGCTGCCCGCCAGTGCGGTGTTGGCCTCGGCGAACCGGTTGCGCTCGAACGATTCCCGGGCGAACGCCCGCACCACCCGAAGGCCGGTGAGCTGCTCGCGCATCACCCGGTTGATGCCGTCGATCTGACCCTGCACCCTGCGGAAGATGGGCAGCAGATGCGACACGATCCAGTAGTTGGCCAGTGCGAGCACGGGCACGGCGACCGCCAGCAGCCACGACAGGCCCGCGTCCTGGTGGATCGCCATCAGGATGCCGCCGACGCTCATGATCGGCGCGGTCACCAGCATCGTGCAGGTCAGCTGGACCAGCAACTGGATCTGCTGGACGTCGTTGGTGGTGCGGGTCAGCAGCGACGGGGCGCCGAACCGCGCCGTCTCCTCCGCGGAGAACCCGGTGACGTGGTGAAACATCGTCGAACGCAGGTCGCGGCCGACGCCCATGCTGGCGCGCGACCCGAAGTAGACCGCGCCGACCGCGCACACCACCTGCAGGGCCGTGACGGCGAGCATGACGGCGCCGAGCTCGACGATGCGGCGCAGGTCGCCCTGGGCGACCCCGTCGTCGATGATCGCGGCGTTGACCGTGGGCAGATACAGCGTTGCCAGCGTGCTGACCACCTGAAGCGCCGCGACGATCGTCAGCAGCCTGCGGTAGGGCCGTGCGTACCGGCGGAGCAGCCCCCAGAGCATCCCGCTACTGTCGCACACCGTCGGGCGTCCGCCGTGCCGGGCGAGCCGCCACCGCGCCTGAGAATCCGATAAATAGGCAGGTCAATCGGCCTGTCGGTGGTTGGTGGTGAAGGGTGCCGCTACAGTGCATGGCGTGAACTCCAGCTTCCGCGGACATCGTCGGCCTGCGGTGTCGGTCATTGCTCCTCGCGTACGCCGGGGGCTGGCCGTTGCTGCTGTGGCAATCCTCCCCGTGGTCGCCGGCTGCTCGGACTCCGAGCCGCAGGGCCCGACCGTGCCGTCGAGCGAGGCGCCGGTGCAGGAGACCGTGTCGCACGGGCCGTTCTTCCCCGAGTGCGGCGGCGTCAGCGACGAGGAGATCACTAAGCAGACCAAGGTGCCGGGACTGGTGAACACCGCCAAGACGTCGGTCGGGTGTCAGTGGCTCTCCGGCGGATCGATCCTGGGGCCGCACTTCTCGTTCTCGTGGTTCCGCGGGAGCCCGATCGGTCGGGAGCGCAAGACCATGGAGTTGTCCCGGACCAGCGTGGAAGACATCAACATCGAGGGCTACGACGGCTTCATCGGAATCAACGAGGACCCCGACCCGAAGATCGGCGTGAACCTGTGTGAGGTCGGCATCCAGTTCGACGACGACTTCATCGAATGGTCGATCAGCTACGCCCAGCCGCCCTATCCGGACGCGTGTGAGGTCGCCAAGGAACTCACCCGCCAGTCGATCGTGAACTCCAAATGACCCGCCGCCTGCTCTCCGGGATGGTCGCCGCGCTGGCCGGGCTGGTGGTGCTGACCGGTTGCACGCAGACCGTCGAGGGCACCGCCGCCAGGTCCGGCACCGGCACCGTGCCCCGGAACGACAACTCCGAGCGCAAGTACCCGAACCTGCTCAAGGAGTGCGAGGTCCTCACCGAGGACATCCTCGCCGAGACGGTGGGCGCCGACCCGCTGGACATCCAGAGCACGTTCGTCGGCGCGATCTGCCGTTGGCAGGCCGCGAACCCGGCCGGGCTGGTCGACATCACCCGCTTCTGGTTCGAGACCGGCAGCCTCGACAACGAGCGGGACGTGGCCGAGCAGTTGCAGTATCAGATCGAGAATCGGTCGGTCGCGGGCATCTCGTCAATCGTCATGCGGCCCAACGATCCCAACGGCGCGTGCGGTGTCGCCAGTGACGCCGCCGGCGTCGTCGGCTGGTGGGTCAACCCCCAGACGCCGGGGATGGACGCGTGCGGGATGGCGATCAAGCTGATGGAACTGACGCTGGCCACCAGGGCCTGACCGGCCCCGCGCTAGCGCGGGACGTGGAAGTCGACGAGCCGGGCACCGCGCAGCGCGAGCCGGTCCCACGGTGCGGTGGTGTGCAGCACCGCGATCGCCGAGGTGGGGAACTTCGCCGAGACCTGCTGGTAGGCACGGTTGTCGGCGTCGGTGTCCGGGTCCGCGGCCAGCCCCAGGGCCAGCGACGACATCACCGGCTCGTGCCCGACGACCAGCAGGGTCGACACGTCACCGGTGAAGCGCGACGGTACGGCGTTGATCTCCTCGATCACCACGCCGGGCGTCGCGTCGTAGAGACGGTCCACGAACTCCGCCGGTGCGGCGATGCCGGTGCGTTCCAGGGTCTGCCGGGTCCGCGTCGCCGTCGAACACAGCACCGCGTCCACGTCACCCACGTTGGCCCTGATCCACTCGCCGGCCAGCGCCGCCTCCCGGACCCCGCGCTCGGCCAGCGGACGGTCGTGGTCGACGACCCCGTCCGGGTAGTCCGACTTGGCGTGGCGGAGCAGCACGAGGGTGCGGTGTCGGTGACTCATCCGACAACCGTAGGCCATGCCGGTGCGGGTCCACGGAGTTGTCGGGGGGCGGCCCTACAGTAGCCATGCCATGAGAAACACAGCCGGCGACGACGCAAAGGGGGCGGGGCGACATGCGATTTCTGCACACTGCTGACTGGCAGCTGGGGATGACCCGTCACTACCTCAACGGCGATGCGCAGCCACGGTATTCGGCGTCGCGGCGCAGCGCGGTCAGCGCGCTGGGGCCGCTGGCCGCCGACATGGGCGCGGAGTTCGTCGTGGTCGCCGGAGACGTGTTCGAGCACAACCAATTGGCCCCGCGCGAGGTCAGCACCGCGCTGGAGGCCATGCGCGCCATCACGGTGCCGGTCTACCTGCTGCCGGGCAACCACGATCCGCTGGACGCGTCCTCGGTGTACACCAGCGCGCTGTTCACCTCCGAGAAGCCCGACAACGTCGTGGTGCTCGACCGGCCCGGCGTGCACGAGGTCCGTCCCGGGCTCGAGCTGGTGGCCGCGCCGTGGTCCTCCAAGGCCCCGACCACCGACCTGGTCGGGCGGGTCCTCGACGAACTGCCGGCAGAGCCAGGGGTGACGCGTGTCGTCGTCGGTCACGGCGCCGTCGACATCCTGGTGCCGGACAAGGACCGGCCGTCGCTGATCGGGCTCGCCACCGTCGAGGCCGCGATCAGCCGCGGCGCCGTTCACTATGTCGCGCTGGGCGACAAGCACTCCCGGATGAGTGTCGGCGCCACCGGCCGGGTCTGGTACTCCGGCTCGCCGGAGGTCACCAACTACGACGACATCGAACCAGACCCCGGGCACGTGCTCGTCGTCGACATCGATGAGTCCGACCCGGCCCGGCCGGTGCAGGTCGACGCGCGCCGGGTCGGCACCTGGCGCTTCATGTCGCTGAAGCACTCGGTGGACGACAGCCGCGACGTCGCCGACCTCGACATCAACCTCGACCAGATGCCCGACAAGGAACACACGGTGATCCGGCTCGGGCTGACCGGGTCGCTCACCGTCACCGACCGGGCTGCGCTGGACGCCTGCCTGGACCGCTACGCGCGGCTGTTCGCGGCGCTGGTGCCGTGGGACAAGCAAACCGACCTGGCGGTGATGCCCGCCGACGGCGAGTTCGACGACCTCGGGATCGGTGGCTTCGCCGCCGCCGCGGTGGACGAGCTGGTGGCCACCGCGCGGACGACCGGCAACGACGCCGAGGACGCCCGCGCGGCGCTGGCGCTGCTGCTGCGTCTCACCGAAGGGGGCGCGGCGTGAAGCTGCACCGACTGGTCCTGACGAACTACCGCGGAATCACCCACCGCGACATCGAGTTCCCCGATCGCGGGGTGGTCGTGGTCAGCGGCCCCAACGAGGTGGGCAAGTCTTCCATGCTCGAGGCGCTCGACCTGCTGCTGGAATCCAAGGACCGCTCCAGCAGGAAAGAAGTCAAGCAGGTCAAGCCGACGCACGCCGACGTCGGCGCGGAGGTGACGGCCGAGATCTCCGCCGGCCCTTACCGTTTCGTGTACCGCAAGCGGTTTCACAAGCGGCCCGAGACGGAGCTGACCGTGTTGAGTCCGCGGCGCGAACAGCTCACCGGCGACGAGGCACACGAACGGGTGCGCGCGATTCTCGCCGAGTCCGTCGACCTGGACCTGTGGCAGGCGCAGCGGGTGCTGCAGTCGGCGCCGACCTCGGCGGTGGAATTGTCGGGCTGCAATGCGCTGTCCCGGGCGCTGGACGTGGTGGCCGGTGAGGTCGACGACGCGCCTGCGGCCGCCGCGGGGAACATGGAGACGCTGCTCATCGACCGCGTCGAGGAGGAGTTCCGGCGCTACTTCACGACCACCGGTCGGCCCACCGGTGAATGGGCGGCGGCGACCACGCGGCTGCGCGCGGCCGACGAGGACGTGGCGCGTTGTGCCGCGGCGATGGCCGAGGTGGACGAAGCGGTACGCACCCATGCCGGGCTCACCGGTGAGCTGGCCCGCCTTGAGGCCGAATGCGCCTCTGCCGCACAGCGGCTTGACGCCGCGCGGGGCGCTGCCCAGGCTGTCGCGGTGCTGCGCGCGGAGTTCGATCAGGCGACGGTGCGCGCCGATGCGGCCCGCTCCGCCCACACCGTGTCCTCTGCGGCGCTGACCGAGCGGCGTCGTGCCCGCGCCGAGATCGACGAACGCACCGCCGCGGTCGCGGCCCTGCAGGCCGAATCCGACGCCGCCGCAGGCGAACTGGACATCGCCAAGGAGATGCAGGTCGCCGCCGAAGAGGCGGCCGAACAGGCGCGAACCGCGCTGAGTGCCGCCCAGGAGCGGGTGGACACCGCCCGCGGCGCGGTGCAGCGGCTGGCCGACCGTGAGGAGGTGGACCGCCTCACCACCCGGATCGCGGCGATCGAGCGGCACGAACGCGAGCTCGCGACCACGCAGAACGATCTGGCGGCGATCACGCTCACCGACGCGATGCTGGCCGGCATCGAGAGTGCCGCGGCCGCCGTCGACCGGGCCACCGCCGCCGTCGAGCAGACCTCGGCCCACATCGAGATCACCGCCGCCGCCGATGTCGAGCTGAGCATCGACGGCCAGCAGGTCTGCCTGGCGGCGGGCGAAGCCTGGACGGCCGCGACGGGCACCGCGACCGGGATCGACCTGCCGGGTGTGCTGAAGGTGCAGGTGGTGCCCGGGGCGTCCGCGGCGGCCACCCAGACGGTGCTCGACACCGCGACGGCCAAGCTGTCCGAGTCGCTGCGGCAAGCCGGCGTCGAGAACATCGACGCCGCGCGCGCACTGGACCGGCGCCGCCGCGACCTGCGGGCCGCCCGGCAGCAGGTACGGGCGATCCTGGAGGCGCTGACCGCTGACGACTCCATCGACGAGCTGCGGACCCGGCTGGGCACGTTGCAGTCCCGCATGCCTGCCGAGGAAGGACTTTTCGAGGCCGACGGGTCGATGGACGCGGCGGCGCAGCGGCGCGAGCTCGTCGAGGCCACCGCGGCGCACCAGCAGGCCATCGGCGACTGCGAGACCCACCGCAAAGTCGCCGAGGAGGCAGGCAAACTGCTGGCCGCCCGCGGGCTGCGGGCGGCGCGGCTGCTGGAGAAGCTGCAGGCCGCCCAGGCCGAGCTCGCGGCCGCGGC